>JAZGEW010000023.1:0-78067 GCA_036478875.1 Promethearchaeia archaeon | reverse complement strand
GGTTTTTTATGTTATTTTTATTTTTGATATTATAAATTATAGGTTTTAAACCAATATTTAATCATGGAGAAAATTATTGTTTTAGGGGGAAAAGGAGGTGTAGGGAAGAGTTCTATCAGTGCTGCTACAGCAGTGCTTCTTTCAGAGTTACTTCCTAAAAAAAAAATATTACTTATTTCTTTTGATATGGCACATAACCTTAGTGATTTATTCAAATTGAAAATTGGAAACAAAGTAACGCTATTAACAAAAAATTTATGGTGTATTGAACCCGATGCTAATAGTTATGCTAAGAAATACACTAAAGATTTAATAGAAAAAATGAAAAGCCTTACAAAGCAAATGCCACTTGTAGGAATGATTCCCCAAATCGAAAAGTTTATAGATACAACATTTACTGCTGATTCTATTCCATTAGCGTTAAAAAATGCTATGTTTTTTCAAAAAATATTAGATGCTGAAGATGTTAATACTCAATATATTCAATTTGATATAATAATTGCAGATTTCCCCCCCACTGCAAATATGATTACTCTTTTTGAGATACCTGAAGATCAAGTAAAAGTAGTACTCAAGTACTCATTAAATTTTTATAATTCTATTAAGGGCGCTATTCGAAATGTTTCAAAAATGTGGAGAAATATAGTTAAACCATTTGATAATTATAAAGAAAGACGAGAATTGGGAAAAGATATTTTTAATATGATTGTAGAATTAGAAAAGCGCGGAGAACGAATCTCAGATCTAATTCACGATATTGGTTCACTAAGACTAGTGACAATAGCTGAAAAACCAAGTTTTGAGGAAATTAAAAGAGCTAGAGATTTAACAAAGCGATATATTAAATTAGAGGGAGTTCATATAAATATGATTATACCTAAACCTAAAGAGTGTGATTTTTGTAATAAAATTAGAGCACTTCAACTTAACTATACCTCAGAAATTAAAAAAGAATTTAAGAATTTAAAAATATGGCAATCAGAAAAATTAAAAGATGAGCCTATTGGATTAATTGGGTTGAGATCTCTTGCTTATGAAGTTTATGGAGATATTACTCCTAATGAAATACTGAATCCAAAACCATAACTAGAAAAAAAATAGTAAAAATTATCTCAAATATTACTTTTTAGAATAAATAAGAAAAAAAATGCAAAAAGAGTTGTTAATTTATAATTTTCTTATACTATCCGTATATTTATTCGACTGATTAACTATCATTTCCAATTGATCCTTTTCAATTGGGAGTTCCTCTAACTCCTTTTGAGCTTCTATAAATAATTTATCTAGAGAAGGAAGAGTTCCCTTATCCTCTATCATCCATTTGGTCATAGTGTTTAAATCATGTTCACCATCCCAATCTATTGTTGGAATATCTTCTTTTGTGTGAATACCCTTCTTATATATAGCTTCGGTTAATGCTTTATCAAATAGAGTGTCGCAAGAGATCCATTTTTCAGAAAGATAACACTCACACCAAGGATGATCTGTTATTACATCTGAAAAATCCTTGTAAAATGATTCTGAAACTACGCCTTTAAGACATTCTTTAGTTAAAGAAGCAAGATGATATCTAGCTGGAATATTAACCGCACGTAAAAGTGCAACTTGAAGATTAGTTTTGGTAGAGCAATGACCATGTCCTTTCTTAAGAGTTTCAGATGCTTTATCAGTTTCACACATCATGAAAGTTATCTGATCTCTTATAAAATAAAAAATACTTAACGCCATCTCTTTAGGAGTTTTATCATTCTTGGTAAGTTCTTTTACCTTATCAATTATTTCTTGATTATCACAGTCACAAAACTTTGTCGGTTTCAAATAATCTTCCATACCTTCCATTGATTGTAAATTCACTATAAATTTCAACCTCTGTAGAAACTTAAATTTTGACAAATTAGTTATAATTAACTTAATTTAAATAATTTGTGTATGAAACAGAATTAGAAGGATTTAAGATAATTCTATAAATAAATAAAAAATAAGAAATTGATAAAGTATTTTTGATAATTTAAGTGCCTTCGAGAAATCCGTGAATATAATTATATTGTTCCTCTGTTAAAGTATCAATTTCAACACCCATTGATTTCAATTTGAGAAATCCAACCTTATCGTCAATGTCAATTGGAACATCAACCATACCTGGCTTTAGGGAATCTTTATTCTTTACAATATATTCTGACATTAATGATTGTAAAGCGAAGGACATATCCATTACTTCGCTTGGGTGCCCCTCTGACAAGACTAAATTAGCTAATCGTCCTTTTGCAAGGAGATAAACTTTCTTGCCACTAGGAAAGATTAATTCTTCTACATTCTGTCGAATTGGTTTAATTTCTTTTGAATATTCATAGAGTTCTTTAGTAGGTATTTCAATATCAAAGTGTCCAAGATTTCCAAGGATAACTCCATCTTTTAATTTCTCAAATAATTCTGTTTTAGGAGGGATTACATGCTTGCAACCCGTGGCTGTTAATATAATGTCAGCATAAGTTAGAGTATCTTCAATTGGTTTAACTGAGAATCCCGCAAATATGGCTTGTAATGCTTTTGTGGGATCAACTTCTGTAACTGTTACGTTTGCACCTAGGCCCCTTGCTCTTAATGCCATACCTGAACTGCAATGACCATATCCAGCGATAACTACATTTTTGCCAGCAAAGAGGACATGCATTCCATAAATTGCAGAAACTATGCCTTGACCTGTGCCTAATTCATTATCAAACTGATTCTTACATCGAGCATCATTTACAGGAAATAATGGTACCTTCAATACTCCTTGTTTATCCATTGCTTTGAATCTTTTAACTCCAGTGGTAGTTTCTTCCTGACACGCAAAAATAATCCCTGAATTTATTAATTCTTCATATTCTTTATGAGCAGTAACTATCATATCAGCACCATCATCTATTAAGATGTTTGGTTTGGCATCTAAACACTGTCTTATACACCAATAGAATTCTTCATCAGTATTACCGTGCCAAGCAAACACATTAATTCCTTCTTGTATTAATGCTGCAGCTACATCATCTTGAGTTGATAGGGGATTACTACCACAAAGATAGACTTCCGCACCACCAGCTTTAAGAGTTCGGGCTAAATTACCAGTTTCTTTTGTTATATGCAAACAACCAGCTATAATTATACCTTTTAATGGTTTTTCCTTTTGAAATCTTTCACGAATAACCTTAGCGGTGACGGGCATTTTACTTTCTGCTATGTAAAGTGCTTCTTTTCCTTGATCAGCTAAATTTTCATCTGCTATCTTATAATTTACCATTTAAATCACTTTCATTTTTGTAAGAATATTAATTTTAATTAATTAATAAACCTTTTTTTGGTTAGATGCAAATATTTATATATAAAACTTAACAGTTAATTAATAATAATTAAGAAATTTGCAAAATTGTAATAATATGAGTATTATTAAAAATCATGTAGAAGTCCAAAGATTTATAAAAAATTTAAGTGGAAAAACCAAATTTATTGTTTCAAAAAATTCACGTGCGGTAGGACTCTCTAGACAAACATATCAAAACAAACTTGATGGTTTGAGAGATCAAAAAATAATTACAAATTTCACAATAAACATTAATCCAAATATTCGGCCAAATAATTTGAAATATGTGATGCTTGAAATTAAAACTAACCCAAAAGAACCTGAATTAGTCAAAAGATTGTTAGAAATACCCCAATTAAGAATGTTGGATGGAATAATTGGGGACTTTTCTTTATTCGCCTTATTTATCTTTAAATCTCCTGAAGAATATTATCAGATATTAAACACAATAGATAAAATAATGGCAAAATCATATTTTAAAAAATATCAAATTATTGAAACTATTAAAGTGTTTAAGACAAATGGAATTAGTTTAAGAAAGTCAAAAATGACTCTTGAGGAAGAGCTATTGGACCAATTAAGTTGTATTATAAAAGAAAAAAAAGATAACGAAAATGAGAATATAGAAATCGATCTTCCAGAAAAAATCGATTTAAATCGAATTGCTCAAAATAATATCGATATTGAATATAATCCTGAGAGATTTCCAGGTCTAGTTTTGAAGATTGAAAACTCTCCTGTAACAATTTTAATTTTTTCAAATGGAAAAATAGTTATAAACGGTTTAAAGAATGTATCAAAAGAAAATCTGCTAAAAAATAATATTATTAGAAGTATAGAGAAAATTGGAATAAAACTAGATAAAAAAGATTTTGATCCTAATTTTAAAATAGACAATATTGATTATGCAATTTTAAGTATACTTCGAGATGGCCAAGGTCTTAAACCAATATCCACCTATGAAATAAGAACAATATTTAAAGAACAACTTAAAACGGAAATTTCACAATCAACTATTCATAACAGAATAAAAAAACTCGAAATACAAGGAGCTATTTTAAATTACACTGTAAATTTTTATCCAAAAAAAATAGGTTTTAAAGGAAAATACCTCCTTCGAATAAAACCAAAAGATCCATCAAAATATAATGAACTTGCCCTTAAACTGGATATGAACAAAAATATCACCGATTTATTTCGAATAGGTGAACAATATGGACTATTTGCAATCGTAAGAGTTAAAAAAATTGAAGAATATGCAACTTTTATAAGAGATCTATATAGTTCAGAAGAAATAGAAGATACTTATACAAATTTTGTCTTGGATGAGTTAAAACCATATATTAATTTCTCAGTTTTTTAGAAAAAATGAACTATAATTACAGCAATTATTCCAAGCCTTACCAAGTTTTAAGTTTGAATTTGAAATTAAATGCCTAAATTCTTAATAAGTTTGAGAGATTGCATAATTTGAAGTTAAAAATTTATTAAATTTAAATAACAAATTAATACCTTTTAATGACGATATGACATATTTCTTTGAAGTTCTAGCTAGTAAAATTGGTTATTCAAGAATTGGGCGAATAATCTTTTCTAAAGAACGAAAATTATATATTACAACGCCTAACGTAATCGTCCCTATAAAAAGTGCATTAATGAAACAATTGAGTTTTATCCAAGAGTTTGAGAATCATGAAATATTCACAATTTCCAAAGAATTTTTCCTGAAAATTGGATTTATACGAGAAAAATTTAAAAATACGGGATTTATTTTCACGTATCCCGGAACAATGCAGAGATTTCAAGAAATATTAAAAAAAAATACTAAAATTTTTGCTGAGGATAATATTATATCAATCTTTCCGTTTAATATTCCTACTACTAGTATTAATAAAGAATTTGCATTAAAAGAGATAAGAAATTATCTTCAAAATGTAGAAAAAATATTAATAAATTATCCCAATTTAAATTTTGGCTTATCAATAAGAATATTTGAATATACTGAATTATTTGATTTTTTTATACGAATTATAAATCAATTTGAAAATATCAAAATTGTGAATTTAATTGACCTTTTTGATAATCTAAATAACTTCAGAAATATTCTAAAAATAATCTCTAGGATAAAGAGAGAATTGGATAATAACTTAATTGTTATGGCCTCTGGTAGAATCATTCCAAAGTATTATCCATTACTAATCTATTTAGGAATAGATCTTATTGATTGTTCTTATTCAATGTTTATATCTGCCGAAAACTTCTATGATACAATAGAATATCTATTACCAATATATAAGGTAAAATATTTTCCTTGTTCTTGCTTAGCTTGTAAAGATAATTTAAAAAAAGTATTAAATAATAAATATTCTGCTGAAAAAATTGATTTATTGAGCTTACATAATTTAATTACAGCTTTAAATTACATGAAAAAAATCAAGCAATATTTAAGTTATGAGGATTTTCGAGCTTTTGTAGAAAAATCTTCCTTGGATGAAACAAATTTAATTTCAACATTAAAGGTATTAGATAAGAATTATTATAATTATCTCAAATATGAAACCCCTTTAATACAAAAAAGTAAAATAGTAAGAAGTCTAGGACCTTCATCATATCATAGACCAGATTTCCATTTTTTTAGAGAAAATACAATTAAAAATTTCGAACCTGAACATTGGACAAATTTAATAATTTTACTACCATGTTCGGCTAAAAAACCTTATTCACAATCAAAATCACATAAAAAATTTTACGGCGTTTTAAGGAAATTTACAGAGTTTCCTAATTTTCAGGAATTTATTTTAACTTCGCCTTTAGGAGTAATACCAAGACAGTTAGAAAATACCTATCCTGTTAATTCTTATGATATTTCCGTTACGGGTGAATGGGATAATGAGGAAACATTTATCACTGCTGAAATGCTTATTAAATTATTAGAAAAATATGATAAGAAAATTCCAATTCTATGTCATTTAAAAAATGGATATCTTGAAATTGTTAAGAGAGCTTCTTCTAAATTACCTCATAATTTTTTCTACTCCGAAATTCAAGATAGAACAACTTCTATTAAATCCCTCCAATCTTTAGAGAAACTAATTAAGGAATATAAAAATGTATTCGAAGTGAAAAATGAAAATCTAAATAAAGATTATATACCAAAAACTTGGAGCAGAAAATTTGTTAAGATTTTAGATTATCAATTTGGAATTGGTTCAGGAAATAAAATTAATTCCAATGGTTTAAAACCAGTTCATGTTAAAGCTTATAATCAGATTGGTTTAAGAGATTTAAAAACTCAAGAAAAATTAGGGGTTTTTAAATTTTCAACAGGTCAAATTAAATTAACAATTACAGGACTTAGAAGATTAATTCAATCTCCATCTACGATTAATTCACACTATATTGTTTTTGATGGAGACGAAATTCAAGGGAATACCTTATTTCGAAAAGGTGTGTTAGAGTATAGTTCAGATCTTATCCCGAATGGTCAAGTAATTATAGTTAATAAAGAAAGGAAAAAGATAATAGGAAGTGGAGAGTTAATTGTTGGTTCTAATTTTTTAAAAAATTCTAAAAATGGGAGAATTGCAAAAATCTATGAATGGAAGTAGTGATCTTTTGGAAGAAGGGAAATGTCTTATTGATAAAATTAAGTTGATTAAACAAGATGCTCAAAAACGGAAAAAAAATTATATGGAAGAACAATTGAAACGTCCAATTAGTTTTTGGATAAAAAAAGATAGGTTGGTAAATGAGGTAGGGAAGGAATTCACAATTATTTTACGAACTAGAGGATGTAGCTGGGCATTAAGTGAACATGGAGGATGTTCTATGTGTGGATATTATTTAGATGCAAATAATGAAGAGGTACCAGTTACTCATCTTATTAATCAGTTTGACTATGCTTTTAATGATAAGATCAATGAAATCAAGCAAGATTCCAATAATTTTGTTTTTAAATTATTCAATTCTGGAAGCTTTTTAGATGATAATGAAATACCTAAAAAAGTCAGAATCCATATCTATGAAAAAATCTCAAAAGTAGAAAAATTTAAGGATATTGTCATTGAATCACGTATGGAATACATAACTTCGGAAAAATTAGAAGAAATAAGAGGATTTTTTGATAAAAAACATTTTGAAATTGCTATTGGTCTTGAAACTGTAAATGATTACATCCGAAATAATTATATAAATAAAGGTATTTTATTTAAAGATTTCAAAGATGCTTTAAAAAGATGTAATGACCATGGGATTGGCGTAAAAGTATATTTATTGTTTAAACCACTGTTTTTAAATGAACAAGCAGCGATTGATGATTGCTCCAATTCAATAGATGTATTAAAAAGTTTGGGAGTGAAATCGATTTCAATTAATCCAATGAATATTCAAAAAGGGACCCTTACAGAATATTTATGGTATCAGAATAGATATAGGTCACCATGGTTTTATTCACTATTTAAATGTATAAAAAAATCAGTTAATAAAGGGGATTTAAACAGCACACGAATATTATGTGATCCTTCTGGAGCCGGTACAAAAAGGGGAATTCATAATTGCTTGAAGAGAAAATGCGAGAATTCTTCAAAAACTATACTTAAGAACTTTGTGCTTTCGCAAGATATAACTGAGTTGGAACAGCAAGAATATTTATGTGATTGTAAGAAAAAGTATAACTTGACGAAGGTTTTTTACTGAAAAATTAATGTAACTTGTTTAGTAAGATTTATCATTCTATCATTTTAAATTATTAAAATTCTTCTTTGTATTGAAATTACATCCAAATTCTATTAAAATTATTAATCCTTTAATTTCCATTTTTGTCGAAACGTACTAAAAACCATTATATTTAAATATTACCTACCATCATTTATTTTAATTTTAAATTTCATCCATTCTATAAGGGGATTTGTTGAAAAAGAACTGGGTCAAATTGAATCTATTCTATATTGGACAATCGACCAAGAAACATCAAATATTTAGAGTAAAACAATGGAATAAAAGCTTAGAAAAGATTTTTAAGAATACAATCTATAATGAAAAATACGAAAAAATTGGATATATTAAAGATATTTTTGGTCCTATAGATTTACCCTTTATCTCTATTAAAACCTTCCTTAACCAATCATTTAATCCTAATGAAAAATTCTTCACTAAGATAACCTAGTGTTTTTAAAAGATTTTTTAAAAAAAAAGGTGTATTTTATTTTAAATTGGAAAGACGTGAGATCAGACTCAGAAGAATACATAAATTCTGAAAATGATTTGTGTACTGAATGTGGAAAAAATATATTTTTTGATGAAAATAGAGGGTTAATAGTCTGTGAAGAATGTGGTTTAGTTCATTCTGAGAATCATATTGATCATGGACCAGAATGGAGAGCTTTTGATGCAGATCAGAAAAAAAAGAGAACAAGAACTGGTGCTCCGATGACATATATGATACACGATAAAGGACTTAGCACAATGATAGATTGGAAGAATAGAGATATTTTTGGCAAGGAAATACCTGCTAAATTAAGGGGACAAATATATAGACTTCGTAAATGGCAAAGTCGTATTAGAGTATCTGATGCAACTGAGAGGAATCTCACATTTGCTTTAAGTGAACTTGATCGCATGGCTTCAAACTTAGATCTCCAAAAAAATTTACGAGAATGCTCAGCTAAAGTATATCGAGACGCTGTTGAAGCACATTTAATTCGTGGTAGAAGTATAGAGGGTGTGGCTGCTGCCAGTCTATATGCCGCTTGCAGGATGTATAAAGTCCCACGGACTTTAAACGAGATAGCTGAAGTAGCTCGTGTTAACAAGAAAGAGATTGGTCGATCTTTTAGATTCATTTCATATGAATTGTCACTTGAATTAAATCCTACTAGACCTATAGACTATCTCACAAGATTTATTTCAGAGTTAGAGTTACCTACAAAATGTCAAAAAACGGCAAAAATAATAATTAGAATGGCAGAAGAACGAGGTTTAACTTCCGGAAGAGGTCCAACAGGGGTTTGCGCTGCCGCGATTTATGCTTCGTGTATTTTAAACAATGAACGAAGAACTCAAAGAAAAATAGCTCATATCAGTTGTGTAACAGAAGTGACAGTCCGTAATCGCTTCAGTGAACTTGTGGAAAATCTTAATCTTGGAATATCATTAAAAAAAACCCATAAATAATTAAAAAAAGAATTTTTTTACGTTTTATACGAAAATTAAATTATCATATTATATTGGTTTTTGTCAGTAATATCTTCATATTATTAGCGAAATATCTAATTTAGCTAAATTTCATGCTTTATTTAATTAAAGAATGATATTATCTTCATATTATAACATTTAATGATATTCTATCTACTTAATCATATTAGATCAAATTGATGGATTAGGTGTTGTAATATTGAATAATCTAATTAACGAGAGTGAGGTTAAGTATTTCTTATACAGGATAGAAAAAAACTTTCCTAATTTTGTTGCTGGAATTATTACTGACAGACATGGTTTTCCAGTTGCCTCGAAAATTTCGAAAAAATTATGGGTTCTCGAAAACACATTAGCCTTATCTGCGATTACTAAGAATCGAGACTTTATGGAAGATTCTCAGCTGATTAAAATTAAGCGGAATTTAGATAAATCAAAAAATTACAAGTTAATGATTTTATTAGAAAAGTCTAAGGAATATAAGAATCGTTTGAGGCCATTAAAGACTTTAATTAAATCGCAGGAACTTTTCTGAGAAAAAAATTTACTGAACAGAGTTTAAAATTATTTTTTATCGCAAACCGTAGAAAAACAAATGGTTTAATTAAATTTTTATATTTAAAATTTCTTCATTATCTAAAGTATGTGTAAGGTAAAAATATAAAGATTAGTTTAAATAAGTAGTTTTTAACCTTAAAGAAGCTGTTAATAAAAGGAAATTAATTAATAGGTTGACAATTAGTTGAGTTATACCGAGGACGAGATTAGATTAAAAAAGATTTTAACTTCAATTATTAATAGTGCACCGGGATTAAAGTACGCTCTTTTAACCGATGATACAGGTATAACTATTTTAAGTCAATCTAAATTTAAATTTTCTGATAATAATGGGGTTTCTGTAGAGAAGATTGGCGCAATTGGTGAAGCTGTCTTTGTTGCTGGCGAGGAACAAGGACACATTTTAGGATATGGGCCTATTAATCTTCAGATAACAGAATATCTTGAAGGAATGATATTTTCAATGAAAGCTGGTGAAGGTGTTTTGTGTATTGTAGCTGATAAGAATGCTCAAATAGGATTTATAAGAGCAACTATGAAAAAATGGGGTCCCCAACTTGAGATTATTTTAGGGAGATATCTACAGGCTGATCAGGAAGAGATAGGAAAGGAAATGAAGGAATTATTTAGATCTGACTCTATGGGTATGTTATAAAATAAATCAGCATATTATTGTTGCCTAAGACACTAACTCTTTTTTCTCATTTAATGGATTTTCCATAAAATCAAAATAGTTCTCTCGTGCTAGGCGTTAATTTCTATGCCTTTTTGGGTCATAATCATGTTTCCTGTCTGGGTACTGACTCGAACTTCATTGCTATCGGTATATACCGTTGCTAGGTTAAGAGCCCATTTGTCCAGGAATGTTACTGATTAATCAACTCAAGTGTAAGCGTACTATTGCGCATCATATTCATCTTTAAGTCGTATGAGCCCTCGGTGACGCTATTAGTCCATCATCGTTGTCCCAATATTATAATAGAATAATAATATTATAAAAATTATTGTTTTGAAGAGAAATGAAAAGGATCTTTTTTATTTACTCCCTTAATTCTATCTTCTATTCTTGATATCAAACTAGTTAAACAGTCAAATAGAATTTTTCTTATCTGTTCATACGTAACATCAATTTCTATATCATAACTATTACGAAAATCATCATCTTTATAAAGGGCTTTAAATACATTCTTAGTTTTAAGGATTTTATAAGAAGCGTCGACGATAAAGGCATAGACGAGTTCACTCTCATATTCTCTTTTCATAATTAAAGAGAGCATAGCAAATTCTTTTTTCCCTCGTGCCCAATCAGAGGGAATTTCAAAATGAAAATTGATTATTTTTTTTTTTTTTGTAATCAGAACAATTTCGAAAAAAGTCTCGTCAATTTCAAGATCAAAGAATTTAAGAAGTCTATTTACAATATCCTCTTCTAATTTAACATCAGGATAAGATATTAAAACGCTTGGACCTTTGATTTGATGAAAGTAAGTAAGTGTAAGAAGCATGAAATTTTTACATTAAATTTTATTATAGTATAGATTATGGAAATTTAAAATTAATTCAATGCAAAAGTAAATCTATAAGTAAATCTAAAAACTAAATATCATGAATTTTTACTTTTTCATACTATTTTCTAATTTAGTAATATTTAAGAATAATACTCAATTTTAGTTTAGTAATATTTCAAGAAGTAACACACTAAAAATTGACTATGGGAACTGAGATAATAGGAATTTTAATAGTAAGCTTTTTCTTAGGAATAAAGCATAGTTTTGATGTTGATCATGTCGCTGCTGTTTCAAATTTTTTAATCAGTTCACCAAAATTTTCAAAGAGAGTGAAACTATCAATTACGTGGGCTCTAGGTCATTCGTTAACAGCAGGTGTTATTACAGTTATAATCTTTTTTGTAAAAGATTTGTTTTTTCAAAATATCTTGAATAATTTCGAAATTATTGTTTCTATCATGTTAATTTTTATTGGAGTATCGACTTTATTATGGGAATTTGCTTTTTCTAAAAATAGTAAGAGGACTACTCCTAACCATTATATAATGAATGAAAACAATATCACAAATAATTCAACTTCTTTGAATGAAATTCATCCAGAATCTAAAACTAAAATAGTTAAACCTGAGTCTAATCGTTTTTTATGGCTGAAAAATAGCTCTAATGCAATTCTTTCAATAGGGATTATTCAAGGATTAGCTTCAAATGACGAGTTATTCTTGGTATTAGTAATAACTTTAGGGATTAATGATCTTTTTATTGTTATTAATGGCATTGTTATTTTTTCTTTAGGAGTAGTGATAGGTATGATTTCTTGGAGTTCCTTAATTAATATACCAGGAATAAAAACTAAAAAAGATATGATATTTAAATATTTTAACATAGTTATTGCATTATTGGCAATAGCATATGGTATTTATAGTCTTTTTGGTGGAAAAGGAATAAATCTTATTCCGATAAATATCTGAATGATGAAATTTGTGAAACTCCAATTCTTTAAGTTGTAAACTAATGCTATTACAAGCAAATAAAAAGTAAAATAAAAAAAAAGAAATATAATTTATTTATTACCAAATTTCTTAAACAAGAACACAGCAATAGTTATTATTAACAAACTCACTATAGTAATAAAGGTAAAACCAGTAATTACCCAAGAATTTGTTAAATCGCCACTGAAAATCGCAGATAAAGTTTGGGTTGCATAATAACTTGGCATGAACATAGCAATAGGCTTAGTTGTTGCAGTGACTGGTATAAAAGTTCCTAGAAACATTTGAGGTAATATAAAGATAAATGATAGTCCCGTGGCGGTTCCGGAAGATTTAGAAATTGTGGCTGTAATAAGTCCTAACCCTACTGAACTTAGGGAAAATACAATCATCAAGAGAAACGCCAAGAACATTCCAAGAATATCCGTATTTGGATTAAATCCGAAGGGAAGAGCTAAAAGATACACGATGATTACTTGTAATACCACCATAATCATATTTGATATGATTTCACTAGCCATAAAATCTGCTGATGTCATAGGAGACGTGTTTAATCTCTTTAATAGCCCTTGATCTCTCATATCAGTAAATGATTGGGCAACAATCATTATGATGAATATGCAAGCATATCCAAATAATCCAGGGGCAACAGTTTCCATAGACATACCAAACTCAGGATCTCCAAAAATGAATCCTAACATTATTGTAAGAATTGCGGGAAATAAAAGCATCAGGAATAAAAATGCTGGTTCTCGAATTATTTTTAATAATTCCATCTTCAATAAAACTCTTATTCTCTTAAAATTCAATTACATCCCCTCCATTATTCTTCTTCCTGTAATTTTCATAAATACTTCCTCTAAATTGTTTACTGAGTATTTTACAATTAGTTCCTTTGGATTTCCGATTTCAATTATTTTTCCATAATCTATAATTGCTACTCTATCGCAGAGTTTTTCAGCTTCTTCGATGTAATGTGTTGTTAAAAAAATTGTTTTATTTGTTTTTTTAAGGGAGCGTATGAATTCCCAGGTTGCTCTACGGACTCTAGGATCCATACCAACAGTAGGTTCATCTAAAAAGGCTATTTTGGGGTCATGTATTAACGCTATTATCAAATTTAACTGTCTCAACATTCCACCACTATACCCTTTAGTTTTTCTCTTAATCGCATTAGACAAATTTAGAATTTCTAATAGTTTATTAGTTCTCTCCTTTATTTCTGCTTTTTTCATAGAATGAAGACCACCAAAAAGTTCAATTATTTCCTTCCCTGTTAGAAATCTAAATATTGCAGGTTCTTGAGGGCAAACTCCAATCAATTGTTTAATATGATAGAGTCCATCTTTTACATCATACCCGTTTATTATTGCAGTGCCACTTGTTGGTTTTAATAATCCAATCAGCATATTAATTGTTGTTGTTTTCCCTGCTCCATTTGGGCCTAGAAAACCGAATAATTCACCAGATTTTACTTTAAATGAGATATTATCAACCGCGATTACATCATCAAAGCCTTTCTTCGCTCTAAATACCTTCCTAAGGTTATTTACCTCAATGGAAAATTCACTGTTTGGGCTTATAATATTTTCAGGTTTTTCATATTCTTTTGTTTTAATTTCTGACATTCTATTCACTTATTTTGCTTTATTTAATTTAACATTTAAATCAATATAAAACATTTTTAGTCCATTATTTGATATTAAAATATTAAATATCGCTTTTAAATTCGATGATAACCTACCGTATGATAAACGAGTAAAATGTAATGTTTAAATGGGAGTTTTTTAACCCAACTGGGTTAAGAATGTAACATTATTATTAGTATTTTTTGTTCTAATTAGATCTAAAGTTCAATTTCCAAGTAAAACTAAGAAGAAAAACAAGTATTCTCAACTATCACCTTATTAGGTTTGAAAACTGAGAAATTTTATTCAAAAAGTTATCATTTTAGTTTAAGCTTTATATCTTTAACTCTATCTTCTAGTTGTTTATCAATCCATATAGGATACATTTTTCCTTCAATAAGTATAGTTACTTCCACTGATTCGTATCTTATATCGGATAAAAATGAAGTTTCAATGTTTTGTAATTCCTTCATTGATTCAGTCCACACACTAACAAGTTTAATATTGGGCAAATTACTGAAGGACCACGTAAATAGAATTTTTGAACCATACTGATTCTTAAGATTATTAATGAATTCATTGTCATCTATAATCAAATCAGATTTTAAATTTAAGATTATTATTGAGATAACTTGGCCAGAATTATCGGGATACCAATCAATCTGGAATTGGACTAAAAAATTCTTGATTAAGTTATCTAACCTCCTACTTACAGTCTTAGTGGATATGCCTAATTCATTAGAGATATCAGATATATTTTTTCTAGAATTATCTTTTAAAGAATTTATAATAAGATAATCCATATCTGAGAGCTTTTTAATGTCTTCCAAAGAAAAAGATGGCATATTCCTATCAATACCAATTGTCAAATCGCTAATATCTCCCTTTTTGCGAATATACGAAATTAAATAGTCCAATTCACTGGTATTTCGAATATAAGCATAGATATAGAATAAGTTTCCACTTGCACGAGTTATGTTATAAATGTTTTCATTATTACCCAATTCTTCCATTAATTTTTTTTTATCTTTGATATTTGGGATACCAAACATTAAAATGTTTGAAACATTAGGAAATTTTGCAAAACTAAGTCGAGCTTTAAACCCCTGAATAATTTTAAGGTCAACCAAAGACCTAATTCTCTTATGGATGGAATTGACACTTATATGGAAGATTTCAGCTAAGTTTTTGTAAGGCATCCTTGAATTAGCCATTAAAAGCATGCAGATTGTAAAATCAATTTCATCCATGTTATTTTCTTATGTTATTCAATTTTGAATAATAACATTATATTATTATCAATCCTCAATATAATACTTTTAATTAAAAAACTGTTTCTTATATATATTAAATAAATTGTATATGCTATGAATATTATCTTCTTTATCAAATCTAAGACAGTAAACATTGATAAATATAATATAAAAGACATTCCAGGATCCTCAGGAAGATTAGATGTAATCTCACGATGTATTTTGGCAGCATTAATAGGAGGTGATAGATTTGATAAAAATATTCAAATATGGGTTTTTTTAGATCGGTACGGTACTTTTATTTTTAATTCAGAGTCTTTTAATTATGAATCTTTCCCTAAAAATGAATTGATGTTTACAGATTATTTTGTTGATTTCTTACAAAAATATAGTGAAAAGAAAGCCCAAAATCTCAACCCATTAGACTCAATCACAAATTCAAAAATGAAGATAATAGACGCAATAAAGTACTTTCAAGAATTCAATTATAATTTGTATATTTTACATGAAAATGGTCATGATTTTTTAGAACTACTTAGTAGTATTAAAGATAAAGAAAATATTGTTTTCATAGTAGGTAGTCAAGAAGATGAATTTCTTAACTCAAAGGATTTGCTAGCACTTAAAATTCCAACTATAAGTATTGGAAATCAATCATATTTAGCTTCTTCAGTTATTCGATTATTGAAATTACATTTAATGGCATTTTAATAAATTTTTTATTCTAAAGAAATTTAAAAAATATTAATCTAAATTTAGAGATTTTAGGATTTTAAAAGAATTGAATGAGATAGAAGATTCAAATAAAAGAGCTCGACAGAGAGAATTTTCAAGTAGATTTATTGATCGCCCAGTGGAATTTTTAATTAAACATAATATTACACCTAATAAGATTTCTTATATCGGATTTACATTAACATTAATTGCCTCATTATTAATTGCCATATTGCCAGATGGATTGTATTTTTCATTATGGATTTCATGGGTTATTCCTGCTATCATTGGCATAGCCGGTGCTATGGATTTATTTGACGGAGAGGTGGCAAGAAGAACAAATAATGAAACACAATCTGGCGCATTTTTGGATTCAAATTTAGATAGACTTTCTGATGCTATTTTTATTTTAGGTTTAATTTATGGAGGTCTGGTAAGTTATATATTAGGGTATATAATATTGTTTTTGGTTATTATGATTTCTTATATACGTTCTAGAGCTGAAAATGAAGGTGTGAATATGAAAGGCGTTGGATTTATGGAACGAGCGGAACGAATTCTTTTTTTGCTTTTTGCAATAATTATAGAACTAATAATATATTTTACAACATTCCTCATATTAGATGAACCGGTAACAATTTTTGTTCCATTTATTACTAGTATTCCAGTAACACCAGTTTTTCTTATCAGTATATTAATTTACACTTTTACTTTGATTTATACTATTCTGCAAAGATTAATCTTTACCTTTAAAACATTAAAAAATCATAATGTAAATAACGAGGAAAAATAATCAGTTTATAAAAAAAGCCCTATTAATATTTATTTATATTATTTCTTACGCCTAAAGATAAATTTTTTAAGTTTTACATAATTCATTCTTTAGAGGTAACAAAATATATCAATAAAAATAAAAAATTGCTGATTCCTTATTCCTAAAAAAAGAAAAAGTGGTGGAAAGAGTGGTTCTAGCAAAGGACATTATGCTAGAGTTCAATGCTCAAAATGCGGACGTATGGTTGCTAGAAGTAAAGCAAAAGCCGTAACACGAAGGGTTTCTCTTGTTGATAGTCGGATGTATAGTGAATTGAAAAAGACAGGTACTATTATTCAAACTCCGAGCACGAAAAAATATTACTGTATCTCATGTGCTGTGCATTCTCATCAAGTAAGCCAACGAGATAAGAGTGAAAGAAGAACTTAAAGTCTATTTTTTATTAGTTATTACTTTCTTATCATATTTTTATAATTAAAGAATCATAGATTTAATTGTTTAAAGAAAGCTGGAAGATTATAAATTATTTTGATCACATCTTTTGTCGTAGGCTCTATCATAGCCCTAATTAAGAAATCGTTCTTTAAACCTTCTTCAGGTTCATATATTTTCACAATAGCAGTCGATTTAATTTTAAGAGTATAATTTTCAGCAATTCCGGTAACATTTTCACTAGTTTTCAATTTAATTCCCAATAAACCTAATTCATAATGGGAAACAATAAAAAGAATTTGTTCTGGGATTTCTTTGGATTTTTCGAAATACACAACTTCGAAGTAATCATCTTGAAGTTCCTTTGGAAGTTTTGAGAAGGGAATTGTTTTTTTTTTACCTGTAATATACGGAAATGGAGTATAAAATAAGAGATTAAAACTCGAGATTTTTTTAATTTGTTCATTATATTTTTCAACATCTTTGATTGAGTAAGCTTTATCTAATAGAATATCTAATCTATCGACCATATCTTCTGCGGAATATCCGGATAAAACCGTAGCAATATAAGATCTTTTTAGCTTTTCTATTAAGGTTTCACTTTTAAAAGATAATTTATAGTCAATTGAGATTTCTAATGCTTGATTGTAAAGATTTACAGCAATTTGTGAATGTCCTAATGCCAAGAAATAATCTCCTAATTCACTAAATACTATTATCGCATCGAGAAAATTTTCTTCGAAATCAATTTTTGAGATTTCATCCATGATATTTATTGCTGTATCCTTATTCTCGCCTTGAATGTAAATTGCAATAGCTTTACCAATCAAAGATTTAAGGCGTAACTTATCATCTTCATAAATATCAGCTAATTCTTCAGTAAAATTATACTGCTTAATAGCATTTTCATAAAGCCCATGAAATAAATAAATCAGAGCTTTTATATAATTTAGAGTTAAGCAAGTCTTATAATTATGAATTATTATTGAAAATAATGCAGCTCTTTCAAGTGAATCTATAGCTGCGTTAATACGGCCAAGTGAAACTAATAAATACGCCCGTAAAAATTCCATCTTGCTAATTTCAGAACATATCAACTGCTCCACAATCTCATAATCCTTGATATTTGTTAACTGACCTGATGCGACTTGAAGTAACGATACTAAAAAACCATTTCCAGTTTTTAAATATTTTATAGCATCTTTGGTTTCACTTTTTATTATAGCATCCCGAGCCCGGATTACATATTCCCTTGAAATTTTTAAATTTTCAAGAAATTTTATTATTCCAAATATTATTTCTTCTTCACTTTGAGGGAGAGCCTCATTAGAAATATATTTCTCAGCAATGTTAATTTCATCTGCATATTTTGTAGCGCCGATCTCAAATTTAACACCAATATTTGGGTTTTCTAACTCAACATCTTGAGTTAGGATCGATGTTTCTGTAACAGCAATCGCTTTTTCAATCAACCAGGTTATTTTTTGTTCAGCAGGATATATTTTAGAGCGTTCAATCATATATGATAATGTATAATTTAAACTTCTTCTCCAAAGTTCTTTAAAATATTTTCTCATTTGAGACTTAGTAATTGTTCTCTGTATTTTCAACAGAAAACTTGAAAGTGATAATATATTAATTTTTCCCTTATAGAGTAAATTTGTATTCTTTGCTAATTTAAAATCATCTGTCACTAGGTGAACAGGCAAAGCATTATTTTCATCCAATAATTTCTTTCCAATGCAGACAAGTGTCAAATCAGGATCTTGAGGAGGAAATCTAACATTAAATTGATTTAAATCGTCTTTAATAGCATCTATTTTACTTGGTAATATTTTTTCTACCTTTATAATGCTTTTTAGCTTATCTTTATATGTATGGGGTGCTTTTATTTCATCAAACACGACTTGAGAGATATAGTATTCATATCCTAAATCATCAGCGACAATTTCTAAATTTTTTAGAACATTACGCGCTCTAATTTGGAGCATGCAAATAAAATAATTAGCATCAAAAATAATTCGCTGTTTAGGCATTTAGATAACGTAATTTTTTTGAATTCATTTGAAAAATCTTACTTAAGTATATTATATTGCGATATATTTAATTTTTTTTAATTAAAATATAAATTAAAATAGAAAATGAATCCGAAATAATTTAAAACATAAATTTAAGAGATATATAAATAGATTCAAATTAATTATAATTAAGAAGGATTATCATTCAAATAATAGACGTTATAGGTCTTTCTGGCTCTGGAAAGACACATTTCATCATTAGTGCTATAAAATTACTTAAAAAAAATTTTGATTATAATATTGTTGTGATTAAGAATGTAAAACATCACCCTATTGATAAAAAAGGAAAAGATTCCTATAAATTTACTGAAGCTGGGGCATCTTATTCTGTGATTCAAAATATTAATAATGAAACTGCCATTTTTGTAAAAAATACAGAGTTAAAATTAGAGATACTTTTAAATTGGGTGAAAAATGGACCTTACAAAATAGATATAATATTAACTGAAGGATTTAGGAATTTTAATAATCCAACAGTTTTATGTGTATCAGAATTGAATGAAATTGAAGAACAACTAAAAAAAAACGTTAAAATGATTTCTGGGATAATTTGTTTAGGAGATATAAATAAAAAAGAGATCTTAAATTTACCGATAATAGAGATTGAGAGTGAATTTTTAAAATTTGTTAATGTGTTTAACCTAAATTAATAATAAAATTCAAATTTATTCAACATTTTTCCAAAACTGGGCAAGATTTTGACATAAATATTTAATGTCTTTTATATTTTTCTCATCTTTTATGCCTAAGAGTAGAATTTCACTTAATTTTTCATATACTTCAATTTCATTTGTTGGATCCTTAACAGTATTTCGAATATCCTGTATTAAATTATTCAATGGAATTATGATCTCATAGAGTAACCATTCTTCGAAAAAGGGTTGATCAGAAAAAGAGTGAATATTATAAGTTATCATGATTTGTATTAAATCCTGCACAGTATAAAACCTTTTTTCCGGAATAGTTATGTTAAATTTTTTCATTTCATCCATAAGTTGCTCTTTGTTTAAACTAATTATATAATCTGGCCATACATCATCAGAATAGTTTATATCTTGAAATACAAATAGCTCTAAGACCCTTAAAGCAATATTTTTACCAATATAACGACTACGTGGATCTATAAAATTTATAGAGGCATGATCTGGTGAAGATCTCATAAATATTTTATCAATTATTACATAGAGAATTCTACATATATGATCAACGATAATATTGAATGTAAATGGTGTATTTTGTGGATCTTCAGAAAGAATTTCGTTTTCTTGAGCCATAATTTGAGAGAAATTTGAACCTAAACTTTTTAGGAATGTTCTGAAAAACCCATAATTTAACTGAGAAATATTTTTCTTAAATATCCTCTGAAAAAAGAGATTAATATTCTTAATATTTGATAAAACAGAGAGGAAATTCAAAAATTCATTTATTTTTTTAATAGAATTTGCTCCTATTACAGCATCTACATTCTTATTATGTTGATTTAGTGTATCTTTGAAAACTTTTGGTAAAAATAGTAAATCTCCAACCTCTAACGCTTCTAAACCACTTCCAAAATAATATTTCATATATAATAAAAAAAGGTTTAATTGAGATTTTGGAGATGGTAGATTATTTGCTTGGAAAGTTGAGTATAAGGTTGATTTCTTATCAAGGTAATCAAAAAATTTTATGATAGAATTTTTCTTCTCGGGTGAATAGTCAAGGTTAATTAAGAATTCTTTTTTAATAATATCCAATTTAGAAAATACAGAATCTTCTACTCTCGCTCCTACAAAATTAAAAAAATCTAATAATGGTGAGAAACTTTGCAATAAATTGCATTTCTTATAAAAATAATACAGTAAATCAACTAGTTTTTCTTTTGAAGAAGAATATTCTTTTAAAGCAGCTTGATATAATTTTTCTCTTCCTTTAAGTAATTCTACAAAATAATCTTCTGGAATACCTTTAATTTGTCTCAAGAAATAATATAAAACCATATTATAATAATAGTTGAAAGTTTCATCTTTACTGTCTTTAACTATAATCATAAAATTCAAGTTTTTATTAAGATCTGTGTTTTTAACTATAACAGCATCAAGTAATATAAAAATTCTTTTCTGGATCACTTTTCTAATAACAATTCCTAAAAAGCGAACAAGGAAATAGAGATACCAAGTTATAAGTGAAAATCCATATGAAATTTCAACTTGGAAATCATCTGAAATTTTAACCAATTGTTCTTCTTCATTTGGTTTAAGAAAATAATTATATTCAAAGAATGTTATTTCTTCAGAAATTTTTTCTTTACTAAATAAATTTAAGGAATTTTTGTTAAAACCAAAAAACACTTCCATGAAGTATCTAAATAAATCATGAAAATTTTCATAAAAAAATGATGTAAAGGTTTTCTTAATTACTCTACTTTTGTTGTTTTTTTCAAATGCTTCCCATTTTATTTGTATATCACTTTTAAATTCTTCAAATATAGAACCTTTATTCTCTAAAACTTCAAATAACACGCTATCTAAATTTTTAATGTTAAATTCCAGATTATTACCTTTTTTTTGAAGATTTTCAATAATATTTTTTAATTCTTTATAAGCCAACTTTGATCAAATATTTAATCAGTTTATCTTTTTAATCGATATTAAATAATCCTAAGAAAATACTGCTATATATATTATAACATAACACTTTGAAAATAAAAATCTTAGTTTAAAAAGGAAAAATATGGTTTAGTCCATAAAAACTGAAACGTGATTAAATATATATTTATGAAATCATAAAATTTTAGTTATTTCATCTGTCTCGGAGTAATTTAAAGGTTTTAATTTTCCATCTTTTTCTTTAATCTTCAAACCATTTTTCTTAGAAACAAATTCTCCTATTTTTTCTGCTTTTATTTTATTATTTTTTAATAAATCCAATAACTCCAGATTATATTCATTATCAATAGCAATTAAAAGAGATCCAGATGAGATAGTATTATATGGATTTAGATTAAATGTTTCACTTAAGATTTTTGGTTCTGGTAAAATAAAGACTTTTTCTTCTTCAATTTCCACGCCTGTATTTGAAGCAATTGTCATTTCGGCTATGGCAGTGTAAATTCCCCCTTCGGTAGGATCATGCATAGCTTTAACTTTAAAATGTTCATTTGCCAAGAGAGCTTCTTTAAAAACACTTATTCCAGGATTATAAAGATAATTTTTGCATTTTTCTATGAAAACCTGATTGAAACCTTTCTGTACTAATTCATTTTCTTTTTCACGTCCAATAATCGATGTACCTTCAATAAATATACCTTTTGTTAGAATAAGTGCATCACCGGGTTCTACACCTGAAGTAAGTACAAGTTTACTTTTTTCTACTTCTCCTACTAAAGACCCAATTACAATTGGTCTATCTAATCCTGGTGTGATTTCTGTGTGACCCCCGACAACAGTTATCCCCATAGATTTACATGTGTCATGAATACTTCTAAATATATCTTCGATCATTTCCTTTGTAGTCAGGTTGCCAGGTAATAATATTGTGGATTGAAACCACTTTGGCTTAGCTCCTGTACATACAAGATCATTTATATTCACAATTACTGCATAATACCCAATCTCTTCAGTTACGAAGGTAACAGGATCTGTTTTAATAACGATAAAATTCTTTCCTGGAATATCTATAACGGCGGCATCTTCACCAATTTTAGATCCTTGAATAACTCTGCTATCATGTATTTCTAAATTTGAGAGTAACTGAGCTAAATATTTATGTTTAAGCTTTCCAAGTGATAATTTTTCATTGAATCTTTTCATTATTATAGTCTTTTTAGGATTTCATGATTTATTAAAATTTTGAGGGACAAATCTGTTATTTGGTACTTTTTAATAGTTATCAACCTATCCTAACATTATAGAAAGCTAAAATACTAATAAGTATGTAATTGAATTGAACCCTAAAATTTAAAATCTTATTCTTCCTTGAAGATAATAAGATATAATTATTCACATTTAAAAAAGAGTCTGAGTGAAATGGGATTTGGTAAAGCATTTTTATTGAGCTTAGCAGCTTTTGTGGGACTAAATTTTATTTTTACAATAATCTATTACGCTCTTGTAACAGGATTTGATGTTTTGTTCAGTACGATTGAAGCTGCCCCATTAATGATTCTATATTATTTGTTTGGTTCAATCCTATCCACTCCCTTTACAATTTTTAATTGGACAATAGCTCAACCATTTTTGGGTAATTTTGATTTACCGTTTTTGATATTAGGGTTAGGATACTTAATTGCACCTATAATAGCAGCAATTCTTGCTGGAAGGTTTGGAGAAAGTAAAGGTCAATGCTTTGGAGGATGGCTTCTTACAGCAGTTATTAGCATAGTTACAGTATTTATTGGAGTTTTTTTAAGTAACACAGTTGAAACCATGGTATCTACTATGTATCTTTGGGGCTCACTTGATAGTATTCTAATATATTCAATTATAAGTTGTGTAATAAATATAGTCTTTTACGGCTTCTTCGCTTTACTTGTTTCTAATATAGAATATTACTAATATAAAATCATAATTTTAAGAATTCACCTTTTTTTTATTATTCCTTCAAGAATAAATGAGAAATTTAAAGCTGATATAATTCCTTATATCTCAACTTTTTCAAGTATAATTTTGTTATGTTTTTATGGTTTGATTTTAATTTTATAAGTAAGGTAAACAAAATTTTCGATCTTACATTGGATTTCGCCTTTAATAATCTCTTTTTTATGAAAAAATTGAATTTTGTTATCCTTAATCTCTCCTTTTTAGTGTATTTTTCTGAGAACTTTATTATAAACATTTTGTAGCCATATTAATGGGTTAATAAAATCCCCGCTCTGAAATTAATATAAGAAAAATAATAGTATTAGTAAAATTTATAGTATAAGGTCATTAATAGGATGAGTTCAGGAAAAATAGAGGGAAATTATTTAAAGAATGTTCAAAATAGTTTAATAATTGATGAATCTGCTATATTTAATGATTATTATATACAAAAAAGTATTAATTCTGAATCTAAATCATTCATTAAGGGTTTAAAAAAAGATTTTGATCTTAAGTTAAAACAAACAACTGAACATATCATAGATAATCATTTTAAAGCAATAAAAGAAATATATTTTATTTTAAAAAATTCTACAAATCTTAGTCAAAAACAGAAATTTGATTATTGTAATAGTCAGAGATTCTTTATGAAATTATATTTACATAGAATTTCGGAAAAATTAGAGATATAGGATTTTTTTTTTTAATTAAAAATATTAAGAGATTTTAGAAATTCTAAATAATCACAAAAAAGTGAAATACTCTTTGCTGAATCTCTTAGAGATAAGAAATATAGAATTCGTTTCTTGTGTAATAATTTTTTTGTAGAATTAAATCTTTTTGCGAGAACGCTATCATCAGCAATATTTGGTAAACAAAATGCAAATGGTTTTGAAGTTGATTTAAAAATTCTAATCATCCTATTAAAAACATGCCGATAAATATGGTCTGGCCAAAGAGGTATTATAATAATATCTATGTTAGGATCATTAACCACAATTTCTATACATTGTATATAAGTGTTTAAAATAAACCCTGATGCCCCTAAATCAACAGGATTTTTAATGCTTACATTGACGTACGGTAAGATTTCAGCAATTTTAGATTGTGATTCAGTAGTCAATTCAGGTATATTGAGATTTTGAGAAGCAAATAAATCTGTCATATTAACAGAACTTCCTCCCCCAGGAGTAATTATTCCCACATTTCGTCCTTTTGGTAAAGATTTTGGATATAATAACTCGAAAGTTTTAATTGTGTTCCAAAATTCCTCGTTGTCTTTAACAAGAATAGTCCCTGTTTGTTTAGCCATTGATTTCCATATCTTATCATTTGAAGCTATTGCCCCAGTATGAGAATAAGCCGCTCGAGATCCATCTTTAGTGTATCCTCCCTTCCATAAAATTACTGGTTTAACTTTTGTTGTTTTTCTAAGTTCTGTAAATAATTCGTGACCCTTAGCAGAACCAGGAGATTCTAAATATACTGCAATAAGAGTTGTTTTTGAATGTTGCCGATAATGTTTTAGTATATCAACACAATTTAAATCAATCTGATTACCAAAACTAATACCATAACGTAATCTAATGTCTCGTTTATAACCCACATTAATCAATTGAGTAAAGTGTCCTCCAGATTGCGACATAAATGAAACACCTCCATATAAGCCATTTTGCACTGCAAATGAGAAAGCCATTCCAGTTTCTGCATTTAAAGGTCCTAAACAATTTGGTCCAATTATTCTTGTATTCGAGTTTTTAATGATCTTTAATAGCTTTAATTCTAATTGTTTTCCTTCTGGATCACCAGTTTCAGAAAACCCTGAAGCAAAAATGATTACCCATTTTATTCCTTTCTCTACACATTCTTTTAAAACTTCTGGAATGAATTTTATATTTAAGGAGATGTATGCTGTATCGATTGGATAAGGAACATCTAAAACAGAAGGATAGCATTTCCAGCCAATTACTTTATCGTATTTCGGATTTACGGGGTAAAAAGTATTGGTCCACATAGATTCCTTAAAAGCAGGTAGATACATCATTGAGCCAAATCTGGAGCTTTCTGATGCTCCAATAAATGCAATATGTTTAGGATAAAACAAGGAGTTAAATTCTTCAAATCCATTTTGTTGCTCAACCATTAACTAAATAAAACAATGAAATTTTTAAAAATTTTCTAAAACCTTAGTTTTAATATTAAATTTAGATAAGAAGAGTTGGAGTTATAATTGTATTGAAAAAACCAAATTTTTAATTCAATTTACAATTAGACTACACATACTTAGTGAATATTATCTATAGGTAAAAAAAAATTTGGAGAAATTGAAATGGCTAGACCAAGTCCGTTAGAAATTTATGCCCTTTTGGATAAATCAAATTGTAAGGATTGCGGTTATGACACATGTATGGCTTTTGCGACAGATACATTGGAAAGAAAAGTAAAAGCTCAAGATTGTACTCATTTAATGCAGGATCGAAAACAAGCAAAAAATAGAGAGAAGCTTATTAAACTTTTAACCCCTCCTCAAAAACCTGTAACAATTGGTACAGGAGATAAAGCTGTTACAATTGGAGGAGAAGAAATTTTGATGAGACATCAATTAACGTTTTATAATCAAACAGCATTGTTTGTTGAAATAGCGGATGATGATACAAATTTAGAAGATATTATCAAATATCTTTCAGATCTCAAAATAGAAAGGATGGGAGATGTTCTTACTCTTAATGGGGTTGCTTTAAGAAATGTATCTGGAGATAAAGATCAATTTAAATTAGCAGCTAAGAGGCTAACAGAACTTTCAAATCTTCCAGTTATGTTATGTAGCTTTAATCCTGAAGTTTTATTAGCTGCTGCTGAAGAAATCAAGGATAAAAAACCCTTACTCTATGCTGTGACAAAAGATACTTGGGAACAAATAGGAAAGTTTGCGATAGAAAATAACTTACCTGTTGCTATTGTTTCCGGTAATTTAGATGAATTAATGTCTTTAAGCGCTACTTTACAGAAATTTGGCGTAAAAGAAATTGTATTAGACTCAGGAACTTATTTTGGACCGGGTAATCTCTCTGTGACATATGATAATATTATGCAATTAAGAACTGCAGCAATTGATAAAGAAGATGCGAACTCCTGTTGGCCAGTCATGGGTGTTCCTGCAGCTTATTGGAATCAAGTAAAGATAGGAAATGATAAAGAGATCTGGGAACACCAATATCAAGAAGTGATAATGGGAGCCATAATGGAATCAATAGATACAAATCTACTTGTGTTACATACAGGTCAGAAGAAAGAAGAAATTTGGGCTCTTTTAGCATTGATGACTTTACGACAAAGTGTATTTTCAGATCCAAGAATTTATCCTGCCGTTGATCCTGGTCTTTATAAGATTGGTGAACCTGAACCAAATGATCCTATATTTGTAACGAGCAACTATCGGATGACTAAAATTCCTGTAGAGCAAGACCTTCAAGGGGCTAATATTAGCTGCTGGCTCTTAGTAGTTGATAGTGAGGGGATAGGGATTGAAAGCGCTGTTGCGGGTGGTCAATTTAATGCGGGTAGTATAGCTGAAGCCGCGAAAGAATTTGGAGCTTTTGACAAGGTGAATCATAGAATCTTAGTTATTCCCGGTATGGCAGCTCGTTTGAGTGGAGCTTTAGAAGATGAAGCAGACGCTTTTGTTGTTGTTGGACCACGAGATAGTTCTGGAATTTCAAAATTCATGGAAAAACAATGGAAGCCCGAAGAATTCATGAAAGAATATGAGTCTTGGTCAAAAGAGTAAGTATATTAGAATTTTTTCTTTTTTTCTCTTCTATTTTTAACCAAAAATAGAATTTTGTTTTTAAATTAAAGAGTATATTAAATCAACATTCAATTCCCTAACAGAATTTAGTATAATTACTTTTCCGTATTTTATTTCATTTAATTGCTTTGCCGAATGGTTTCCTGACAAAACTCCAATAAAAGGACAATTTAAGTTATTAGAAAGCATGGCATCTTTAGGGTGGTCCCCGATAACTATAATTTGATATTCTGGATATTTTTTTTTTAAAATAATTTTCAATTCTGGGTCAAGTTTCCCTAATTCCTTCCTATCTTCCGTTTCTCCTAAAATATAATCAAAAAAGTCCTCCATTTGTAAAATTTTTATTAATTGTATTGCCATTTCTTGCTTTTTGGAAGTTATTATCCCCATAGTGAAATTCAATTTCTTTAATTCTTCTAGTTTAGATTTAATTCCTGGTAATAGCTTTGCTTGATAAATCCCTTTCTTTCCGTAATATTCTCTAAAAGCAGAAGATAATTTTGATGGATCTTTATCTGATACTTTAGTAAACATCTCATTTAAAGAGATTCCGATCATAAATTCTATCTGTAATTTTTCCAATTTAGGTAAATCAAACTTATTCAATGCATAATTGAATGAATCTACAATTCCTTCTTTGTTATTAATCAAAGTGTTATCTAAATCAAAACTTAAAACAAATTTTTCTCTTTTTTTCATGTTGTTTAATTTCTTAAGTTAGATAATTCATTAGAAGTAGAAATTAAAGAAAATTCAGTTTATTTTAAAACCTTTAAATAATTTTAAAAGAAAAATAATTTCCTCAGAGCTTTCAATTAACCTTCTTAAATTGTAAGGAAATATTTCTATACCAACTTCTTTTCCGTTGGAAACGTGTTCGATCATTATTTTTATTAGTTCTTTAAATTTACTCACTGTATTGCCGTCAGATTCAATTTCAGAGATTATTTCCCTTGCTTTATCCAATTTTCCGTTTAATATACATGAGATTGAGGCAAGAACATAACTCTGAACAATGTGTGAATAACCAATTTTTTTGAGATTAGCGGCTCTATAATAATAGCGATATAAATTATTAACCATTTCTCGTAAAAGAAAATCTTTTGCATTGTCCAATTGTTCATAAAATTTTATACCCTCCAAAATAAGAGTAGCAGCAGTAAAAAATTGTTTATTTTTTAAACCTTCTTCAGCAATTTTATTTAATCCTCTAATGATTTGGTTGAAAATACCAAATCTATTAAATTCAAGTTCGCCTTCAATAGCAATATCGTACGCATTTAAATAGCTTTCTGTAGACTCATTAATACTTCCAATCTTCCAATAATTGTCTCCTGCTTTTATAAAATTCTTATAAGCCATTTCAAAATTTTTTATTTCTTTAAAAGCATTAGCACCATCAAAAAAATTTATTGCCGCCTGATTAAAATCCTCAATTTTTTCAGAGAAATTACCAGCTAACAAGAAACATGAAGCACCTTCAATTAAATTATTTTGCATATCAAGATAACATAATCCAGCTCCTCGGTAATATCGAGCGATTTTATGAAAATTTTCTTGTTTCTTTTCTAATAGTTCTGCAAGATCTATGTATGCTCCAGCTTCTTTTTTAGAAAAATTTGTATACTGTTCTCTTTCATCTAAAATTTTATAAAGATTTTTCAAGATCTGATAAATTTGAGCTAAAGTTAAATTATCATTTTTCTCTTCAAATTTCGTCACTAAATTTGAGAAAAATTCAACTCCATCTAAAATAACTTCTTGAGATTTGTTATAATCGTCGAGTTCTTCATAACAAGATCCGATTTGTCGGTAAGAAAAAGATAACATATCATAATAGTGTTGAATTTTTGAAATTTTGATGCCTTTTTCGTAATATTTTATAGCATTCTTGAAATCTAAAAGTTTTAGAAATAATTCCGCTATATTTTGATAATTTTGAGCTAGTTTTCTGGTTTCATTAAACTCTTTTAGAAGTTTGCTCTCTTGATCTAAAAATTTTATACTATTTAAGATATTTTTTTTCTCAGATTTTGAATCTTGGATTTTTTCACCGTAAATATCTGCAATTCGGAGGTATAATTCAGCGATCTCATGTAATTTTGCCTGAAGTTTATAATCGACAATTAATCTTTTATAAAGTTCTATTATCTTTTTATACAATTCGAGTGCTTCCGACAAATCAAGATTTTCCACAATTTCTGCAACCGAAAAAAGAAATTCTCCGGCTTCAAAATATTCTCCAGATTGAGCAATATCATTAGTATAATTAATAGAACATGAAAGTAACTCTTTTATAGTTTTATTCTTCTCGATTGGATCTGTTATTTTTTTAATTTTGGATTCATACTTTCTTATCTTATCTAAAAACTCTGTGTACTCGATGAATTCTTCTTCTTCAATAATTTTATTATCTCCTCTAAAAAAGTAAAGCCTAAATATAGAAATTAATGTAAAAATAAAAAAAATTGGATTTTAATTAAATCAAAAAACTATAGGTTTAAATTTAAGATATAGAAAATTATAGACAGAATAACTAAAATATATTCAAACAATTCTTCAAAAAGAAGAATTCATAATTTTCTTAGACGAATAAATCTAAAGAAATAATATTAAATATTATAACGATTATATAATAAATAATTAAAAAATTTTAGGTGGTTGTTATAAAACAAATTTCAGAATTATTAGATACTGGATTGTATGATACATTTTCGCCTGATAAATCAATGACGGTAGCCGATTTATTACTAGAACTTAATCTTGAAGATAAATTTTTTGGAATCCTAGTAAATGGGAAAAAAGCAACACCAGAAACAAAGATAGGGAAAGAAGACGAGATTATTATCCTCCCCCATAGTCAATCTTAATTAAAGATAGACGGGGAAATCGCTGGAGGGTAATAACACTTTAAAAAGAGATTTTTTTATTTTAATTCAATTTTAATTATATAATAATCCCAATTTCCACGTAAATATCTTCGTGTTCTATTCCCAATCGAGATATAAATTCATCGTATAGAGTTAATGTTTTCATTTTTCCCTCAGCACTCCGATATATGGTCTGTTCTTTCATTTAACTTTCCGATTTATATTGTAATTATTTTAAATGATTTAGAAAAAACTAAAAAGAAGTTATAATTATCTTATTAGATTATTAAGATATGTTTTAAATTTAACTGAATTTTAGATTTTCAATTCGCACCTTGTGAGTTTTATGCGAAGCATATTCCGATTTTAACTTCAAATAAAAAGTTTAATTCTTTACATTTATAGTAAATCGGATTTATAATATTAACTAGCTAGAAGAACTAAAGAGTAGATTATATATGCCTAAGATGAAAAAAAACCAACAAAAAAAAGGACGGAGGAGTTACACACCCTCTCCAACTCCAACAGTATCGAGAGTAAAAATGCCTTATAGAAGGAACGGAGAAATGTTTGCGCGGGTTGTTGAGATATTTGGTCAAGAACGGATGGGTGTTTTTTGTGAGGATGGAAAACACCGTATTGGGAGAATCCGAGGAAAAATTAAAAAAAGAGTGTGGATAAGAAAAGGGGACTTAATTATAATTAATCCTTGGGAATTTGAAACACCCGTTGATGGTAAATCAGAGAAATGCGAAATATCTTGGAGATATTTACGACACGAAGTTTCTTATTTAGAACGTAATAGAAGAATTCCTAAAATTTTAGATATTGATAACATCCCCCACTTCTAAAAATATTTTTTCTTCAAGAAATAAAAAAAAGATAAGATTCGATAACAATCACAGAACAAGGTCTTACTAATTACTACCTACTACTTATTAAATATTATTATATTTTATTGATTTGTAACAATAAGAAGTCTAATATCGAAAATCTCGAACTTGAGCAGGAGCGGCTTCAGTTACTACTACTTTACTCGCAGCCGAACCTTTATCACCTTGAGTGATCTCAAATTCTACTTTATCATTTTCATTTAGTGTAGCATATTCATCACTCTCCTTAACAATGGCACTGTGATGAACGAATATATCTCCTTCTTCTTCAGTTGATATAAATCCATAACCTTTACGGTTATTAAACCATTTAACTGTACCTTCGGTCAATTTTAAAACCAATTTTCACATAAATTAAATTTTTTTATCAGTTCGTATTGAACTATTGAAGAAAATGAATGATGTTGTAAATATGTTATGAATTTCCAATGATTTATTGAAAAATTCATAGCGTTTATTTGATTTAAAATTTTAAAAAAAAAAGTCTTTACTTTAATGTAATTCGTAATAGATCTTTAGCTATTATAGTGTTAGGGAATATTTCTTTTGCTTCTTCTAGTAAAATTAAGGCATCAGATTGGTATCTTGCGGAGATATGGGTTAAGATTAGTTGTTTTGCATTCATTTTTTTAGCATCTATTGCGGCATCAACAGAGGTTGAATGTTTCTTCTCCTTTGCAATTTCTGCAAGTGCTTTTGCAAACGTCGCTTCATGGATCAAAATGTCTGAATCTTTTCCTAATTTTATTAATGAATCACTAGGTTTTAAATCTCCTGAGTAAGTGATTTTTCTTCCTGGTTGTTTAGGACCAACAATTTTTTCCTTAACTGGATCAATAGATTTTCCATCAAAGTGAATAATCTGTCCTTCTTGTAATTTTTTCCATAAGTTACTCTCAGGAATACCTAAATCTCTGGCACGGTCAGGATTGAATTTACCGTATCGTGGTTTTTCAATAAAAGCATATGCGAAAGTGATTACAGAATGTTCTACTAAAGCATATTTTATTGAAAAGTAATTAGAATCTAATACTATATTATCATTCATCTTGATTGTCTTCTTTGGTATCTCAGAATCTAATCCATCAAATTCAATTAATTCTTGTGTTTGATGATCGATTTCTATAATCTTAAGAGGATAATTAGCTTTTAATCCAAGAATTTTTTTATGAAAGTATAAATAAAGAAAAAGATTTCGGGGACCAAATATCATCATTGGAGCAGTTCTGTCATTTAAACTCAACCTAAACAGAAAACCTGGTAAGCCTATGATATGATCTCCATGAAAATGAGTTATAAATATTAATAAAGGTTTATTAAACTTTAAACCTGCTTCAGCAAATTTACGTTGGAAATCTTCTCCACAGTCAAATAAGAGAATCTGATTTCTATATTTTAAAGCAATGCTAGAGAGATTACGTTCTTTAATAGGTGTGGCAGCAGCACTACCCAAAATAATAAGTTCCATTTTAACAAGTTTAAATCTTTTTTCGTAACTGAGAGATTTCTAATTTTTGTTCGCTATTTAGTTTTTCCAGAGAATCCGTCTTATTTTTAAGCTCTCTAACTCTCAAAGCTAAATTAGGATCTTCTTTCTTAGGGTGTAATTGTGTTTGAATATTGATAGTATCCAATTGGCGTTGTAAATCACTAAGTTTTTGATCCTTTAATCTTACTTGATTTTCTAATTGTCTATATTTTGTTTTAATTTGAACTGCTTCATTTTTAATTGTTTCAATTTCCCCTTCTTTTGTGTCTAGTTGTTTTTGAAGAAAAATTGCCATCTCTCTTTGCATCTTTAATTTACCTTCTAACTCATTTTGGTTACCACTTAATTCTGGTGTCTTTACTAATTGACTTTTTCTAACCTGTTCTTGAAGTGATTTTATTTGTAATTTGGCTTTATTTAATTTGTTTTGTAAATCTTCTTTTAATGTTTTAATCATTTGATTAGAGGTGTCATCATCTGGTTCAAAATTGGCAGCAATATCGGCTTTTTGTAAAGAAATAACATTATTCTTTAATCCTTCAATTTCTTTATCTTTTGATTTTAGTAATTCATTTAGCTCATTGATTTCTCTTTCTAAACCTTCATTCTTCGTAATTTCTTTAAGTTCTTTTTTACTTTTTTTATCTGATTTTTCAAGTTTTTGTTTTAATTCAGTTATTTGTCTTTTAGATTTGTTTAGTTGTTGTTGGAGATCTTCTATTAATTTTTTAGTTAATGAATCACCTTTTTTATTATCAGAAGCAGTGCTAAAATCTTTTATTTTTTGATTTAATTCTAATATTTCTGATTTCAAGATTTCAATGTTTTTTTCTTTTTCTTTTAATTTTTCGTCAAAAGCTTGGCTACTGACATTTTTAGCTCTTAATTTACTAATTAATGATTGCTGTTTGTTTATTTTTTCTTGTAAATCTTTAACTAACGCATTAAGTGGTGGTTTACTTCTTAGATCTTCAACTCTAATAACAGATGATTCCTTACTTCTGGATTTTATTCGTTCTAATTTTTGTTGAAGTTGTACTTTTTCTTTTCTTAAGAATCCCATTTTATTCTTTAATTCTCTAATTTGCCTTTCTTTTTCATCGCGCTCAATAGCCAATTTTGAATCTGTTGCTTGTCTTTTTTTGCTTTTCTTTGTATTGTCTTCATCTGGAATAAGAGCTTCTAATCTCATAATTGTGTCTTCTTGTTCTTCAATTCTATCAAGAAAATTATGAATTTCGCTATCTTTTTTGCTAAGTTCTGCTTTTAAACCCTTGATACGAGCTTTTAACGTATCTTCAGACATTATGAAGAATCACCTTTATATTAGAATAATACAATTTTAAAAATTAAAATTTATCTTATTAAAATCTTTCCCAACTTTTCTCCAAACAATATTTTAAATTAAAATATTTAGTATATAGCAAAATCATTAACAGAAAAATTATTGATTTTCTTGATTAAAGGGAAAAGGCTCAAGAAATTGAAAATTATAAATATACCAAATAAAAGCAAAAATACTATAAATGGAATATGTAATGGCGGCAAATAAACTCGATTAAACAAAAATAAAGAATTAATAATCATCCCAAATGCTAAACTTAAGATTAAAGAGGGGATTAGAACAAAGAGAGATTCTAAGAAAAGAATCTTTTTCAAAGATCTAGTTTTTGAACCAATAGCACGCATAATTAAGAAATCTTTTGCTTTCTCCATTAAACCCGCTTTTTGATAATTATATAAAGAAAAGATAGCAATTATAGAGATTATAATTATCGACAACATAGGATAAAATGATAAATAACTTAAATAATCAATATTATCTTGAAAGGTATCATCCAATCTTAAATGCGTGAAATTTATTCCAATATTCTGAGAAATGTTTTCAAGCTCAATTTTAATTCCATTGTAAGCACCAGGACTTAGCTTTAACATTACTATGTTAATTTCTTGATTTGTAAGGTTTAGTATTTTCCTAGATTCTTCAATACTTACATAAGCTGCCCATCCTGAATAAAAGCTATCAATTACTACACCAGAAATATGGAATATCTTACCAGAAGAAGTCAATTCTATGCTTTGATCTAAAGCATATTCGAAAAAATTATAAGCCAAACCATCTCCAATAGTCATATTATCATAAGCATCCTCTTCAGTGAAGAATTTTCCTTCGATCTCAAAATTTTGAATTATATTTCCAGGATTAACACCTATAATCGGAATAGTGCTATTTCGATTTTGACCTACAACTGTATAAGCATTATCATCAGAGATATGAATTCCAGTAAGTTCTTCGACTTTATAAAAATTTATTATCCTCTCATCTATTTTTTCGATTTCTTCAATGGTATTTAATTCATGTAAGTCACTTACATTAAAAAGGTACTGTGGGTCCATAAAATCAATGCTAGTTCTATCAATTAATAGAGTAGGATCAGAAAACATCTTATACATTAAGGAATAGTTAGATAAAACGTCTTCATGTCCTATTATTACAATATTTTCACTTTGGGATTTTTTAATCCATTCTTGAGAGGATAATCTTAGAACTATTGCCCCTAAGCCTAATGTAAAGATCATTAATCCAATTATAGAAAATATGATTAGATATCTCTTAAATTCACCTTTTTTTCTTAATGTATTAACGATAGCAATTTTAATATTAAATCCTATTGAAGTTAACCATTTGGGAATGAAAGTTAACTGTTTACCCGCATTGTAATTATAAGGTATATCCTTTGAGAAAGTTGCGATTATTTTTTGTTTTCCAATTTTTCTGAGTGTATAACCTGTTATTAGAAAAATTCCAAATATACATGAAAAAAACAAGATGGGCGTATAAACTAAATCAATAATTATTATAACCGGAAAATTCAAAAAATTCATGATTAAAGCAAAAATTCCAAATATTATCAAACCCAAAACTAATCCAATTAAAAATCCCGTAAAAAATAGGATGTAAGCTTCAATTAAATAAAAACTGTACAATTTTCGGGGGAGTGTGCCTAAGGATTTCATAATTGCAATATCCCTCTTCTTAGAAATAATTAATGTAGTTGTAACAGCAACAACTATAACAATGGCTAAACAAATGAATAATATTTGAATTAAACTATTAAATTCTTTATAGATTAGATTTATTCCTCCAGAAAAATAAAATTTATTTTGATATGTAGCTTGAGTGAGTATATTTATACCTAATGATGAGGTAAAATATATTAAGAACTCTGTGAATGCAATAATTATTGTAATAATTATTAAAAATGGATAATTAGAATGTCTTTTCCTGTAAAAATCTTTTAATGCAAAGTCGAATGATGACATTTTGTCTTTTTTTATTAATTTTTATTATCATTGATTATTTCTTCTTTTATTATTTTTCCATCGTCAAATGAAATAATTGTATCAGCTAAACTTATTAAATAATCATCATGAGTAGCGACTATAATGGTTCTGATGCTATTTTTTAAATCTTTAAAAAGATCTCTAATAAATTGGCTAGTTTTCTTGTCTAAATTTGCGGTAGGTTCATCAGCAAAAATAATTGGAGGATCATTTGCTAATGCTCTCGCTATCGCTACTCTTTGTTGTTCTCCAGCTGATAATTGAAATGGAAGATGTTCCCTTCGATCACTAAGACGCATTTGGTTTAATAAAAGCATTGCACGTTTTCTTTGCTCTCTAAATTCTACTCCCGAAAGATTCATAGGAAACATAACGTTTTCCTCAGCAGTAAGAGTACTAATAAGATTATAATTCTGAAATACAAATCCAGAATTTAATAATCTCCAAGTTGCTAATGATTCTTCTTCCATATCTGAGATTTTGACACCAAAACAGTATATAATTCCACTTTTGGGGGAATCTAATCCTCCTAATAAATTTAATAATGAAGTTTTACCAGCACCACTAGGACCTTTTATTACTAAAAATTCTCCTCGATATATTGATAAAGATACATTATCTACTGCTCGAACGATAAAATTACCAATTTCATAATCTTTAAATAAGTTTTTAGTTATTAATGCATGGTTCTTATCAATTTCTCCTATAAAATTAGCTTCAATCAATTTTTCATTTTCGTTTTCCAAGTTTTCCTTTAAGAGTTCCTCAGTAGAATTTTCTTTTTCTGGCATAGGTTAAATAGTTCTCATTAATTTAAATTATTAGCATCCAATTTAGTTAAGTGCATTAATAACATGATTGATATTATGCAAATTAATTTATTTGAATAACGTATTTCTTTAAAATCATTGGTATCTAAGAAAATTTTTTTACACTTATTTTAATGCAAAATAAAAAGAACTTTTCTACACCTTATTTGTCATATCAATTATATCTATATTCATATATTTACCTGTAGATGTACTTTATGCACTTTTAGATCCAAGAATAAGAGATTAATCTTCAATTTAAATTTTTTGAAGCTTATTTTTAATTTTTAATAAATTCAATTGAGCTTGTATTCTATTAATCTTGATTTAATAAATCATATCCATTTAAAGAATTTCATGAAGATTATTTTTATAGGTAGAAGTAAAAATAGATTTAAATACTAAAGTATCATATTTATATTTTGAGGGAAGATTGAGAAAATACAAAATAATATCCCCTAATTTCCTAATTAAACACTATGGCTCTCTGCTAAGTGGATTATAATGGTAACTAAACTTATTTCCAAAATCTTGGACATTTAAGATTTTGATTTTTTCTCATTCTCCCTCATTCTCTTTTTTTTTAAAAAAAATTTTACTCTTATGTAGTTTATAATTTTATTAAAATAAGATTTATAGGAAAAATTTAATTTACTTTCATAACTATTTGCGATTAATTACAGAAAATAAAGTAGATTTTAATGGATTTTGACAAACTTACAGAACTAGTTATTGAATTAGAAGTAGATGATATTGCAGATGCTGTGAAGGAGGCATTAAATGAAGGTAAGGATGCTTTTGATATATTGGATTCATTAACAAAAGGTATGGACGAAGTTGGACGCCGATATGAGGAAAAAGAATATTATTTAACTGAACTTGTTTTAGCGGGAGAAACAATGAAGGAGGCTTTTAATATATTGAGGCCCGCTTTAGCGGCTTCCGATAGAAAAGAAGATAAAGTAAAAATAATTATTGGCACTGTAAAAGGAGATAATCATGATATTGGAAAGAACATATTAGGTTCTCTTCTTTTAAGTTCTGGTTTTGAGCTTTATGATTTAGGGATGGATGTTGATGAGAATACAATAATTGAAAAAGTAAAGGAAACAGGAGCACAAATTATTGCTTTGAGTTCTTTACTGACAATGACAGTAGAACAAATAAAAGTTGTTCATGAGGCCTTACAATCAGCAGGACTTCGTGATAAGATTAAATTGATTGTAGGAGGAGCTCCCTTAAATATGGAACTTGCAAAAAGACTTGGGGCTGATGATTTTGCTGATGACGCCGTTGATGGTGTAAGACATATTAAACGACTTTCTGGAATGGAATAAACCTTTTCTAATAGAATAAAATTTTTTCCTTTAATTTTGATTTTTTACTCTCTGCCCTTTGAAGATTTATAATTTATAAACACCTTATTCAATGTGTTTTATTCATTTTCATAGATACTATTATTGTATACTAAATTATAATAAGAAGATTTATACTCTTTTCGAATCGTTTATATCTTAAGGAATATGTTGTAATAGAATCCTTTTAAGGAGGTTGTAAAATTGAATAATGAACAAAGTGAAGGAATCAAAATTGATGAAGAATTAGATACTCGTGGTTTATATTGTCCAGAGCCAATATTCGAAGTGAGAAATTTAAGTGAAACTCTAAATCAAGGGCAATGTTTTAAAGTTATTGCAGATGATCCAGCTGCTGAAGAAGATCTTAAAAGATGGGCTAAAAGAACTGATACGAAGGTTGTGGAATTTAGTAAAGATGGGGATGATTTAATTTTTATATTTAAGAAAATGAAATGAAAAATGAGGAAAAAAATATGAGTGTTTATTTAGATTATCAAGCAGCCAAACCCGTAGATGTGCGAGTTGTCTCAGAAATGACAATGTATTTAAATCAAAAGTTTGCTAATCCATCTTCATTGCACTGTGAAGGAGATGAAGCTACTAACGCTTTAAATATTTCTAGACAAAAGGTAGCAGATTTTATAAATGCTCCAAATCCTGATTCTATAATTTTTACGTCAGGTGCTACTGAATCAAATAATCTAGCATTAATAGGATCTACAATGAGAAATAAAAAGAAAGGAAACCATATTATAATTTCAGAGATAGAACATATATCTATTTTGAATATTGCGAAATATTTAGAACGTCAAGGTTATAAAGTGAGTAGAGTTCCAGTTGATCAATATGGTATTGTGAAACTAGATAAACTAGCACGATTAATTACTGATAAAACTATTTTAATTTCAATCTCTACAGCAAGTAATGAAGTAGGCTCTCTACAACCAACAGAAGAAATCAGCGAAATTGCAGCACAAAATAATATTTTATTTCATTCTGATGCGGTTGCCAGTGAGAGTGTTATCCCATTAGATGTTCAACAAATTCCAATTGACTTAGTAACATTATCATCAAACGATATTTATGGCCCCAGAGGGGTAGGGGCTCTATACTTGAAAAAAGGAGTAAGGATAAATCCAATTATAATTGGAGGGGGACAAGAAAGAGGAATAAGATCTGGTTCTGAAAATGTACCTGGAATAGTAGGATTTGCAAAAGCCGCAGAAATTATGAAAACTGAAATCAATGGTGAAGCAGAGAGACTAAAAACCCTAAGGGATAAATTGATTAAAGGAATTTTAGAACCAATTCCAAAATCATATTTAAATGGTCATCCTGAGCGTAGACTTCCTTATAATGCACATTTCAGATTTGATTATATTGAGGGAGAATCATTAATTCTTAGTCTAAAAGATGAAAAAGTAGCTGCTGCAACTGGATCTGCATGTAGTTCAAGAACTTTAGAGCCTTCCCATACATTAATTGCAATGGGTTTGTTACATGAAGAAGCTCACGGATCTCTTGTAATAACCTTAGGTCGTTTTACTCAAGAAAAAGATATTGATAAACTTATAGAAGTTTTACCTAACATAGTAAAAAGATTACGATTATTATCACCTTTAACTCCTCCTGATTTGATTAAAAAATATAATGAGGTGAATGAATAAAGTGAAATCAACTCAGTATACTGAAAAAGTATTAGATCACTTTCGAAATCCTAGGAATTTGGGAGAAATTGAAAATGCAGATGGTTTTGGACATGTAGGAAACCCTGTATGTGGTGATCTAATGTTTATGTATATAAAGGTCGCCAAAAATAATAAAGATGAAGAATATATTGAAGATATTAAATTTAAAACGTTTGGTTGTGGTTCAGCTATAGCGACTTCTTCTATGATAACAGAAATGGCTAAAGGATTATCATTAGAAGAAGCTTATAAGATTACAAGACAAGATGTAGCTGATGAATTAGAAGGCCTTCCACCAATCAAAATGCATTGTTCAAATCTCGCTGCTGATGCTTTAAGGGCTGCTATTGATAATTACAGAACAGGTGCTGAACCAGAAGTTGAGGTTGCAACATCATGTCAATTAGAAATTAGTGTAATACTTGGTTTTGATGAGCTTCTTGGAAAGGGAGCATTTAGGGAAGTTCCAGAAAATTTAGAAGAACTTAGAGATAAAAGAATTTTAATTGTAGATTCTGGTGATGATTCTTTAGAACTTGCCTTAAAATTAACAGAATATACCGGAAGAGTCATTGTAGTCACCTCTTCAAAAGTGGTTCCTGGAAGAGAAGAAATCGCTAAAAAATTAAAGAAATCGGATGTTAAAATATTACATCAATCTGACCTTTTAGAAGTTAAAGGAGAACTCGATGAGGTAGAACGTGTGGTTTTACATGATTACGATGAAGACGAGGATTATGAGCTCTACGTAGATGTTGTTGTTAAGCTAAATTATAGAGGTTAATTTTTTTCTTTTTCTTATTGAGTATTAATGAAATATTTATTTATCGTTAATTTTTATTATTTTTATTCCGACATTAATCTCACTTTACTTGCTATATATCCCTCATTTTTGGAAAGATGTGAAAAACCACTCTACTAGCATATATTGATTATCTTGAAGTGTTAATTGACAAAAATCCAAATGTTGCTAGAATAAAATAGGGGGCCATTAGCGTTAGGTGGTGATAGAAATGGTGGACAAGAGATCACTATAAGAAGTATTTTAGATTTTTTCAATATAAACATGTTTTAATTGTATCTGGGGGCATATTTTGAGTAAATTTAAGTATAAGTTTATGGGTAAAAAATTAAGATTGAAAGGTATTGAATCTGAAAAAGACGGCTTAATATCGATTAGAAAAGTTATCAAAAGAATGACAGGAATTTAAAGATTAATAGTTCAAGAAATTATGACGGATTATAAATTTAGTAGAAAACTTAAATAATATAAAACAATTTCTTATGAAAATAGCATAATGATGAATATTAAATGAAAGATAATATAGAATGGGATTGGAGAGATGATTTTCACCCTGATTCCAAAAAGAAAGTTCCTAAAAAGAAAGACCCAAAAGTTACTTTCAAAAAAGGTGTAATGATCGCCATTTTATTACTTTCTATAGGAATAGCTCAGTTAATATTTGTCATCTCAGTACGTTCAAAATTGATCTGGAGGTATAAAGGTGGACCTGTATCTGGTGAAGAAGTCATAAATGTCCCTCCTACTTATTTGTATCCAAATAGATATATAATCATGGTTATAGGACATTTTCCAATGTTTAGAGATGAAAATGTAGTTGGTAACATTACATTCATACATCAAAATTCAGGTAAAACTTACACTTTTAACTATACTATTTTTGGATATTTAATGCATAAGACTTTGATATTTGATACAAGGTTATGGTCTATGAACCCCGGTAAATATAATGTATTATGGGATAATAATTATGACCGATATGAATACTATTTCACAACATATGCATTATTTAATTTTTTTCCTAATGAGGATAAATATCCTACTAATATGGAAACAATCATGCTAATTGTTTCGATTTTTGGTTTAGCAGCGCTTTTAATTGCGTCAATAAAAAGATACATTGGAGCAAAACGAGATTATGCCTTCTATCAATAGTTATTCTTATAATTGTTTTATTCAATTATTAAATTATTTTCTTATTGACTCTAAAATATAATCAGTTATATATTTACTTTCTTTGTCCATTTGATTCTTATAATTAACATATCTAAAATTAAAAACGCATAAAGGACAAGAGGACACAATTTCTTTTGTATCAATATTATTGAATAATTCTTTACCTATTTTAATACAAATGCTACTATCAACACCTCTAATTCCGGAACCTGATCCACAACAAGGAGTTTCTTCAGGATTTGCAGATAATACTTTAACTTTTAACCCACATTTCTTTAAAAGTTCTCGTGGTTTAGAATAAAGAGGGCCATTTTTATATTTTCTCCCAACCCGGCAAGGATCGTGATATGTGATTGTTCTATTCAAAGGTTTTAATTTAATTTTACCACTTTTTTCTAACTCATAAATAACATCAATAATATGTCTTACATTTATATTAAAATCCTCAAAATATTTCCGGTATATTTTATCAAAAGCATATAAGCATCCACCACATGTTACTATCAAATTTTTGATACCAAGCCTCTTAAAGAGCTGAATATTTTCTTTAAAAATATCTTTTGCTAACTTAACATTTCCTGAAGAATATACATACTCTCCACAACATGGTTCTTTTTCTAAAATTTTGAAATCATAACCAGCAAGTTTTAAGATTTCATATGGATGAATAGCACTTTCTTTAACTCGAAATGAGGACATGCATCCAAAATACAAAAGAGTGTCTGAGTCTTTCTTTTCAAATATTTCATTTGTTTTATAATTTTCAGGTAGCCAATTTAATCTTTCATCTGGATTTCTACCAACTGAATTGTCCTTTTCGATAATACCCTTTATAATTTTGTTATGTATTTCTAATGGAGCTTTATTTTCTTCTACTAATTTTACTTTTGATGAATAAATGATTTCTGATATTTTAATTCCTTGAGTACAAGCTAAATCACATAATGCGCACAAAGTACAAGTGTAAAGTCCAATGAGTTCTTCATCAGTAATTTCTTGATTATTGAAAACCTTTTCTACAATCTTTAATCTCCCATTTGGAGATTTTAATTCGTCTTTTGTTACTTTATATGTATCACAATAATCCAAACAAGTCTTACAATCTGAGCAAGATTGGATTTCTTCTAACAATTCAGTTTCATTCATTTTTTAAACTCGTTAATAAATATTTAACCAATTTTCAATATTGTATCATTCTATAATAATTCATTATTGTTTAAGTTCATCGAAAGCAATATAGCAAATCTTTGATTTAATATGATTATGGATAATAGATTAATATCGGATGAGTCTTTAAAAGCTTATAAAAAACGTTTTCAAGAAATGCAAAAAAATAAGGATACTGAAAAAGGAAATGAGCTTTTTATTTTAAAAATGGTAGCAATTTCAGAACAGATAGATAATTTACATGTTAAAGCAAAAATTAATAACTTTGAAATAGAGAATGATGGTCCAAAAGATTTAGGCGCGTCTGGAGAGATACCTGGGCCAATGCCGATGTTTTTAGCATCTATGGCAAAATGCTTAGAAATAACAGCACTTTTATATTTATCATATTCAAATATGAAAGTAAATTCCATAAATGTAAAATTAGAGGCAAATTATGATAAAAGAAGTTCACTTAATCCTAAAAAAGAACCTTTTCTAGGACTTTATGATTTAAAAATTACATGGTATCTTAAAACAGAGGAAAATTTTAAAAAAATTGAAAGAATTCTCAATAAAGTAGAAGAGATATGTCCATTAAAAGGAACTCTAACAAGAATACACACATTTCACCAAAAAATCAAATTAATTAAATAATCTATGTAATATCCTTGCTTTTTTTTGATAAATTTTTGATTATAGATTATAAATAAATTTATTTGTAAAATTAAAATCAATTATATTTCTCCTTATTATTTAAAATATTTCATAATGAACATCTTTAAATCGAGTCCATTGTGTTTAATAATAGACATTTGAGATTAATATATTATTAGATTTCATAGAGAGAATTAAAATGAAACGTGTAATTGTGATTGGTGGAGTTGCAGGAGGTGCAACAGCAGCAGCTCGGCTTCGGAGGCTAAGAGAAGATTTTGAGATTATTGTATTAGAAAGAGGACAACATGTATCATTTGCTAATTGCGGGTTACCATACTATATTGGACAAGTGATAAAAGATAAAAGCAGATTAGAATTGGTGACCCCTGAAGAATTTTTTGAACGCTTTAATATTGATGTTAGAGTAAATAATGAAGCACTATCAATTGATAAAGAAAATAAAGTTATTAGTGTTCAAAACCATGCAATTAATGATTTATATACATTAAATTATGATTATTTGATACTTTCTCCTGGCGCTTCCCCTATAATCCCTCCCTTTAGCGGTCTTGAAGATGTTCCTGTGTTCACTTTAAGAACCATTCCAGATTCAGTTAAGATTAAAGAATTTGTAGAAATTAATAAAGTAAAACATGCGACTATCATCGGTGGTGGATTTATTGGATTAGAAATGGCAGAAAATTTACGAGAAGGTGGAATTAGGGTAAAGATAATCGAGATGCTTGACCAAGTCATGGCACATTTAGATAAAGAAATTGCACAATTCGTTCACCAAGAATTATTATTAAACGGCGTTTGTTTACAATTAGGAGATCCTGTAGATTCCTTTAAATGCGAAAATAATTGTAATATTGTTATTCCAAAAAGCGGAAAAACCATTGAAACAGACATTATTATTTTAGCAATAGGGATTAAACCAGAAAATCAACTAGCAAAAAGCGCTGACCTTAAGTTAGGGTTAAAAGGCCATATTACTGTAGATGACCACATGAGAACTTCAGATCCATTCATTTATGCTGTAGGAGATGCTGTTGAGGTTAAACATTTAATAACTGGAAAATCAGTTTCAGTTCAATTAGCAGGTCCGGCAAATAAACAAGGAAGAATTGTTGCAGATAATATTGCAGGTAGGGATTCAATATATAAAGGAGTGTTGGGGGCTTCGGTAGTTAAAGTTTTTGATTTAACTGTAGCAACAGTGGGACTAACTGAAAAGCAATTAAAGAAAACGGAATTAAAATATGATAAAATTTATATACATCCAAATAATCATGCGAGCTATTATCCTGGAGCTGTTCCAATCACCTTAAAATTAATTTACAAGGTCCCTAGTGGTGAAATTCTAGGAGCTCAAGCTGTTGGAGGTCCAGGTACAGAAAAACGAATTGATGTCATTTCTGCTATTATTAAATTTAATGGAACTGTATATGATTTAGAAGACTTAGAACTGACATATGCTCCCCCTTACGGTTCTGCTAAAGATCCTGTAAATATGGCAGGTTTTGTTGCCTCAAATGTTCTAAAAGGAGATCATCCTATATGGCATTGGGATGAAATTGATGAAATTAAGAATAATAACAGTTTTTTACTTGATGTAAGGACTAAAGATGAGTTTGATGTAGGAACAATTGAGGGTGCAATAAATATTAGTGATTTAGAATTAAGAGATAAATTGATTCAAATTCCGAAGGATAAAGATATTTATGTTTTTTGTGAGGTTGGTTTTAGAGGATATTTAGCATCTAGATTGCTTCTACAAAAGGGTTATAATGTGAAAAATCTTTCAGGAGGGTATAAGTTATACAACACAGCTCAAGCCACAACTGAGGAGATCGCTGCAGCTTGCGGACCTAATGAGGAAATCATGGAAGATATGATTGAAAGTAAAACTATGGTATCAGATGAGTTTGTTGACGTTGATGTTTGTGGATTATCATGTCCAGGACCTCTTAATGCGCTCATTAAATCAATTGATTCCTTACCTGAAAATAAGAAGATAAGAATTTACGCTACTGATCCAGGATTCAAATCGAGTGTTGAAGCATATGCTAAGTTAAATAAAGCCGTAAAATTGTTACACCTTGGAAAAGAACAAGGAAAATTAGTAGCAATCTTAGAAAAAACATTACCTACATTAGAAATTGTAAGCCCTATAAAGATAAAGAAGAAAACTAGAAAAGAATTAAGACTTCCAGGAACACCTCCCGTTTCAGATATTAATGTTGATGAATTATATGAACGTCTTGGTACAGATGATGAACCTCCACTTTTAATTGATGTTCGAACACCACAGGAATATAATGGAGTAGGTGGATATATTAAAAATACTAAATTAATTCCTCTAGGGGAATTATTGAATAATACTGATGTTATAGAAAAGTATAAGGATGAAGAAATCGTTGCAGTTTGTCACTCTGGTTCACGCTCTATGATGGCAGCACAAATATTAAGCCAAGCAGGATTTAAAGATATTAGAAATTTAACTGGTGGAATGATGGCATGGCATAGAAAAGGTTATCCCGTTGAGTCAGAAAAAAGAAGAATGACAGAAACTTATTACTAGTCGAATCCTATTCGAATTTTCTTTTAAAAAATAAGTTAAAAAGTTAAAAAAAAGGGGAAATAATATAAATCCAAATATATTCATATATTACGAATTTCCAAATTATAAAATAGAGGTTAAAAATTATGAAAGAAACTGCTAAAAAATTATTTACCGCATACGTGGGAGAATCTCAAGCACGGAATAGATATACTTTCTTCTCAAAAGTTGCCAAGAAGGAGGGTTATGTATTAGTATCTGAAATTTTTCTGGAAACTGCAAATCAAGAAAGAGAACATGGTAATTGGTTCTATAAGATGTTACAAGGATTCAAGAAAGAAGAACCCTTTGATGAAATGAAAGTACTCCCTGATGCTGATTTTCCAACAACCCATGGAACTACAATTGAAAATTTAAAATCTGCTATAGCTGGAGAAAATATGGAATGGCAAACACTTTATCCTGATATAGTTGAGACTGCAGAAAAAGAAGGTTATTCAGATATTGCGACAAGAGTACGTGCAATTATAGTTGCTGAAAAACATCATTCAGAACGATATGATAAACTTCTTAAGTTGGTTGGTGATGATGCGTTCTTCAAACGAGGAGATAAAGTTGTATGGGTTTGTATGGAATGTGGTTATGAAGTTGAAATGGATGAATTACTCGCAAACTTCAAATGTCCATCCTGTGACCATCCTCAGGCATACTATAGAAAGAAATGTGAAGACTTCTAAAAAAACTGGCGAATTTTTAATTTAAAATCAAAATAATTAAATATTAAAATATATGATTTAAAAAACAACAAGAATAGAAGCTGTGAAGAAATTATGAAACAAAAAGAAATATATAAATGTAGTATATGTGGAAAAGTTATCGAAATTTTAAATCCAGGTGTTCCTGAAACTATCTGTTGCGGACAACCAATGAAACTTATGGAGGAACAAACTGCTGAATGGAAATCAGAAAAACATGTTCCTAAAATTACAGTTGACGGTAATAAAGTCACTGTTGATGTAGGGATCTCAATGGGAACTCCTCATCCTATGACTGATGAGCATTATATAATGTGGATTGAAATAATCTGTAAAGATGGATGCTATGAAAGAAGATTCTTAAATCCTGGTGCGGAACCTAAGGCAACTTTTACTGTTGCTAATCCAGAAGGTCTTTGGGCACGGGAATTTTGTAATCTCCACTTCTTGTGGGTGTCAGAAAAATAATTCAAAATTTTTTTTTCTTTATTTTTATAATAATGAAATTTTAAGATTTTAAAACACATTAATTGATATTAAGATCAATTAAATTACACTTATTTAAGAGAAGGAATGAATATCATTTAATCTTGGATAAAAAAAAGTTAGTGTGTTTAATACTGATAAAAGCGAAAGCAATCCTTTTGGATAGGGATGGAGTATTAATTGAAGATAAAGATTATGCTTATAAAGTCGAAGATTTTGTATTATTACCAGGAGTAATTGATGGGTTAAAATTACTTAAAAAAAAATTCCTCTTTTTTATAGTTACTAATCAATCAGGTATAGGAAGAGGGTATTATACCGTTGAAGATTTTCACAATTTTAATAATTATTTATTAAAGATATTAAAACAAGAAAGTATTGAAATTCTAAAAACATATTTTTGTCCTCACTTAAGAGAGGATAATTGTGTATGCAGGAAACCGAAAACCAAATTTATTGATGAAATCATTAAAGAATTTAATGTTGACATGAATAGATCATGGATGATTGGTGATCATCCGTCAGACATACAGTTTGGGATAAATGCAGGTTGTAGAACAATTTTTCTAACTACGGGGCATGGGGATAGACACCTAGATGAATTAGAATCTCTTGGAATAAAGCCAACTTTAATATATGACAATTTCTTAATAGCAACAAAAGAAATACTAAAGATTCAGGAAATTTAGGAAATTTAATTGAATAAATAGTTTAGTAAACTTTTTTATACGATCATTTTAAAAAGTTGGAATAATACTAATCTATTATAATTTGATATAAGAATATAATTGAGAAACCTTCTATGTTCTTTAAAAAGTTAAATAATGCTGGTCTATGGGATAAAATTCAAAAATTAAGAGAGTTCATTAAGGCAGAGAAATGTTTTAAGAAAAGAACATGCTGGAATTGTGGTAAAGATCTGAATATATACGATTTTTTGAGTGATAACATAAAATTTTCTCCCGAATATATTTTAAAGTTATGGCAATCTTCGATTTTAGAGTTTCACTGCTGTGACTGCTTTAGATATCTGAAAATTCATGAATTAAAAAAAATTGAGCAGGAGCTAAATGAAAGAAAATGTTTATTCTGCGAAACCTCAATGGATATATACAAATTTAGTAAATTCCATAATTATTTAAAAATTCATGAACTAAAAGGTCTCTGGTTGGATACCACTTTCAAAATTTTCTGTGATAATTTATGCCAACGCAAATATTATAAAACTTACCATGATTTTCTTAAAAAAAAAAAGCTGAAAAAGCAAAATCAGCTAATAAAACAAAGATAGAAACGATATAAAAAAAATTAAGGTGTGATATTAAGTTCTTTTTTTTCCAAGATAAGGCATTGCATGTTCATATCTTTTCATAACAAATCGGGAAATAACAATTCTTTGAATTTCACTTGTACCCTCATATATCTGGTATAATTTTGCATCTCTAAATAGCTTTTCAACGGGATATGTTCTCAAGTAACCATAGCCTCCAAAGATTTGTACTGCTTCTGTTGTGACATTCATAGCAACGTCCGAAGCAAAAGCTTTGGCTATTGAGGAACTCAAATTATTATCGATGCCTTGATCTGCTTCCCAAGCTGCTTTATATGTTAATAAACGAGCAGCTTCAATATCCTTATACATATTAGCTATTTTTTCTTGAATTACTTGATAATTACCAATTGTTCTTCCAAAAGTTACTCTCTTTTGTGCATAATCGATAGAATATTCCATTGCAGAACGAGCACATCCAATAGCAAAAGCGCCTATTGCTGGTCGAGTATGAGCAAATGTTTGCATAGCTAGGACAAATCCTCTTCCGGGTTTAGCAAGAATATTTTCTTTAGGAATCCTAACGTTTTTTAAGCCAATTGATACAGTATTTGATGATCTTTGTCCTAATTTAGGAATATGTTTTCCAAGATTTACGCCTTCACTTTTAGTATCTACAATAAAAGCACAAATCCCTTTATGTTTTTTCTCAGGATCTGCTGTTGCAAAAACTGTAATATAATCAGCAAATCCTCCATTAGTAATCCAAAATTTATTTCCGTTTAAAATAAAATCATCTCCATCCTTTTCAGCATGGCATTTCATTCCTGCTACATCTGAACCCATTGTTGGTTCTGATGTTGCAAATGCAATTAATTTAAACTCATTGACTAATTCTGATAAAATCCTTTGCTTCTGTTCTTCATTTCCTCCTATAACTATCGGTTCTGCTCCAAGATTATTATCAAAAATAGAAGTGGCAATGCCAGGGCAAGCAGATGAGATTTCCTCAACGACTATACATGAGTCTACTAAGCCAAAACCAGGACCACCATACTGTTTAGGGATTCCTAAATTCAATAATTTTTGTTCCCAGGCTTTTTTTATAACGGGTATAGGAAATTCTTCAGATTCATCATATTTTCTTGCAACGGGTAAAACTTCTCTGATAGCAAAGTCTCTTGCTTTTTTCTGTAGAACCTTTTGGTCTTCTGAAAGTAAAAAATCCATAATTTTGTCCCTATCTTAACCCATTTTTTTGATTAATTTATCTACAATTTCAACGAAGTCTAAATCCTCTGGTTTAGGTACAAATTTAATCTCTATTGTTTCTTCCATAACGTCTATCTTAGCAGCTTTCATTTGTTCAACAATTTCTTTTACAGCACCTCCACCCCACCCAAAAGAACCAAATGCTAATCCCACCTTATTCATAGGTTTTAAGCCCTTTTGATAAGATAAATATTCCGCTACAGTTGGATATAATCCATTATTTAGAGTAGGACTCCCCACTAAAATCGCTCTTGCTTTCATAGCTTCTGTTATTACGTCTGAATAATCAGCACTAGTTAGTCTAAACCTTTTTACCGTAATTCCTCGATGTTCAATTTCTTTAGTTAAAGCTTTCGCAATTTTTGCGGTGCTCTCCCACATCGTGTCATAAACAATTAGAACACTATTCTCATCAATTTCTCCTTTACTCCATTTAGTATATCTCTCTAAGATTTCAGGAATATGGTTTCTCCAGCAGATACCATGAGAAGTACATATAATTTCGATTGGCAATGCTCCAACCTTAGGTAATGTCTTTGCTATTAACCCAGAAAGATGAAGTAAAATATTAGCATAGTATTTTTCTGCTTCTTGAAATACTTCGGTAAGATCATTTTCATCATCCCAGTGCTTAGATGTAGCATAATGTTGCCCGAATGCATCATTAGAAAATAATACATTCTTACCATTATCATCTATCATAAAAGATACCATCGAATCAGGCCAGTGAATCATCGGAATAGGTACAAACGTAAATTTTTTCCCATTTCCTAAGTCTAAAGTATCTCCTTCATTAACAGCTCTAATTTTATTAAACAGATCTTCTTCAACTTCCCCATGATGATGAGCTTTTAAAATTTCAACACCCCTCTTCGAAGCAATTAATTCCGCATTTGGTAGGTGTTTAAGAATTAATGGAAATGAACCAGAATGATCCATCTCAACATGATTCGTAATAAAGTAATCAATCTCAGAAGGATCACACACGTCTTTAATATTTGCTAAAAAATATTCAAAATAAGGCCGTTTGACTGTATCAATTAAAACTGTTTTTTCACCTTTTACGATATATGCATTATAAGAACTACCTCGATTAGTCGAATACCCATGAAAATTCCTTACTTCCCAATCCACATAACCAACATAATAGATGTCTTTCATCAATTCTAAATGTGTAATTTCAATTTCACCTCTATTTATTAGGATTTAATTATTTCGTAATACTAATATAAATCAAGTTAAAAACTTATATTCTATTTAATATAAAATTTTTCAGAAATTAAGCAATAAAAAAAAATTAAAGGAGATTATTGAATTATTAGTTATTCAATTTTTTCGAACATATCTTTTCCTACACCACAAACTGGACAAGTCCAATCATCAGGTAAATCTTCCCATTTCGTACCTTCAGCTTCTTCATCATAAACATACCCACAAGCAGTACATTCCCATTTTCCCATTTTTACCACTTTCACTTAATTTTAAGATGTAATATTTGATTTTATGGATTGTAATTGAATGTATATAAAAAATATTAATTTAATATTTTATAAATTGATCCAATTAAATTTGAGAAATAATAATCTAATTCAACAAATTGATTAATATCTACTAAAGATAATTAAAAAATAAAAGATAAGAATTAGATTTTTCTGTTTTTATATGTAATGATTTTTATGAAAAAAGTCAGATTTATACCTTTTATTATACTTCTTTTTTAATAAAGAATTTTTTTGAGGAACGACATTTAGGGCATCTATAATCTTTTTCATCTAATTCTTCGAAAGGGATATTTTTTCTTCGTTTATATAAAGATAATTACATCTCTTACATCGATATATTGAAATCTTTTATCAACTCATTCTAAATATAATTAGCTATTATGTTTTTTCTTAAACTCTTCTTTAGGTCCTTTACAACCAGGACATTTAAAATCATCTGGTAGGTCTTTAAAGAGAACACCCATAATAGATTCATCATATTCTTTTTCGCAATTATTGCATACATAAGTATATAATTCTAATAACTTTTTCAACTCATCTTTGTCAACATCTTCTTCCATCTTGTTATATACATAAGACATAACTTTATTCTCTCCAAATAATATAGCTCCTTTTAGTTTATTATCTTTTAATACTAATTTTTGATAACAACAATCTTTTTTATCAGCTCTTCTTAAGATTTCCCAACCGCTATTTTGTTCTTTAGTAGGATCTATAATCCCTATTGAAGTTAGCTCTAATCCAACAATTTTGAGGGTATTTTTAGGAGTGGTCCCCCGATAATCCACTTTTTTTAGTCCAAGTAACGAAGCTGCTACAATTTTTGATTGTTCCATACAAGCTGGAATAATACCCCAAATTTGGTTTTTATATTCTATACAATCCCCTACGGCAAAGATATTTTTTTCGCTGGTTTCTAGAAATTCATTGACAATTATTCCTCTATTTGTATTTAAATTAGCCTTTTTAGCTAAATCAATTATAGGTCTAATACCTGCCTGAATTAATACGATATCTCCATTCAGAGTTTCCCCGTTTTTTAATCTAATACCGGTTACTGCTCCATTTCCTAATATCTCTTCAGTAACCGCATCTAAGACAACTTTAATTCCTCTATTTTCAATTTCTTCCTTTAACATTCCACCACAATCTTCATCTAACTGTCTTGGTAATAAGCGAGGGAAAAATTCTACAACTGTTGTTTTTAAATTGCTATTATTTATTTGATTTGCTAATTCTAAGCCAAGTAAGCCCCCTCCGATAATGATTGCTTCTTTAGCATTTTTACTTTTAATAAAATTTTTTATATCTAAAGCATCATCAACACTTCGTAATGTAAATAAACCCTTGTTTTTATTTTTTATTTCAACAGCGTTCTTAATAGGAGGAATATTAGGGGTACTTCCAAGAGCTAATACAAGTTTATCATAGACGATATGGTCATTTTGCCCCTCAATCTGTATTGTTTTATTACTTGGATTGATTTTATTAACTCTTTTGTTTAAATATAAATTTAACTGCTTTTTTTCATACCAATCTTCTTTAAAAACAATTAAATCATCAATAGATACTTTTTCAGATATCAATTCTGGTAAATTGACTCTTGTATAGTAAGGGTATTTTTCTTGGGTATATATCTCGATTTCTACCTTATTATTGAGAGATCTAATATTTTGAGCGGTAAAAGTCCCAGCGACATTGTTTCCTATTATTACAACTTTCATAGAATAACTAGTTTTTACATCTTATTTTAAAGTTATTATTATATAATGTAATCTTTAAGGTTAATCTTTATGTACATGTACGAAATTATAATTATATTATAATCTATATATTCTTTCATTGTAACAATGTCAAAAATACAAAAGTTAAAAGTCCCTAAAATTAAGAAGTAATAAAAAAATAGAAATAATTAAAATTTTAATCAAGAAGTCTTTTTTCTCCTTTTAGAGTTTGTATTTTACTAATTTCTTGAGTTACTTCCAGTGTTCCTAAGTAATTTCCTTCCTTATCTCTTACGGGAAAATAACGAATATATAAGAATAAATCGCCTAAATGAATCCAAAACTCAGCAAAATCTCTTGTATTTTTTTTAAATCCTTCCAATATCTCATTTACCTTATCAAGGCTTTTAGGTGGATGACAATTTTGAACTTTTTTTCCTATTACAGCTGGAGTTCGTTTAAAAATTCTCTTATCTCCTTTGCTATAATATTTTACTTTATCCTCTGCATCAATAAAAGACATTTCAAGAGGTAAAGTATCAATAATTAATTCTATTAACTCAATTGGTAAGGTTTCTAACAATTCTTCTTCACTGATATAATTTTTAAGTTGATATAATTTAGTTTAGCATTTTATCTTTTTTAAATGAACATGTTCGAAATTAAAAATATATAATCACTTCCATTTGATTTAATCATGACTGAAGCAAAACAACATAAAATAATAAAAAGAAAAATCATTAGGATTGACGAAGATCTATGTACAGGATGCGGAAATTGTGTAGTAGATTGTGCAGAGGGTGCTTTAAAAGTAATTGATGGAAAAGCTAGAGTTATAAATGAAGTTTTCTGCGATGGTCTAGGTGCGTGCATTTCTGGTTGTCCTGAGGGTGCACTTGAAATAATCGAAAAAGAAGCTTTAGAATTCGATGAGGAAGCTGTCGAGAAACATTTAGAGTCTATGAAACATAATGAACAAGCTGAAACAGAACAAATAAAACAAATTGTTTCTGAACATTCCCACCAATGTGGTTGTTCTTCTGCTCAAACAATGGTTTTTGACGAACCTAAAACGGAACAAATAGAACAAATTGTTTCTGAGCATGCCCACCAATGTGGTTGTCCTTCTACTCAAACAATGGTTTTTGACGAACCTGAAACACAAACAGAAGTGTCTGGAAAGATTCCTTCAGCTTTACGACAGTGGCCTATTCAAATGCATTTAATCAATCCTCGAGCACCATACTATCAAAGTGCAGATGTATTACTCGCAGCTGATTGTGTTGGTTTTTCCTATGGTGATTTTCATAGAGATTTCTTGAAAGAAAAATCGATTGCGATTGCCTGTCCTAAACTTGACCAAGACAAAGATATTTACATAGATAAAATTAAAGCTTTAATTGACGACGCAAAAATAAACACACTTACAATTGCTATAATGGAAGTTCCATGTTGTTCAGGCTTATTAGCTTTAGCTCAAGAGGGTGCTAAACGAGCAAGCAGAAAAGTTCCAATAAAATTCGTTGTTGTAGGTGTACAAGGAAACATTATAAGAGAAGAATGGATTTAATTTTTTTTTAATTTTTATCTATTTATTTTTCGAATAAGACCTTCTTTTTAATGATTTTTCTAAGCATTACTGACAGCCCTGATTTAGATTTACCCATTTTGTTAGCTAATTCTTCTAAGGAAATCTTTCGTGGAATTTCGAAAAAACCTAAAGAGATAGCCTTGTCAAGTATATTTGATTCATCAAATGTTAATTTATTTCTATTATCTTCAATATTATATGGAGAAATTCCAATTCGAAGTAATTCAAATTCAATATTTTTCTTCTCAAAAATGGTTAATAGTTGATCTATCCGGTCTCTGCTTGATATTAACCTCCAATAAGCAAATCCTTCTTCTACTCTCACGGGAAAATTAACAAGCACTCCACATTTTATTATAGCATACAATAAATAAGGATCTTTTGTTTTTACATTAAATTTGACTTGATTTTCTTTCTTTTCTAAAACGCTTAGCTCAAAAACAGAGGGATGATCACTAACTTCTTTTAATATAGAATCTAAATTATAATGCATTATCTCAATTACACTATTACCAATGGATCTCTCAAGATCATAAGGTAAAAAATGTGAAATCTCCATTTTTAAATCTGGATAGTTTTTAAAAATTTCAGAAATCCAGATTTTTTCTGGAAATTTAATCTTAATTCTTGCTAAACTTGGTTTATTTGAATCCATCTTTTAATATTTAGATTTTAAATTTTAAAATTTTTTTTTAATACAATAATGATTAATTATTAATAAAAACAAGTTAAATGCATTATTATGGTAGAAAAGAAGAATCTATTACTTGGAATATGTGGAAGCCCTAGAAAACAGGGAACTGAATTTGCGGTTCAATATGCCTTAAATTATGCCACTGAAAAGTATGGATTTAACACGGAGTTTTGGAGCGTTAGAAATAAGCAAATTAACTTTTGTCATCACTGTGATTATTGTATTCGAGAAAAAAAGGGGTGTATTAATAAAGATGATATGGAAGATCTTTATGATAAACTAGAAGAAGCTAAATTTCTTCTCTTTGGCACCCCTGTATTTCAGGGTAGTTTATCAGGTCAACTGAAAACTGTGATGGATCGATGTCGTGCCATGGTTGCTAAAATTCCTAATGTATTTAAGAATAAAATTGGAGCAGCTTTAGCTGTTGGAGGAGACCGAAGTGGAGGACAAGAGATTGCTATAAGAAGTATTTTAGATTTCTTTCAGCAAAATCATGTCTTAACAATATCTGGTGGTGCTTTTGGAGCTAATCTTGGGGCAACCTTATGGAGTAGAGATATGGGTAAACAAGGCATCGAAAAAGATGAAGAAGGTTTGAGAACAATCCGAAAAGTAATAAAAAGAATGGTAGAATTTAAAAAATAAAAAATTTATTAAATATAAAGAAATTTATTTAACTCCAAATAATTTTTTTGCCTCTTTTTCTCTTAGTCCAGAAATACCCCAGAGCTCTTTAAACCAATACTTTCCTTTATGGATCACTACGGGTGTGTATTCGTTTTTAGATGGTCAACATCTAAAATTTACGATACACCCGTCAGCATCACAAAATGTCTTTAAAAAATTGTCATCATGTAGTAGCTCATGTACAAATTCCTCATCATTTATATCTCGTTCGATGTATCTAACTTCACGTTCATTTAGCCACTCTTTCAATTCATGACAACGATGACAGTCTTCTTTAGTTATAACTATTGGTGTTTTTGATTCCATATTATAAAAATAAACATAAGTTGTAAAAAAGCTTTATCTTCAAAAATTATAATTTTTATAAAGATAAGAATGATAATTGAATAAATCTATCACAGAAATTCTTATGAACTATATATAAAAATTGTCATTTATAACTATTAAAAACAAAAATAAAACAAGGATTTTCGCTTTACTTTTTATATTATATTCAGTATTTTTTAATAATTTATTATGATCAGATTCTTATTTCTTATTCTTATTCTAACCTTAAGATGGATCAAAAAACTCGAAATGAAGCTTTTAATGAATACATTAAAACACTATTTAATAGCTCCAGTTTTAAAGATCGCGCAATCGCTGCGCAAAACCTTGGTCAATTAAAAGAAGGTAGAGCAATCAATATGTTAGATAGAGCTTTAAAATCTGAGAAAGATGATGTGGTCATTAATCGAATTATTGAAGCTATGGGGGAAATTAGAGATCCCAAAGTTACAATGTTAATTATAGAATTTTTAAAACAAGAAGTAGAAAAATCTGAAGTAGATCAAAATAAAACAAGATTATTTATAATTATAGAAAGTCTTATGAAAATTGGAGATAAGAGAGCGCTTGAGCATTTAGGTATATTATTAGATTCTTGCCATAGCGATATTAGAAAATTAACAGAAGAAGCTTTTGAGTGTATCGATCCAGAATGGAAACTAAATATTAAATCTGTTTAAATTAAAAAGATTTTTATGATAAAGAGGAAGAAATAAAATTATGTCTGAAATTATAGAAAAACAAGCACAAACTGTTGAAGGTTCAATGAAAAATAGAGATATTACGATTCTAACCTTATCTACGTGTATGTGGTGTAAAAAATGTAAAACTTGGTTGAAAGACCATGATGTACAATATAAATATGTCGATGTAGATCAAATTGATTTTAAAGAGAAATCAAAAATAATAGATTATTTAAAAGATAAGTATCAAAGTAGAATTTCATATCCATTTATGATCTGTGATAATGAATTTGTAGTAGGCTACAATCCAAATAGATATGAAGAATTAATGAAATCTGGAGGGAATTAGAATGGATATGGAAACTATAGAAGGGATGAAGGAATATTGTAATAAAGTTTGTGAAACGAATAATTGGATATTAAATAAAGATCAAGAAACTCTAGATAATTTAATTGTTGGTTTAGTGGAAAATAAGAAAAATTATGGATATCAATCGTGTCCATGCCGTCTTGCTTCAGGTAATCGAGATTTGGATAGAGATTTAATTTGTCCGTGTGATTATGCCCCATTAGATATTAAAGAATATGGTGCATGCTACTGTAATTTATATTTACGTTCGGATTATTCTGAAACTATTGGAACACTTTATGTAATTATTCCTGAAAGAAGGCCTGTTGAGAAAGAAAAAGCAGTATTAGAACATTTTAAAAAGTAAATAATATTTTAAATTCTCTTTTTTTATTTATAAATAAAACCCTTAAATAGTGCAGTTTCTCTTTATAAATTATGACAGATAATGAAAAGATAGATGACGAATTAGAAGAAGAACTTGATAAAGTATTCAAGGAAAGTGAAAGGTTAAAGGATCATTGTGGGACCGTTATGTCAAGTAATAAAGAAGTTGGCATACAGAGAACTGATATTAAAATCAAAAAAGATAAGTAAAATCTAAAGAATTTTCTTTTTTATTAGATTTATTTGAATTATTACTTTAAATTAGGTTAAGAAGAGCAGGTTTGATTTTCAGAAATATTTTTTATTAAGGATGCCTCTGAAATTTCAACTACAAAATTACTTCCTTTAGAATAGTCATTTTCTACACGATTTTCAACCCAAATGTTACCATTATAACTTTCAATAATTTTTTTCACAAGAGATAAACCAATTCCCATCCCTCTTACATTATTTTCCTTGTTGTGTCCCTTTTGAAATATTAGTTCCTTTTTTTTGTCAATAATACCCATACCATTATCTTTGAATTCAATTTTAATGAGGTTCTTCGAATCGTTAACGACTTTAGTAATTTCAACATTAATTTTAACAGATTTATTATAGTTATATTTTATTGCATTATGTAAAATATTTTCAAACACATCTAAAAGAAATTCATTAGCTTCAGCAAATAGTTCATCATTGACTTTATGAATTTGTATATCTAATTTCTTATTTTGGGCACTTTTATGCGCGAATTGTATTGCTTCGTCTAAAACCTTATAAACTTCCACCGATTTCAATGAAATTTCAGAATCGTCAAGTTTAGAGAGTTTACGCACATTATTTATTAATTTTACCGCTCTATCAATTTGATTATCGATAATTTGAAAAAACTCGTCTAAATTTTCTAAACTTTCCGATTTTTTTTTCAACATTGAGATTAATTCTGTAGAAGATCTTATGTTATGAAAGATATTATTTATATCATGCGTAAAAACATCTTTAAATAATTCTGCTCTTTCGTATGCTTCTCGATATCTATTTTCAGATTTTCTTAATTCTTGTTCAGCATGTTGATGTTCAGTGATGTCTTTAAAACTCCAAACACGCCCTACTTTTTCCTCATCTTGGATTAGTGGACAAGAGAATCGTTCGAAGATACGTCCATCCTTAAAAAAAATCATATCATATCCATCATTGGATGATTTTTCAAGATTCCTTAATTTTAATAAGAATTTATCTGGGTCAATAAGTTGATCTGAGATATAATTTAATAATTTAGTGAAGTCTTTTTTATTAACTATCTCATCTGGAATTCGCCACATATAAATGAATCTTTCATTTAAATGTGTAATAACGTCATTATTATCAACAGCAAGAATTCCATCGGCAGTTGCTTCGAATGTAGCTCTTAATAATTCTTGACTCTCCTTTAATGCGCTTTCAGCATTTAAACGTTCAATAGTGTCACCTAGACTTTGACCAAAAATTCGTAGAATCACAAAATCTTTACCTTTCCATTGAAGATTCTCTGTGGTTTTACTAAAACAGACAAATCCATTAATCATTCTGCTGATATAGATAGGAAAAGCTAAAAATGATTGGATGTTTTGTATTTCCATAAATTTCTTTACTGATTGAGCTTCATTTGGTAAATTAGAAACATTGCGAATATTAATAAAACTAATTTTTTCAACCTGGTTAATCCACCAGGAAATTATCCCAATATCTACTTTTTGAAGGTTTTTTATTTGGGAATTAACACCTTCTGAGCACCATTCATGGGTATTTCTAAAGAATTTATTTTCTTCATTAAAAAGAAATAGGGAAACTCTATCTGCTTTTGATATATTTCCCATGTCTTCAAAGGATGAATTAATGGCATCATCAAGATTTACTTTACCAACAAATCGAGAAGAAATACTTGAAATGACCTTTTCAAAATTTAATCTACTTTCAAGCGACATGGAAATACTCCTTAATGAGAAGAACCAAAGATAAATCCCTTGTGTTATTTAAATATATAAGATAGAGTTAAATCTGAAAATATGATAAATTGAATATTTTTAAATTTATGGAAAGGGAAAAAGTTAATTTCCAAGCATAGACTAACTAATTGTATCAATATTTCTGATAAATTAATTTAAGAAATTTTTATATTTTAAACGAAAAATTATTTTAAGTGTGAATGTAAATATTCATAATAGATTGATACTGTAATGGGTGATTTTATGTTATTTTCACAAAATGAAATGGATAATATTAGAAGAGAAATGGCTAAGTTAAAGGATAAAGTAGTTTTAAAGTTATTTACTGATTTCAGAACGCAAGAAGATGGAACAAAACTAAGAAAATGTATGGCTTGTGAAGGTACTTATGAATTATTAAAGACCTTAGAAGATCTTTCTGAAGGAAAATTAAAAATTGAAGAAATATCTACTGAAGAAAATGATGATGAAGCAAAAAAATTCAATGTTACTAAAATCCCCGCTATATTGTTCATTGACCAAAATAATAGAGAGATTATTCGTTATTTGGCTCATCCAACTGGATCTGAATTTGTGCCTTTTCTTAATAGTATACAATATTTCTCAGGAGTAAGGCCTTATTATGCGGATCAAATCCTTACTCATATTAAGAAGATAGATAAGTCAAAAATGAAAATTTTTATTACCCCAACATGCCCATATTGTCCGGCGACTGTACCTGTTCTTACACTTTTTGCTATAGTTTCTAAGGGAAAAATATCAGCAGAAATAATTGATGTTAATTTAAACCCAGACATCGGTAAGAAATACCAAGTTCAAGGTGTTCCTCACACAGTAATAAATGAAAAGGATCATATATACGGAATGTTTTCACCTCAAGATTTGCTAGATAAACTTACCAAGGGGGGAAGAGATTTTGGAGGAATGTATGCATAAGTAAGGTGATTCATAAAAATGAGTTCGGATGATCGATATAAAGATATAATTAGAGGTGAGATGGCTAAATTAAAAAAGCCTGTTAAACTGAATGTTTTTACATCTCAACGAATAGGACCAGATGGGGCCAAAATAAGAGCCTGTATGGATTGTGGAGAATTTATGACTTTATTACGGATTTATGAAGAAAATTCAAATGGTATGCTAACAATTGAAGAAGAATCAATAGATGATACCCCAGAATTCGCAAAAAAGTATGATATCAACCGTGTCCCAACAATTCTTTTTATAGATAATGATGGTCGAGAGATAATCAGATATTTGGCAGCTCCAAAAGGAGGAGAGATTCAACCATTCATCCAAGCTATATTTAACTTTGCAGGAACTCCCAATTATTATGAAACTACAATAAAGCAAAATCTAAATAGAATACAACCATCAACAATTAAAGTAATGATGACAGAAACTTGCCCTTATTGTCCTCAAGTTGTTGCAATCAGTAATTCCTTTGCAATTGCTTCTGAAGGAAAAATTAGAACAATAATAATTGATATCATGGCAAATCCTGACATTGGTCAATATTATGATGCCGCGGGCGTTCCATATACTATTATAAATGATCAGAAGACCTTAGTTGGAATGGTTGGGCCAAATGAAATATTAAGTGCTTTAATTGGAGGTAATTTGCGTGTTCAATATTGATATGGAAAACTTTGATTTAGAAAAAACGTATGATCTAATCGTCTTAGGGGGTGGACCAACAGCGATTGGATGTGCAATATACGCTGCTCGATTTGCTATGGATGTACTAATTGTAGGGAAGACGTTTGGAGGATTAATAGCAACGACTCATCTTGTTGAAAATTATCCAGGTATAACTAGTACTAGCGGTCAAGGATTAATGGATATGTTTAAAGACCATATGGATTCATTACGGATACCATACATCTCAGATGAGATTCAAAGTATTGAAAAACTGGATGAACATTTCGTTTTACATTCCTTTTTTCAAAAATTCAAAGCTTATAGTATATGTATTGCTACCGGATCAGAAAGAAGGAAGTTAGGTATACCTGGAGAAGAGGAGTTTGCTGGTCGAGGTGTCTCATACTGTGCTACATGTGATGGTCCATTTTACAAAGATAAAGTCGTATGTGTAATAGGAGGAAGTGATTCTGCTGCGAAAGAAGCTCTATTTTTATCACAAAATACGAATAAAGTGTATATACTTTATCGTGGAGAAGATATTAGAGCTGAACCGATAAACAAGAAACGTGTCCTTGAAAATGAAAAAATAGAGATTATCTACAAAACTAATGTTACTGAGATAAAAGGTGAAGGGAATGTAAAATCTGTAGATTTTGATAATGGCAAACAGCTTGAAGTTGATGGCGTGTTTATTGAGATTGGCTCAATTCCTAATTCTGATTTAGCAAAACGTATTGGGGTTGAAACAAATGAAAAAGGCGAAATTATGATAAATCGCAAATCAGAAACAAATGTTCAAGGTATATTTGCTGCGGGAGATGTAGCAGATGCTCCTTTTAAACAAGCTATTACAGGAGTTTCTGAAGGTGTTATAGCAGCGTATTCTGCTTTTGATTATGTTAAAGAAATGAATATAGAATACTAAGTATAATTTTTTTTATTTTGATTTAGGATTAAGTAGAGGAGATCTATCTGACATAACTTCTAATATTCTGTCCCAATATTCTTTTATTTCCCAATTTTGTTCATTTTTTATTTTTTCAGAGATCTCTATTAATACATCTTTAATTTTAAGTGAATCAAAATAAGTTAAAATTGGAGCGATCACAGATAACATATATTGTTTTTCTCCAAATCTCTCATCTTTATCAGGAAAAGAATCAAAAAATACATAACCTTGGTTTTCAATATTCTCTATATTAAGTAAAATACCCTGAGCTTTCGTGATTTTGTCATGGCCATAAATTGAAGTTGCCGCATGGAATAATTGCTTACCAATAGTATTTATAGAGACAAGACAATTTTTTTCAGAGGGATAGCTTTGTTTTAAAAATGGACCAGTGACGTCATCCCAATATACCAATAATAAACATAATGATGGTTGATCTTTATTAAGAATTGAGGGTTGTATTTTAATATTTAAGGATGAGAAAATTTGCTTAATCTCCTCATCAATTAGATTAGCTTTTTTATTTCGAGCAATTTTCCCAGAGATTGATGCTAGTAAATCTTCTTTTTTAAAAGGTTTGGTTATATAATCATCAACTCCTAACATTTTACCCAATCGAATATCTTCAGAAGTAGACTTTGCAGATAGAAATAAAAAAGGAATACGATTCAATTGAGGATTAGTCGATACAGCTGCAAAAAACTCATAACCATTCATTTTTGGCATCATAATATCACTTATTATTACATCGGGAACTTTATCTAATGTTGAGAGCATTTCGAGTGCTTTTTTTCCATTATTAGCAGTTTTTATATCATAATTATTTGCTTCAAGTATAAGTTTTAGATTAAATAGAATATCCTGATTATCATCAACAACCATTATTAAGTGTTTTGAAACTGACATTAAGGATTTCACTTTAATATTAATATCAATAAAATAATATGATTAATATTTAAAATTTTTTAAATCGTTTATTTGAGGCAAAAACAAACAGAATGTTGTTCCTTTCTCTAATTCACTCTCTACAAAAATATTCCCTCTATGAACCTCAATTAATTCTTTTGCGATAGCTAATCCTAATCCTGTTCCAGCAATTTCATTCACATTTCCGGCTCGGAAAAACCGTTCAAAAATATGAGGTAAATCTTTCTTTAAAATCCCACGACCGTAATCTTTAAATTTAAAAAGAACCCCTGAAGTTTTATTCAAGTTATATTCACCTTGATAATTATTAGTAGCATGAATCTCCACTTTTGAATTTTCCTTTGAATATTTAATAGCATTATCGATAATAATACGGAAAACTTGGTCTATTCTTTTTGGATCTCCTCTTAAATGAATTTGTTCATCCACTTCAATATCAAAGTCAATTCTTTTTTCCTTACCAATTGGTTCCATAAGATATAATATATCATTGATAATTTCTAAAGGGCTATATTCTTTCAATTCCATTTCTAAGCGATTTTCATCTATTCTCGAAATAAGTAAAATATCCTCCGCTAATTCATTTAATAAATGGACATTTCTAATGATACCATCCATCAATTTCTCCTTTAAATCTTCTTTTAAATCACCGTTATTTTTAGTTAGATATTCTAAAGACATTAATAATACGGTAATTGGAGTCCTTAACTCATGTGATACTGTTGAGATTAATTGTGATAATTTTTCCTCAGCTTTTTTACGCTCTGTGATATCCATTCCATAAATATTAACATAATCAACGTTCTCTTCGGGAGTTGCAATCAAAGTGTATGTTCGATTATTTAACTCTACTTCAAGATCTTGGATCTCCTTATTAATTAGAGCATTATTGATAGATTCCTCTAACAACTTAGGGACATGACTTCCTTCAGTAATATTAAATATATTCATTCCAGTTTTATTAGCATAGATTATTCGTTCATTATTTACCCTCAGAACAGGATTTGGATTTTCAGAAGGAAATTTTGATAAATTTAGAATTTTTTCTTCGGCTTTTTTCTGCTCAGTAATATCCCGAAATGTTGATTGAAAGTATTTTTTTCCTGATAAGGTTATAGCTATAGCAGTTACAAAGATATCTTTAATTTCTCCATTTTTAGTTAGAAATTTTGTCTCAAAGTCATCTCTACCCTCTTTTAAGATCTTTTCTACACGTGTTCTTGTTTCTGAAGGGGTTTCTATAGTATCGTAATCATTTATTTGTAGATTTTCAAATTCTTCACGTGTGTAGCCTAACATTTTACAAACTACATCATTAAATTCGATTGCCCTTAATGTTTCAAGATCTAAAATTATAATCCCATCAGGAGATTGTTCAAAAGTAGTACGATAACGCTTTTCAGCTTCTTTAAGTAATTGATCTGCTTTTATTTTTTCCGTAATATCTGTGGAAACGCTAAGAAGGGAAGAATTTTTCTCATCTATATCTTTCAAAGGTTGTTCCACTATCCAATATGTCTTTTCACCAGTAGGTAGATTAAATGTTCTTTGATAAGCTCTACTAATTTCCATCTGAATTAATTCGCGATTGCTATTGAAATATTCATCAGCTATTTTTTTAGGAAATATGTCGTACAGTGTTTTTCCAATGAAATCTTTTGGTTTCCCCCCCAAATCACTTGCTGCTTTTTTATTTACTAATAGATATGTCCCATCTTGATTCAACATTATAATTCCAGCTCCAGAGTGTTCAATAATATTTTTTAATTCTAATTCACTTCTCTTAATTTTTCGAAATAGTAAATTAAGGGGATCTTCAATTCCAATTTGAATAACAGCTTTGTACAAAAAATAAAAGGAGATTATTTTAAAAATATGCCCAACCAGATTAGAAAAATCATAAACCCCTATATAAAAAGTGAATGCTAATTCAGCTATCATAGTAGCTATAATTGAACTAATCAGTAGAGAGAAAACCTTTTTATCAAACTCATCTTTGTTTTTAATTATTATCAAAATACAAGCAAAAAGTATGAGATCTATAACATATTCACTTACAATTTTAAATGGTGTTAACCCAAAACCCATAATATAACAAACTGGAAATATAGTAGCAAATATCAAAAGCAGTAGGATGAGCGCTACGCTCAAATAAGTAATAAAAAGATAACTTGGTTTTATGTTCTTTTTAATTAAAAATGAAGCAAATAAACAGGAACCCGCTTGAAGATATCTAGCAGCAATCCATAAAGATGTTGGGAGATTCGCAGTATAACCAACAAAAATATTCATTCCTGAGTACGCGAGTGTATGTATTAAATCAATGACTGCTACAAAAAGCGAAGATATTCCAAGCACTAAAAAAAAGGAACTTTTCATATATTTACGTGAGTTCCACCCTACTAAAAACACTCCTCCAGCAATAATTATACTAAATAGCTCAGCAATACTATGGAATAGTAAATAACTATAAAACCTTGAAAAAAATACAAATATCAGAGCTATAGAAAAAATAAAAATTTCTAATATTTCTGGATTTATTTTTCTTGAATATGTTCCATTATTTTCTATCATATTTCAATAAATTATCTATATGATTGTAGCTTTTTCAAAAATTGCATAAATTGATGTTTTATAAAGTGAATAAAGAAATTTTGGGGAAATAATTTCTTTTATTTTTTTTATCAGATTTTTGATAACTTCTTCATCTAAATCTTGATTAAATTTGAGATCAGGATCGAACTTATGCAGAAAAATTGAAAAATCTATGTTTCGTTTTTTACCTATTGAATCGATCACCCTTTTTAGATATTCAATAGCTTCTTTGTATCGCTCTACATCTTGAACATCAATAACATATATGATTTTACTTGTTTCTCGCAAATATCTATTAGAATCATTGAAAAATTCCTCAAGAAATGTTTTTTGTCCGCCAAGATCCCATACTGCATATTTTGAATTTAAAGCTTCAAATAGCTGTACATCAACACCTTTAGTAGGCATTGGAGAATTAAAAGCATTTATACGTTTTATTCCTTTTAAACAAGTTAAAATTGATGTTTTACCACTATTAGCTAATCCTATTAATAATATTTTTATGGATTCGATTTCTGGATCAATATTTTTTACAGATTTCATAATTAATTGAATATTATTTAAGAAAATTATAGTTTTGTAAATTTAAGATAAGGTTTCACGAATATCAACATCTTGAATATCTCTTAATTTCTCTTTGTTTATATTTAATACAATTGAATTTATTCGATCGATTAGATCAATGATATCTGTATTATAAATCTTATAATACTTTTTATTATCTTTTTTCTCGAAAGCAATGAGATTATTGTCAACAAGCATATTTAAATGCTTCGAGATTGTGGATTGGGATCTATCTAATTCTTTTTGAATGTCTGATGAGCTTTTCTCACTTCCTTTTAAAAGATTAAGGATTTCTAATCTCGTAGAATCCGCTATTACCTTTAGAAATTCAACAGTATATCTTTTAAAATCGCTCATCGAACACCAAAAATCATGTTTTATTAGAATCTTGTTTTTTTAGCTTTTAAAGCTTATTTTAATGGATTATTAATGTTTCATTATTAATATGAAAATCACAAAGATTTAAATATTATGCTATCGTTATATCGTTATATCGCGATACATGAATATTGATCTTTTTTTTATCAAAAGGTTGAGAAATAAAATGATAAGTGAAAAAATAGGAATTGATGACATTGATTGTAAAATCATGGATTTAATTCAAAAAGAACCAAGTCTCACACATACTCAAATTGCTGAACACGTTAATCGTAGCCAGCCTACCGTGGGGATGAGGGTTAAGAAGCTTGAGAAATTAGGAGTTTTGAAATATCAAGCTGGAGTAAATATCAAAACTGCAGATCTTTACTTCGCACGCGCCGAAATTCAAACTAAGAACCCCAAAAAGATATTTTCTATAGTAGAGGGTTGCCCATTCATGCTTACTGCGTTTAGACTGAGCGGAAATACAAATATTAGCATTTTAGTTGCAGGATCATCCTTAAAGGACCTTGATCATGTAGTAAATCATCATCTTCGAGGTGATCCAGAAGTTTTGACTGTCCATATGGATATTATTGAAGATGTTGCAGGAGATCTTGTTTTACCAATAGATTTAAACCTCGATTATTGTAAAACCGATTTAGAAAATTATTGTTGTGGCAAATGTGAAGATTAATTTCATCTCAAGTTTTAGAATATAAGTTACTGATTTAAAAATCTTTCAGAAGAATTTTATAATATCAATTATAGCTACAAAAAATCGCATCCAAAACATCTTTCACTAATATATGCTTCACAGTTTAAGCAATTTCTACCACAAGGTGTATCTTGATTGTGAACATCAAATAAATTGATTGGTAGAAACTCTGGTTTAGTAAGATCAGGAGCAAATATAATTTCTGTTGACCTTATCAGTTTTTTGTCAGTTAAAAGACAATAATTAATAAAACTATTCAAATCATCAATAGATTTCCCAATAATTCCGAATTTAATATGATACTGGCCTGTTATTCTTGATATAATAAATATTCTAGGGCATTTATAGAATTTATCAATGAATTCATCAATAGAATCATAAGATGAAAATTCGATGTTAATATAAGCTATTCTAATACCAAGAGAATTTAGGTTAATATTCCCCTGAATTTTCAAAATATTAGAATCTTCTAACTTTTTAATTCGGTTTTGTATCCCTGTTCTCTCTTTTTTACTATTAATTTTTTAATCTATTATTAATGCTTTTAATCTACATGCTGTAGTACAGATGTGACATTTAACACATCTGTCTTCACGATCTCTCACGATTATACATTTAGGGGTAGAATCTTTATTAATAACCGTGTAAATTCCTCTAAAGCATGCTTCTTCGCAAGAAAAATCTTTACATTGCGCACACTTAGATGTATCAATATGATGAAATTTATAACTTTCAATAGTGTCTCGATTGTCTGCTTCACTCATTATAATTAATCAAATAAAAAACTCTTTTTATCTATTTAGTTTATAGCCTATAATAAAAACTATTTATTTAAACAAGTAATTTAACCTAAATAGAAAAAGCTAGGAAAGAAATATAATCAAATGTCCGAGAAAAAACTTCCTATTTATGAAATACCGAACTTAATGCAAGGTAAATTTATATCAAGACCAAATAGATTTATTGGAGAGATTACGTACAAGGGTCAAATTGAAACAGCTCATATTCATGACCCGGGTAGATTGAAAGAATTGCTTATTGAAGGTGTTGATGTGTTATTTACACACTCACGAGGAAAATTAAAGTATTATATTAAAGCTGTTTATGCTGATGATGAATGGGTTCTTATTGATACTGCCTTACACTCAAATATTGCTCAAAAAGTTTTTAAACGTTTACCAGAGTTTTCTAAAGTGAAAGAAATAAAAAGAGAAGTAAAACTAGGGAATAGTAGAATAGATTTTCTCCTTGATGATGTACCATTAGAAGTAAAGGGTGTGACTCTAGTTAAGGACAGTATTGCCCTTTTTCCTGATGCCCCTACAGAACGTGGAGCAAGACATGTAAAAGAAATTATTGAACATGATGGAATTATATTTTTTTTAATATTTCGCAAGGCAAGAAGGTTTGCTCCAAACTGGGAAATGGATCCTAAATTTTCAAAAATATTAAGTGAAGCGAGAAAAAAAAGTATTAAAATTATCGCTATTCAAATTAGTTTTGATGGAAGTAGAATCTATTATCATAATAAAATTCCATTATTGGATTTTTAATTTAAATTATTAAATAATTAATTTGTTATTTTGTTTTTACAAATGAAAATAACGAATACTAATTTTTTATAAATTCATCACAAATCCATTACTGTATCATACCCGTTATTAATTCTATCGCATAAATCTTCTATAAATTGTTCTGGAGTCTTTCTTATTTATTTTCTATTCTATTCTTAATTTTTATAACCAAAATTGCTAAAGATGATGCTATACAAACCGCAAAATATACCAGCATGTAAGGACCTCCCCCTAACTGGGCGGTTGGGTTTGCAACCCTAGAAATTAATGCAGCTCCACCGAAGTATGTGATTGGTATTACAAGAAGCATTATTGGAACTAAATGTCGAGCTTTAAGTCCAATTAATATGAACATAATTCCCGTGATATAATTTGAAATTCCAAAGACACCTAATAAAAGCATTTGATTATCCACACCGCCAGATAAATCAATTACAAAAATATTGATAGCTGCAAATTCAAGCATGACGGTATGTATGAATCCTCTAATCAAATCAAAGCAACCAAGACCAATCATTAATATCCAAGCAAATTTTGGACATTTTATATCATTTATATCCATTTGAGCATAACCTCCATATTTCTGATTATAGTTATAATAATAAAAAATGAAAAAAAAATTATTGTAAAAAGTGATTGAAACAAATTTATTTAAAATTATTATAGAACGCATATCGAAGAATTAATTTAGATGAAGGAGATTAATAAAATTTAGTATTATCACTTATGATTTTCATTACATATAGTACTTTTTTCATCTTGCTCAAAATTTAAATTAAACGGTAATATTAGATCGCCAACAACATCATTGATGATTTCTGTATTAATTTTTAAAATATCTGGATTATTTCTGAAATGAAAATTTATGATTTGATCAAGATCATTATAGTTTAAACCTACCGCGAGAATACTAATGTTCATATTTCCACTTAAGCGAAATGCATTTAATAAGAATGGGCAATTTTTAACAGTCTCAAAGGATTCTAAAGGATTTTTTGTCTGAATATCTACCCTGGCAAAACACAAATTATTATTTTTCAGTGTGATACCTGCCTGATATTTTAAAACACCTAATTTTTCCAGCTTCTTAATTCGCATTCCAATGGTCGGCTGGCTACGATTAACGTGCTCAGCAATTTGCGAGTGTGAAAGATTTGGTTCTTTCTGGATTAAGGTCATTATCTTACAATCAATATCATCAATTCCCATTTTTTCACTTAACATTTCTTATCACTTTTTTTACTGATTTTCACATATATGTTAACGAAGCATTGAATAGAAAAAAAGTTCTAATTGATTGTAAATTCAGATATTATAAAAAGAAAAAGGCAATATTTTCACTTATTTCAAAGTTTTTAAATTTTTTATTATTCTCAAATAAGATTATTGTATTTAAAATCTTAGTTTATTTATGTTTAGAACTGAAAATAAACAATATTAATTTTTTATAGATTCACCCTAATATTTTATAAATTGTTAAAATTGTTACATAATTAGGAATAAAAATTTAACGAGTATATTATGATTTCAGATAAATTAAAGCTTGATGATGTTGATAAGCAAATAATTGCTCTAGTTCAGGAGGATCCTAACCGTACACACACAGAAATTGCTTCAAAAATAAACAGATCCCAACCAACCGTAGGAATGCGAATTAAGAAGCTGGAAAAAAATGGTATTCTGCAATTCCAACCCGGAATCAATTTTAAGAAAGTAGATTTACATCTTGCAATCGTAGAGATAAAAACTAAGAATCCAGAAGAAATTATGGATATGGCTAAACACTGTCCTTTTATTTTAAACTCATTTAAACTCTCAGGGGAGCATAATGTTTGTATCTTACTCGCTAGTTCAAAACTCCAGAAACTTGATAATATTGTAAATTATCATTTTCGAAATAATCCTCAAATTAGCAGCGTTTCCATGGAAATTGTGCTTGATATTTCTAAGGATTTCGTTTTACCTATTGATTTTGATTCGGAAAACCATGACCCTACCCTCGAGGATGGATGCGGGGAGAAGTGTCGTTGGAAACTCGCAAAAAGTAAAAAAACTGAGCAATAATAAGCTTATATATTCCTAAATTTGTTAATTTTACTGTCCTCTAAATTTAGCAGATTAGGTTATTTAGAATAAATTTTTCATCTTTTTGAAATTGATGATTAAAGGGTCAATAGAACAAATTACTTTTTGAAAAAAATAATTTTATTATTTAATGTTCCTTTTCTTGACTGAATTTAAACTTTGGTAGAGCATCTTGAAGCGAGCAATCTGGCCCACAATATCTCCCATCAAAGTTTTCGATTTGAAAATCGATTGGAACAACAAAATCATGGATGGATTCAATTAAGATATTAGTTTTAACATTAATAACATTTTCATCTCTTCTAAAACACAAATCTACTAATTTTTCAATGGTTTGTAAATCTGAAGCTGCGATAAAGCAGAGCACGTTAAATTCACCAGAGATCTTGAACGCATGATTAATAAAGGGACAGTTCTCAACCTTTTTAACAATTTTATCAACATCTTTTGTAGAAATATGGACTATAGCAACTTTAATATCGACTTCTTTTACATTAAAGCCTACTATTTTAGTTAAAAGATGTTTTCTTTCTAATTTGATGATCCGGGCGCCCACTGCGGGTTGAGATTTCTCAATTTCTTTCGCAATATCACTATGGGTTATATCTGGGTCTTTTTCAATCATTTCGATGATTTTCTTATCAGCATCATCAATCTTTAATATTTCATTAAAACTTTTCTTTTTCATATCCAATTTTTTCATAACCTCGCGATAATTTAAACTTAATTTTAATGAATATAAATGTTTATAAAGAGTACAATTATTGAAATAAAGAATATTTATGGTCTAATTTCTAATTTATAAGAATTTTATTATGTTTATCGTTTTTTGAGAGATCAAGTTATATACTCCTTTAGTCCTGAATTTTTTGTATCCATAATTTTGTAGAAAGAAAAAAATAGAGTTATATAAAGATATAATTTTAACCTATTCTCTGCCTGCAGTAAATTTATCAATCACAAATGCTCCAACTGCAATACAGCCAGCAATAAGAATACCAAAAGGCGCAAATCCTGGCATTACATTTTCTTTCTCTCCAGCGACACCATGCATTAGGAGGTGGGGATCTAATGGTGTAGCAAATACAAAGTACAAAATTGAGAAGATAATCAGAAAAACTCCACAAAGTAAATATACTAACCATTCCCATTTAAATTCTTGTCCTCTCCAAGATAAAATGCTGAATGTTAAAAATAAAGTTGCTGCAACCATTGCTACTCCAAATAAATAAGTAGGAGAAGCATTTCCGAACCAATCTCCGTCTACTGTCATTATACTTCCACTGAGCCAACTAACATAATCAAATTCTGGACCAGCATATGCGGAATAATCAAGAGTATAAGTGACTGCAGGAGTGAAAATAGAGATTATTATGAGGATGGCGGCAATTAGAATATATATCCAAGTATCTTTCTTAAAATCAACCATAATTTTCAACCTATTTAATTATTTTACAAAAGTCTATTGGAAAAGTTGACTTAAGTTTATTTTATAATAAAAATATTTAAAGATTTCTGAATGTCCAGCCATTAAACTTAATATAATGTTATGAGATTGGAAATTCTTTTATATCTGCCAAAATAGTTTTATAAAACATTTGTAAATATGTTAATAATTATTATTACTACAGCGAACCCTACTAAGCCAATAAGGAATTTCAAGGGATCTCCTTTCTCTTTTTCTGGAATAACTTCTCTTACAATAACATATAAAATGACTCCAGAGATGAAGGAATAGAAAATAAACAAGAGTTCTAAATTAACCGGTAAGAATAGATTTATTACTAATCCAATTATAATACCTGTTAGAGCGGCCCCGCATGAGATATACTTAATAATTGGTTTTATTTCATACTTTTGTTCTTCATAGATTTCTAAATCAGTAAATACGAGATGTGCTTCAGATCGTTTAGTTACAACAGTTCTAAACAAGGCATATACGAAAAAGAGAATACTTCCTACTAATTCAATCATTAATAGTCCTATTAGAATAATCCCTACGAGAAAGTGATAAATATAATCAGTAATAAACCGGAAGCTAGTTAACTCTTTATTAATGTGATTTTGAATCTTAATTTTATAGTTATTTATTTCTATTTTCATTCCCTCTTCTTGCTTATTTAATTCAGATAATGTCCGAGCTATTTCTTTTAGTGCAGCTTCATCTAGATTTTCATGTGATAATTCTTTTGTGAGAATTTTTTCCATATTACGTTCAACACTTTCTAAAATTTTCTCTTTTTTGAGTAATTTTCTCATTTTTCTTTGAGTTTTCACTTCAACATTCTGTAAAATTAACTTTTCAGATACATGAACAAATGAAAAGCCGATAAGAACAAAGAGGTATTCGAATAATTTTAAATGAAAAGGAAAAGTTGGCAACCTTACAGCAATTTCAGGAAGAACTATTAGGAAGAAATATGATACAGATATTCCTGCAATTAATGAAGCATGTACTTGAATAAGTTGATTCTCAAAATAATCTGCTATAAAAAATAAGACACCAAAAGCTAAGCCAAGAATTATAACTATTATTAAATTAACACTCATTAATATTGAAAATAGATTTAAAATTTAATAAAGTTGTAGTAATAAAAAAAATTATAAAATTCGTACTAATTTTGATAAATATATAGGAAGAAAAGGCTCATAGGTGAAATTTAATACAGTTCCTAATCATAACCTCAACCGAAGATAAAGCCTCAATGAACATAAGAGAGAAATTTTTAAATTCTAAAGTTTACAATTTCGATGAGACAAATATCACCTGGCATGAAAATCCAACTTCTAAATTAAAGGCGGAATTTACTGAAAATGAAGTATTTCTAGGGCTTACCAAAGATCCATTAATTTTTTTAAATGACTTAAAATTAAATACATCTGAATTAAATCCTGATTTACTTATTTTTGCTAGCCGACATACTTCAAAAACCGCTCGACCCGCATTTTTAGTCCATACAACAGGAAATTGGACAGAAGACGTAAATTTTGGAGGTGAATCTCAAAATTTATCAAAAACAAGTGCTTTACTTCACAAGGCAGGATTTTTATCTTTGATTGACCAAGAATTTCCACCACAATTAGAAGAATTTTCAATCGATATTGAAGTAACTCATCATGGGCCTACAAGATTAGAAAAACCCTTAATATTCATGGAATTAGGGAGTAGTAAGGAGGAATGGATTATTGATAATGCTGGCGAAATACTTGCTAAGGTAATTATTAACACTATCTTCAAATACTTAGAATTTAATGAAAAAAAGAGTGATATTATAGGTTTAGGTTTTGGGGGAACCCATTATGGTCCAAATTTCCATAGACTTATTAGAAATAAGAATGTAGCAATGTCTTTTATTTGTCCTAAATATTATGTACAGCAATTAAATAAAGATTTGGTTGAGAAAATGGTTAATAATACTCTTGAAAAAGTAGATTATTTCATTGTTGACTGGAAGGGCACAAATTCTAACGATAAGAAGCATCTAATTCCCCTTTTGGAAGAGTTTGAAATCCCAATAAAGAAGACAAAAGATTTTTAATTCTTTATAAGTTAAATAGTTTAATCAGGATTAATTAGACTCTTCCTTAATTTTTTCATAATATTTAACCAAATTTTTGAAAACATAATTAGTTGGACCGAAACCCTGAGTCGCGGTTTTTAGTAGGACTTTCTGAAGAAAATCATGATATTTTACATTCTGATCTATGCTAACATTTAATTCTCTGATATTATAAAAGCTACGGAAAAAAAGCGTTGGCCAATCAACCAGGGGTTGTAGGACCTGACAATATAAAAATTTTCCTTCTTTAGTTAATTCTAATTCCTTATTTAAATAGTAGAAATTATTTTTCCCCTTTTTATCAATAATAACGATTCCATCTGCTTCAATTTCTTTCATGAGTTTATTTACATCAGCTAGTTCTATACCTTTCATATTTAATTTCTTTAAACTATCTAAAATTTCCAAATCTGCTAGACCTTGTAATTTAATCAATGTATAATTTCTACCAATTATATTATACTTCAATGGAACTGATTCATGATCTAATTTATTGTATTGTATTAAGTTGCCTAAAATTTCTTTTGCAATAAAATATTTTAAAACCTGTTGATCCTCCTCAGAGAAATCCTTTTTAAATAATTCTGAATCGAAATAAGAACTATATAATGTCTGCAATAATGTTTTTGTAGAATGAAAGCCATCCACCGTAGCTTGTTCAACGTTTTTTAGAACATCAATTCTGTAATCAATATCTTTTAAGAATTTAGTTTTATCAAGAGGTATTTGGCAAACAATATGAGGTTCTTCATTAAAAGGTTTTAAGTATTCATCCCATTTTTTTTTGAAACGAGGGGATTGAGTTTTTACAATATTAGAGAGCTTGTATATAACCTCTAAAAGTCTATTTAGAAATTCAGTCTCAGAAACCTCAGTCATCCTCTAAATACCCTAACCTATTTCCAATTTTTTTTTCTTTTATTATTAATATTATGACCTAAATATTTTTAAATTTTAGATAAAAAATCAAATGCGATTCTGCAGTAACATAAATATTAAATAAAAAATATTCTAGTTATTTGTCTATAAAAACTTTTGAAAAGGTAAAGATAAAAAGATGCAAATTGAACATATTGCGGTAGGATACAACTCAGAAGAAGAATCTGATAAATTTTTTATCGAATTACTTGGAATGAAAAAAATTCGATTAAAAACAGTCTCAGTTGATTTGATGGATAGATTTTTTGGAGTAAAAAGAGAATCTACATTTATTGTTTATGGAAATGAGGATTTAAGGTTTGAAGTGTTTATAACAAATGATAAAAGCAAAGCAAATGATATTTTTACTCATTCTTGTTTATTAATAGAAAATCGAGATGAATTTCTTGATAAAGCATCCTCAATGGATTTTAAAGTGATAAAAGTTCCTAGGATTGATGATGGTTATTATCTCTTTATCAGAGATTCGTTTAATAACCTTTATGAGATTAAAGAAAAGAGGTAATTTGATTAATCTAAGTTACTTAAAATTCCTGAACTTTCAATAATTTCTATATGATCAAAAGCTAATTTTAAAGAGGATATTTCTGATAAAGGAATAATCTCTAAGGCTATGGCATCATCTGAAGCTTTTGGTTCCTCCTTCTTTGTTAATGGTTCACATAAAAAGGCAATAGAAACAGTATGTCCTCTAGGATCTCGCTTAGGATCAGAAAAAGGTCCAATTAGTTTAATGATTTTTACATTTATATTTGTTTCTTCTTTTGCTTCACGAATACATGCTTGTTCTACGGTTTCTCCAATGTCTACAAAACCTCCTGGTAACGCTAACTCACCTTGAAAAGGAGGATTTTTTCTCCGAATTAGAACTATATCTCTGTGGTTATTAACCAAAATAACTGCATCAGCAGTTAATAAAGGGGTTACCGGTTTAGGCATATTATTCATCCCAAACTGCTGATGCAAGTAAATGCTCTATCCTTGTTTTCCTAGGTCTTATAAATTCCGTATGATGCTCCTTACGTTCCACTAATAAACTCTTTTTAAGATTGTTTGAATTAACTATGTAAACTTCTAAATCACCTTCATTAAGAAAAATGTGATTAAAACTAGGGGAATCATCAGCGCGGACTTTATTTGAAGTAGAAGTACCACAGTAAAGAAAAGTTGTGCTTGATGAATTCTTCCAAGAAATTGTATAAGCATGAGGAACATGACGATGACCCATTAATACTAAATCAATTTCAAATAAATTGGTAAATTCTATAATTTCCCCGGCGTCTCTAACAGTTGTAAATTTTTGTCCAGACATTGGAATAGGAATTAAATGGTGATGTAATGCAATTACTCTATCTTCTAAACTTTTATTAAATTGGCGCGCTAACCAATCGAGTTGCTCGTCCCCGATTTCGCCCGACGCAATATCATCTTTCGCAGAACAGACACCTACAATAATGGCATTTTTATCTTCGAGAAGTAGTTTTGAGCGCCTTGGGCCTATGAGACGTTCGAAGAAAATCAAGCCAGAATTTTTTGCATCATGGTTTCCGGGCACAGCTAATAAATTAGTAATTTCTTTTATTCGATTTATGTAAGACACAACCTCCCTATATTGAACAACTCTTCCTTTATGTACAATATCCCCTGTACAAATCACTACATCAGGTTTCGAATCTTTAACATATGAAATTATGTTTTCCATGTATTCAGGAACAAATTCCGACCCGTAATGTAAATCACTTATTTGTATAATTTCTACCCATTTTTCAGCACCCCATCATATTAAGTTTAATTTCTAAGAGAGAATTTCTATAATTTATAA
>JAZGEW010000022.1:0-13323 GCA_036478875.1 Promethearchaeia archaeon | reverse complement strand
ACGAGATCTTGAGAGAATCGTGATCGAGAATTATAAAGACATAGAGCCAATTCTAGAAAGAGTAGGGATGGAAATGATGCAAATCTGGTATGATTTTGGACCAGGTAAACAGATAATTGACGGAGGTGTAGATTTTTTACGTTTCCAGAGCGGTTCAGAGGGATATACGAGTGTGGTTAAAGGACCTGAGGAACTGGTAGGAAATTTTGAATTGGTAAAACTTGACGAAACGTTAGGTAAAGCTTTAATTCATAGTACAACTCCATTTGATAAGAATCAGGAGCGAGGTGTGATTATTGGGGGTATGTCCGCTCCAGGCGACCTTGATTATATTGATGTGAATAATGATGAAGATGAACACTATTTCAATATAGAATTCCATTGATTATTTTGGTAAAATATTTTGTATGGAGAAATAAAATGCTTTTTGAAGAGTTATTTAATTCTAAAACACCTCCTAAAAAAGATGATCTGACCGATGAAGACATAACTAGATTATTCATAAAATATAAAGGTCTTTTAAAAAAACAAGAAAGAGATGAAGCTTTTTGGATAGCTACAAATGAAAACATTAAAAGAGCTTATTCAAAGTTGGATGAACTGGTAGAAAAACGTACAATTGAACTAAAAACGGTTAATGAACAACTTCAGCAGGAACTCACCGAACGTAAAAAGGCAGAGAAAAGAGTAAAAGAATCTGAGGAACAAATACGTCTTGAACGAGATAATTTAAAAAATATTTTAAATTCTATGAAGGATGGTGTCTATATTGTCAATCAGCAGTACGATATCGAGTTTGTCAATCTAATTCTTATAGAGGAGTTTGGTCCATTCGAAAAGAAGAAGTGTTTTAAGTATTTTCATGACCGTGAAGAGGTCTGTCCATGGTGTAAAAATCAAGAGGTATTTACAGGAAAAACGGTTAGATGGGAATGGTTTTCATTCAAGAGACAAAAAACCTATGACCTAGTTGACACACTTTTAAAAAATCCTAATGGGAGTATGTCTAAATTAGAAATTTTTCGCGATATCACCGAACGCAAGAAGGTGGAAGAGGCATTAAAAGAAAGTGAAATATTTAATCGGTTACTAGTTGATACTCTACCTATTGGTCTAGCATTATGCCACATGGATGGTTCTCTTATTGATGTAAATCCTGCTTATGCTAAAATTTTGGGGAGAAGCATAGAAGAAACACTCAAATTAACTTATTGGGACATAACACCTAAAAAATACAATAAACAAGAACTAGCCCAGTTGGAAAGTATGGAAAAAACTGGGCATTATGGGCCTTATGAAAAAGAATATATTCATAGAAATGGACATTTAGTTCCTGTAAGATTATCAGGATTAGTTATAGAGAAGGAGAGTGAACAATTTATATGGTCTAGCGTAGAAGATATTACCGAGCACATGGAAGCAGAGGACGCTCTAAGAATATCCGAAGAAAGATTCCGCTCTCTAGTCGAGACAACCAGTGATTGGATATGGGAAGTTGATCAAAACGGCGTCTATACGTATTCTAGTCCAAAAGTCAAGGACATATTAGGATACGAGCGAGACGAAATCATCGGCAAAACTCCGTTCGATTTAATGCCCTCACAAGAGGCTGAAAGAGTAGGGCAGATTTTTCAGAAAATAATTGATATACAAGAACCTTTTAATGCATTAGAAAATATAAATATTCACAAGGATGGTCATAATGTGGTACTTGAAACAAGTGGGGTGCCTATATTTGACTTTAATAGAAATTTTCTAGGTTACCGTGGCATAGACCGCGATATCACCGTGCGCAAGGCAGCAGAGGAAAATTTGAGAAACCTAATGGAAGATTTAAAGCGCTCAAATGCCGAGTTAGAACAGTTTGCTTATGTTGCTTCACACGATCTTCAAGAACCCTTACGTATGATTGCAAGTTTTACACAATTATTAGAACAACGTTATAAGGATAAAATTGATGAAGATGCCAATGATTTTATCAATTTTATTATGGAGGGGGCTTCCAGAATGCAAGGTTTAATAAATGATTTACTGGCATTTTCTCGTGTTGGAACGGGTGGAAAACCATTTAAAGCTACAGATATAAACGAAATAATCCGTGATGTTAAAGATAATTTAAAAAAATTAATGGAAGAATCAAACGCAACAATTACGAATGATCCTTTACCTGCTATCATAGCAGATAAGGCACAATTGACACAATTATTTCAAAATTTAATCTCTAATGCAATAAAATTTCATCGAAAGGGAATACCTCCTAATGTTCATATAACTGGAGAGGTAAAGAAAAACAAATGGATATTTTCTGTACAAGATAATGGGATTGGAATCGAAAAAGAAAATTTTAATAGAATTTTTGTTATTTTTCAGCGGTTACATAAAAGAAATGAGTATAGTGGTACTGGAATTGGATTAGCTATTTGTAAAAAAATTATTCAACGTCACAGGGGAAAAATATGGGTTGATTCTGATCCTAATAAAGGTTCCACTTTTTATTTTTCAATTCCTAGAAGGAAAATTGTAGAAGATGAGTTTTAATGGTAAATGAGTTGAAAATGGATAAATTTAAAATATTAAAATTAGGATATTATTTGTTCTCCATAACAGCATGGGCATTTCTATGCCTATTTATTATTTCCGCATATTTTGGAGAAGGAAAGATAATACTTAAATTTTAATTCTATTGGAGAGCATTTAGTAGAAACAATATTCTTTATCGTAGTTTTAATGTTTATCATATTATATGGTTTATGGGATTATAGAAATAAAAATTGAAAAAAGATCTTTGTATAACCTAATGTCTTTAACATGAATTATTTTTTATAGATAGCACTCAATGTTATTTTAACCTACCTCTGGTATTAATATGACAAAATTACTCCCTTTCGTATAATCACCTTTAATCCTATCTTCGACCCAGATTTTCCCATTATAACTTTCGATTATCTTGCTTGTAAGTGATAACCCTAAACCTAAACCACCCCGGAAATCATAATTATTATACTCTCGTGCAAATAATGTTTTTCTTCTCGAGTTTTCTATTCCTATTCCATTATCAATAAATTCTAATTTAAGATATTTATCCCTATTCTCATATATAGTAGAAAATTTGATTATTATCTCAACTAAAGAGCTTTGGTTATGCTGTACTGCGTTATTTAATACGTTTTTAAATACATCATCCAAAAGGTTATTAGCCTTGATAAAAAGATTAGTATTGGGAGAAATTACTTTAACCTCAATATTGTGATTATGAAAATTATTTTTTAAATTGTCTATCGATTTTGATAAAATAACTTTAACCTCAATGGGTTCAATTTTAATCTTTTCTTCTTCAATCTGTGTTAATTTACGTACATTAGAAATTAAATTTGTACCTTCAAGAATTTGCTCTTCAATTATATTTAATATATCCTTGATTTTTCTACTACTATTTAATTTATTTATTTGCATATTACAAAGTTCTGTCGCTGATAAAATACCTTGAAAAGTATTATTAATGTTATGAATAAAAATATCTTCATAAAACTTAGTGTGAAATAGTGCTTCACGTACCATTTTCTCTTTTTCCTTTAATTCTATCTTAATATTATGTCTTTCAAGTGCATAGATGATTGAGCGTTCCAATAAAGTGCTTTCAATATTACCTTTAACCAAATAATCTTGTATTCCTAATTTTAGAGTATTTAAGGCCAATTCTTCATCATTTCTTCCTGTTAACACAATAACAGGTGTATCTCTTACCTTGTCTAATAAAATAGTAACAGATCGAAGTCCAGAGCTATCAGGTAGCATTAAATCTAAGAGAATTAAGTCAACTCTATTTTTTAGCAATTCTTCTAATCCTTCGCTGAGAGAATTTTTAATAATTAAATTATAATTGCCTATCTTGGCTTCTTTTAACATTTCTTTTATGAGACGAGCATCTCCAAGATTATCCTCTATAAGAAGAACAAAAACTTTACCCTTATTTATCAATTCCACATTTTCTTTATTTAATTAATTTCTATTAATACCTAAATGATTGAATTTAATACTTTCAATATTTTAAATAGAGTATAAAAATTAGATAAAAGAATTTGTATAAAAATTTTGACCAAAAAATAATGAAATTATGACTAAATTTTTTATATAAAAAGAAAATTTGACCCAAATATTTCTTTTGTAGATAAAAAAACTTAAATTCTATTCCTAATACTAGTAATTCGGTACAAATTAGATAAAATTATTTTATTGACCTAATAAAGTTACATGTTGCCTTTTAAAGAAGTTAATGGATTGAAAAGATGATTACTGCAGAAAAGAAAAACTTTATTCCTACATATGTCTTAGGTGTTGGTGTAATAAAGCTAAATTCAAATGGAGAGATTAATATAATCTTCCAAAAAGGAATTGGGATTCAATTAATACAAAAAATCATTAAGTCAAATAAAAACGAAATCATTAAAAAGAAAAACGGTATTAAAATTGATTTAGTTTGTAACTATACTGTTTATATTCATTACTTTGATAATCAAACAGACGATATTGTGGTCATTTTATATTTAGATAAAAAAGAGAAGATCTTGAAATTCTCAGATTTGTATCTGATTTCTGAAAAGTTAAATAATTTCATTTGTTCAAATATTTCCCTTTTAGCACTCAGAAATATCTGTAATAAAAATATTAGAATTCCTAAATCTAATGGTGTTATCGCGCTTTTTATCCTAAATTCATCAGGACATTTATTTTATTCTAAATTTAATAAAGAAAAAACAAAACTTAAGAATTTTGAAATACAAATTAGTGGATTTATATCAGCTCTAACAATTTTCTCTAAAGAATTAATAAGCCAAGAACCTGGTGTTAACCTAAAAAAAATTAATTTCGGTAAACAAAACTTTTATTTGGTTACTGAACAAAATGTCATATTCGCATATTTAATTGAGGTAGAAAAAAAAGTGGATATTAATAAAAGGTATTTGTCCTTAGTACCTGAAGAATTTCTATCAAAATACAGGGATAATATTATAAATTTTAAAGGGGATGTATCGGTGTTTAATAATTTTGATCAAGAAATAGAACAGTATTTTATTATTTAACAGAAATTCATAATAATATTAAATTTGGAGGGTGATAGAAGTGAGTGAACATCCAAATTTAGAAAAATACAATTTTTTTTAAAGTTTATCAATATCAGAAAAAGAGGGCTCTTAAAGGATTCATACGATTATGTTGTCACGGAGATCAGCAAAACAAATGTATTAGAAAAATAGTAAGCAAATCACTAGGTGGTTCTAAATTTGTAAATTTGAATATGATGTCAAGTGGTCTACCTTTAATTAGAACTAAAGATTTGGATTGGAGGAGTGATGTAAAAGAAATTATTCGACAGCATATTAGGAATTCTTGTAGATATTGAAATAAATTGAAAAGAAGAAAAAATATATACTATAAAAGTTCTATAATGAATACAAAATGATTAAGTATAAATGTGTGAAAACGTATCTACTGTTTTTATAACATTTGTTGCTAAATAATTTTGCTTAAATACTGAAGCAAAAAAAGCACGATCTCCAGGATTGAAATAGCTATAACCAAATTTATTCCACTCAAAACTCGGTTGCAATGGTGCGAAAATTGATATTTGATCTTTCACTAGGTTCATAAATAATATGTCCCGTTCTTGCTTATTTTTATTGGAAACTGTAGATAATAATACATCTTCACTTAATACTTCCCAAGAATCATTAAATTGAATGCAAAATTTCTTAATATCAAATTTGTTTTCTACGATAAGTCTTGCTAGTGCCATTATTGACATGTCATAAGTACTCTCTTTATTCTGTTGATAAAATGGGTTAGAAACAATAATACTTGGTATGTTTTTTGTTTCTTTCTGATTTTGAGGAGTGCTATATTCTGGTAAAAGCTTTAATTGATTTAATCCAACAATATTTCTAACATCTTGAATAGTGCCCCCAGTATCAAAAAATTGTTTATTAATAATATACTTAAGAAGCTTTTGAGCATGCACATCTCCAAAATATGGATAATCAGAAGCAAAAAGGAGATATTCGGACCAAGTACGATTATCTACATTTTTTTTGTTACTAGATTGAAACCATCTTCGAAAACTCTCAAAGAAATTTCCCGCACCTGCTCCATGTAACATAGAAAGATCTCCATATGTATTTGGTTGAACAATAGTATTATACACTTCATAATCATCAATATTCCCTTGAGCAAAATGGGCAATTATAACTTTAAAATGAGGTAATAAATCAGGATAATTGGACTTAATTACATTTCTTGCTGATCTAATCAATTTTCCAACTTCTAAAATGGAACTCTTACCTCGAGTATCAAAAATAACTGGCATCGAGTAGCTGGCAGCTTCTATGAGAACGTTGATTACTTTTTCAGAAGTTATTTTATCTATATATCCTTCTGAGCGGGGATGTAATTTTAAACCTCGAAGTCCTAATGTTTCTCTTATATACTTCACTTCGTTTACAGCTTTTTGACCCTCCATTGGATCACAACGACCATACCCAATTAATTTCATTGAAAAGGGAAATCTTGTTGTAAAACGGGAAACATTTATATTACTTGCTCTATATGAAGCTTCCGGATGTTTATTTCTAAACACATCTTGGAAAGGAAAGCAAACTCCTTGATCTATAAATGAATAGAACTTGGATTTTGCTTTTAAATCAGAATGTCTTTTTCCTAGCTTTTCAAGCTCGCCATAAAGCCTATCTGTAAAAGGAAAAGGTGTAAAAGACCAAGAAATTTTTGTAAATTTGCCATCCATCGTAGTTGTAAACGATTGTTCTCCAGTTTTCTCCCAATCTGCTTTAATTCTTCCTTGTACATTACCCCAAAAATCAAAGGTTCCAGCTCCTGGAGCTAAAGGGTTCATCATAGTCGCTCCATCTACATCCTGTCCTAGATGGGAATGAGCATCAATTACAAGTAAGTGTTCTACTCGTTTTTGTCCATCTTGTTCTATAGTACATGTAAACATTTTCTCAATTAAAATAATTTCTAATTATTTATATTTATTTTGTTTCCTCATTCCTTTTGGCGTTAAATTAACTTATACATATTCAATTTTAAAAAATTCTTTAGATGATTTATTTAAAATCCTTTACCATTCTATTTCTTCTCCAAAACTTTTTATTGGCCAGCTCCAATAATGTTTTTCTTTTTTCACGCCTTTTTTTTTCAATTCTTTAAACAAATTATATTTCTGCTTTTTAATCAATCCTACTGGGTCATACAAGATTCTCCCCTCATCCAAAGCATATAAGATTATATCGGTTTTGATTTTAACTAAATTTATAAATTCTCCTTCTGTCATCCAGAGGGAATCTACTCCTGAAGGTGCTAATTCCATTAATTTAAATTTAATTTCACTTCTTTTTTTATGATGTACAGGGAGTTCATTATCTCTGAAAATTATAATTAAGTCAATATCGCTTTTCCTTTCTTCTGAGTAAGTTGCGTCTCCTCTTGCTAATGAACCAAATAAGATTAGTCCTATTACTTTTTTATTAATTTGAAATAATTGATTTAAGTATTTTCCTATTTTTTTGGAATAATACTCGTTAGTAATAAATTTTAAATCTATATCCATTGCTTTAATTCTCCCGATAATAATTCTAATTGCTTAAAATCTTGAAATTCTTTTTCTGTTATATTTAAGCTCTCCCTAAGAAGTTTTAAATAACAAATTACAATTTTCTGAAGATTTATGAGGAAATTCTTAATATCTTCAAAAGATTGATATATTTCTTCAGCGATAACTAATTTATTATTCTTAATTGTTCCATATCTAGTTTGAACTCCTCCATTTTCAAAAAATTTTAAATATTTTAGTATTTTCTCAAGTAACTTTTTTGTTTCTAAATTAATAATCAAAGAAGACTTGCTAGTAAGTACTTCTTCTAATATATCCGTTGGAGTATGAGTTTTTTCTATTTTCAAACCCATAAAACTTAATATTGCTTTATTTAATTTTTCTACAGCAAATTGACTTCTAAAAGCTACGAGAGAATAATATTCATTTTGAAGGCTATTTATAACTATTTTTATATCGCTAATTGCTGAGATGATCCAACTTTTTCCTTGATTAAAATTAGTATTCATATTTCAAGATTTATAATTTCGATTACTCTAATAGTTGAAAGTAGTTCTTATCTTAAATTTTTATATGTTATAAATATATGAGATTGGGAAATATTAATAGTTAAAGAAACTGGCAAAAATGGTAATTATGAAACGGTATATATTTTGGTATTAAATTCTTCATTTACCTTTTTAACAATCTCTTCAGATAATTCTCTTTCTTTTAGGAAAAAAATTGGGCAATCTTGAAAATGTCCTAAAGAGATAGAAAAGCAATCAGAAAATGCTATGGGATATTTGCATTTAATTTGTCCCGCTTTTTCGAACAACCACGATTCGCTAATTATATTTGTTACATTCTCTATTTTTTTTAAAATGTCTTTAGCTTCATTACTGCCTTTTTTCCGACAGACAATATAATAGACCTCCGTTTTTAATAGATTATGTCCATATAAAGTGATTGATGAATTCTCATTAAATATATATTCATCTAAAAGAGTGATAATCACTAATTGTTCTTCCATGAAATAGCCAATTAATACACTTGTATCTAATATCAAATTACTTGTTTCGCTTAAAACTTTTTCAATTGACACTATGAATCATCTTTTTTTTTGATAAGAGGAGCTCTTTCTTCTTCCATGATTAATTCTTTCCGCTTTTCTTCTAAGTACATACTCATTGCTGATTTGGGTAGAATCCCCTTCAACTTTCTGAATTCACCTAAATTCTTTTTCCTAATAATATTGGTTGATTGATGATTAATTAAATATTCGATGATTTCATTGTACGTCATAGCACTTCCTTTTTCCTCTTCTAACTTTAGCTTTATTTTAAATAGCTTTTTTTTTATCTCATCATCAATTTGGATTGTAGTAGTCATTTTTACATTTTTTTTCTATAGGCTTATAGTATAAATAATGCTATAGGATATTTATAATTTTATACAAATTGTATTATGTATATTTATTAAATTTCCCACCTAAGTACACTTAGTGGTTTTTTAATTATTTTTAAGTGTTAAAAATGAATGCTGAATCAAAAATTGATGATAAAGGCAGGGTTTGTATCCCAATTGAAATTAGAAAAATGTTAAATCTAAAATCTGGTGAAAAAATTCTCTTTCAAGTTCAAGATGATAAAATTATATTACGGAAATCTACTTCGATGGAAGAATTCATCAAAAAATCAAAAGAATTTAGTGAGAAATTGAAGGGAATAACCAAGGAACCGATTGAATTCAAAAAAATATTTGAATAAACCATGATTACGATAGATTCTCAGATTTGGATTTATTATTAGGATATTAATGCTATTGAGCATGAAAATATAAAGAATTAAATAAAAAATTTTTATGAGAGTGTTTTCCTAGGATTAAAATCAATAATCCTTTCTTTATTCTATCATTTCTTTAGGTAAAATTAAAACACCTTTAAGAGGATTATTTAAAGGATCTTGGCAATATTGTATTGTAAAATCTTATATTTTTAAGCTATAGAACTTAGCTGATAATTTATAACATTGAACATTTCATCAAATTGGGTGCATCTGTACATGTTGATTATTAATTGAAAGAAGATATCCTTGAAGTTTTCCAATTTCTAAATCAAAGTGATCCTTTTTAAAATAAAAACCATTTCTTTTCATTGAATGAACTTACCCGCAATAATATTTATCTTGGTTTTATTTGGAATTTTAATGGCTTTTTTTTCTCAAGATAAGTTCGATTATTTTCCTATTGCATTAATCATAGGAACCATTGCAGTAGTTTCAATGCTCACTCTTACGGATGTTAAAGAGGAAGAAATTCTTGGATTTATCGATTTTAGCACATTAATCTTCATATTTGCCATGCAGATAATCATCTATTTTGCAACTTATAACCGAGTTTTGGAATATACCGCTGTCAAATTGATTCATATCACAAAAGGGAATAATCGGTTATTCTTCTATATGATTTGCCTGTTTACAGGCATTATGGTTGCATTTATCGAGGACTTTACCCTCTCGTTGTTAATGATTCCATTGATCTACAGGACATGCCGAGTTCTAGAGATACCTGCTGGTACCTACATGATGGGGATGACTATTACTATAAATATCGGCGCAATACTCACCCCGGTCTCAAGTTTAAAAAACTTAATTATTGCCAGGGAATTTGGGTGGGGTTTTAGTGAGTATCTTGCCAATATGGGCATTTTGTTTATAATCACCTTAATATCCACCATTTTCTTGATAGATAGATTCATATTGAAAAACGAAGAAAAACCAACTGAAAGAAACAAGAAGATACTATTAGAAATACTAGAGCCGGAAATTGTGATCGAGAATAAAAAGTACTTTTCAATGACAATTATCATTATTCTAGCTACTTTCATGTTTATGATCTTAGGATTCGAACCTGCCCTTGTCGCGATTATATCTGCAGCTATTCTTCTTCTTTTTCACTATAAGAATACTAAATTCTCGGATCTTAAGAACGATATCTCGTTGAGAATCATCATAATTTTTGCGGTTTTGTTCATTCTTGCGAATTCTTTATCACGATTTGGCTTTTCAGAGTTGATCGCCACAGGTTTGGTAAACTTGTTAAATAATAACATTTATCTCGCTGTGTTGATAACATTAAGCCTTTCATCTCTCTTGTCCGCATTTCTAGCGGGTACACCCGTTACCATTATACTTCTCCCGATCTTTTCAGCAGTTATAGGAGAGGGTTTCTTTCCAAACCCGATCATCATTGCTTTCATAGGCGGTGTTAATATGGCAGGTAATTTTTTACCACAAGGTTCTGCATGTGATCTTCTCACCCTCTCATTGGCAAAAAAATACAAAGTGGTGAATTTGGATTATAAGCGCTTACTAAAAAATGGCGCTCTTTTCGCTACGATTCACTTCTTCATTATAATGGGATATACAATGCTTTACACTTTAATTTTAAGTTAAGAGATTTAAAAATATTCCTTAATCCAATTTTAAAAAATATCTCTAAAGAATCTTTATGGTATATTAAAATTCTGGTTAATCAAAGCTTCAAAATAAAAAAAGAAAGAAAATTATTTATAATATCAAAACCTTATTGTTTTTTACGTTTCTTTACTATTATAACTAATGCGATGATTGAAATAGTGAAAAAACCTAGGAAAAGGTTGCCAAAAGAAATAAAATTATCATCATTTGGTATTGGATCACCATTATCACCATTTGGTAACGGAGTATAATCACATGGAACTACGACCAGGGGATCATACCTAATACCATTACTCTGTCCATACCTGAAACCATCAAAGAAAACGTAAACTCGAGACATATAACCACCTGGACTATGATAAGATGCATTTTGTAAATAAAGTCGACTAGTACTAGTATCTGATCCTGTAAGATTTATTTTAAAGGCAGTTGTAAAGTATTGTCGGCATATTTCTTCATCCTCAAATTTAAATATAGCAGTATCATTTTCAGCATTGCTATAAAAAGTATTAATCGGAAATTTGTCGATACCTACACCTAATCGATCATTTGCAACTAATAGGTACTCATCTCCAGAATTCATGTTTAATTCTGTTGGAAAATCTTCAATACCAGTCCAATCTATATCAACGCCAAATTTGTATCTTGTTTCATTGATCATGTGTCTCACTTCAAATTTATATATTACTTGTATATCGTGTGTGTGAGTAGTATTTCCTATTGTAGCATTCACAATAATATCAAATTCAGCAACGCTTTGAGTTACCATATTTCCTCCATATAGAACCTCATTAGTACTTAAGGTTACAGCCCCAACTTTATAATTCTTAGTCAATACATCTATTTCTCCAACCTTCTCAGATTCATCGAGTTTTAGATCCCATCCTTCGCCTACTGTGTGATTCAATAAGGCTATATTAGATGAATTACCCTTATATATCCCAAAACCATTGAATTTATAATCTGCTCCTACAGTTTGGTTGGATATTATCGAACCGCTATAGAAAGTAGGTTCAGTTCCGCTTATTTTGCTCCAATCATCAACCACACCACCACCAACACCCCCATCATTGAATTTTAGTCGGGTGACAAATCCAGCGTTTGCTCCTGTCCCATCTTTATAATTAATATCCATTCGCTGCTCAAGCATGTCTAGACCACTATGTCCATCAACACCTAAAACTTCTCTATATACTACATCGACCTCTGCAGTGGATTTATTATCCTCTTCATGCCAATCTGCATTTGAACTCCAACCAGCACGTTTAATAGATACATTTTCATAATTAAGAGTATTATTAGGAACTGAGAGGAATAGCGGAATAATTATCGATATTAATAAAATAATATTTAGATTCTTTTTCTTTATCACTTTCATTTCTATATTCCTATCCCTTATTTTTTTCTAAAATATACTACTTGATCATAAAATTCTATAAAAATAGAATTTTAGATACTAAATGACATAATAGATTTTCGATTTAAATATTTTATCATCAAACTGATATCAAAATTGATAATCTTTTTAATCAATCTAAAATAAATTTGAGAAAAGTTGAAAGCTAATCTCTCATTTCTTTAGGTAAAGTTAAGGTTCCGGTAAGAGGATTGTTTAATGGATCTTGACAGTATTGGATTGTGAAGTATATTAAATCATATAGAATGCTTGGATCTTCTCCATTTTGTAATTTATAATCATATAGCGAAAGTTGATATTCTGCTTCTGTTATTGGCGGCTCTGCATAAGAAACACTTCCAAAAACAGATTGTAAAAGAGGTTTCATAAATGGAGAATATAAAAAACCTAATTCTTTTAATTCATCTTTTAAATAAAAGAACATATGCTGTACAGCTTGCATCATATAACGAACAGGTTGACCTTCTGGACCTAAATTTGGATTACAGACGTTTGCTAAAAAATGGAGCCCTTTTCGCTACAATTCACTTCTTAATTATAATGGGATATACAATGCTTTATGCTTTAATTTTAAGTTAAGAGTTTTAAAATTAAAATATCCTCATTCATTTTTTCTCCTTTTCACATCATTATAAGTAAATTTTATTGGGAACTTTTCTCATATTGAATTAAAATTAAAAAGTAAAAGTAAAAAAAACTTTAATGTCAAACCCCACTCACTCGACAAAATAGATTAGGACCTCTCTATTTGAGTCAAATTAATTTTGAATTGGGTAAAGTTTCCTGTGTCTTTTTCTCTAATTCTCCACGTTCGTCTTATTGTT
>JAZGEW010000021.1:0-6173 GCA_036478875.1 Promethearchaeia archaeon | reverse complement strand
TGAAAAGGGGATCTGAAATTCTTAAATCTACAGCAGAACTCTTTGGAGAAGCAGGCTACAGAAATAAAGAAAAAGAAATAATAGAAAAATTAAACATGGTAAAAAAAGGAGAAAAAATTATTATTTCTGCCTTAAATACTATACAAGAGCCTTCTCTCTTTAGGAGCACAGTAGGTATTGTAACTCCTGTATGCCCTATCGAAACTAGTCAATCTACTAGAATCAGTGAAGTACTTCAATTCAAGGCTTCAGAAGAAAAAATCAGGAAATCTGTTAAAAGAGTAAACTCTAAATTTAAGAAAAATATTCAATATAAAGAAGAGATAAAACCTCTTAAACCAAGAAAAGCAAAAAAGTACACAGAAATATCTCTACTTGAAGCTGAAATCTCTGAAGAACAGAGGTTAATAATGAAAAAAATGGAATATGAAATCGATTTCGAGGAAAGAAAATTTAGTTGTATTGTTCATAAAGGTGTTATTCACAGTGCTGTATACATTTGTCCAAACTGTAATACTTTTTACTGTCTAAAATGTGTTTCAGCATTAAAAAAGATTGGAGAAAACTGTTGGTATTGTGATTTCGAATTTAATCTTTAAAACCTCTAACGAATTACTTTTCATTATGGAAGTAGAGTATAAAAATAGCAAATTTCCGTAATTATTTGCGAGATAACTAATTTTTTTAGTTAAGAATTATTTTTTAAAATATTATTTCCATAAAGAATGGACTTTTCTGTTGATACTGCATATTGATAAAGTTTCGAATCTACCGAAGACATAATAACTTTATAAAAATAATTTTATTATTTATAGCTAATCTAATTTAACAATCAGTAATATTAATAATTTTATCAGCATATATCAAATTTACTCTTTAAATCATAGTAAATAAATAACGGTCTCCAAAAAATTATATATACAGTATAGCTATTTATATATTATATAATTCCAAACAAAATTTGATAATTATGGGTTTTCTAAAGGATATTTCTAAGTGGCTCTCGGGAGGTAAGAGTAAAGATGGTCCCCGCTCTGCTGCGATTAAATTGAAAGTATTTAATAAAAGATTGATGAGACAAACAAAAAAATTAGAAATTAGCGCAAAGCTTGCGAGGGATAAAGCGGTAAATTTAAGAAAACAGGGAGATTTAGACGGTTCTAAATTTCACGCTCGAAACTATCTTCAAGTCAAAAAACAAGCAAGAGCAGTAGAAATGTTTCGCACAAATTTAGAAGGTCTACTTTTCAAATTAGAGCAAGCCAATGCCGTTAAGGATGTCTCTCAAATCATGACAGGAATTGCCCAGTCTCTTTCGACTTTAAAGAATCAGCTTTCAGTGCCACAAATGACACAATTGATGAGTCAAATCGACATCGATATGGAAGAATTTGCCGTTACTGCGGATATCGCTACAGATGGCATGGATAGTATCAGTATTGATACCGCTGTTACTGATACTGCTGTTAAGGACGTTTTAGGAGAAATTGATGCTGAAATCCAAGTAGAAATGGGAATTGCATTGCCAAGTGCGGCGTCTGGTGCTTCTGATGAAAAGATAGCCGAGTTAGAGAAAGAATTGAATCGATTGAAATCTGACGAATAAAGTTTGTCTATTTATTATTAGTTTAATTTAACCACTAGGCAAAATTAAGACAAGATTGTTTTTTATTTTCAATCAATAATCAAGATCAATTTTTAAAAGATAAGAAATAATAAACAAATAAGTATTTCCTTTAGATTAAATTTAAAAATATACTAAATAATTATAGATTTAATTATAAAAGAAAAATAAGTAGAATGGTCGACTTCTCGTTTAAGGTTATAATTATCGGTCCTGGGGCGGTAGGTAAAACGAGTCTACTAAATAGGTTCGTGCATAACGAATTTAGTTTAAAATACAAGCTGACTATAGGTGTCGACTTCCTAACTAAAGTTTTGGAATATGAACCCTCTAAGTTTGTTAAACTCCATATTTGGGATATAGGAGGTCAAGAAAAATTTAAATTTCTCCATCGTAGCTTTTACGAAGGCGCATTTGGAGCACTACTTGTATTTGATCTCTCAAGACATCAAACATTTTCAAGTATGAAAAATTGGCTTTCAGAAATGCATAGTATAGTAATTAATGATATCCCTAGCGTAATAATAGGGAATAAAACCGATTTAATACCTGAAATTGGTCAGATCATAGATAGGAGTGAAGTAGAAGAATATGCAAAAAAAGAAGGCTGTTTTTATGCTGAAACATCAGCTAAAACCGGGGAAAATGTTGAAAATGCTTTTCTCGAACTTACAAATCGCATGATAAAGAAAATGGGGAAGATTCTTAAAAATAATAAATAAACCCTATAAAACTAATTAAAGAAAACCAAGAATTAAAGCTATTTTTTCAATTCTCTAAACAACATTTCTTAGCAAAATTATTAAAAGACTTCTTTCTATTTTCAACTTATTCTATAAATCAATATTTAAATATTATATAAGTGAGTATTTTGAATTATCCAGAATTAATTACGATTGGAAGTAATACTTTAGATTTAATTATTCAAATTGATGATATATTGCGTTTTGAATTAATGGATAAAGATATTATAAAAAAGTATACCGCAATTGAATATTCTCGTAAATTAAATATCAGAAATGTGAGATTTGTTCCAGGAGGGTCAGGTGCTAATATAGCTGCTAATTGTTCCATGTTAGGTTTAAATAGCGCTTATATTGGTGTAGTAGGAAATGATTTTTCAGCAGAAATTTGTTTAACTGATTTAAAGAAAAGAGGCGTAGATTTATCTCAAGTAATTCAGACTGATGATGATACTACAGCATTATCAATAATTTTACGGACTCCATGGGGTAAAGATAGAAGTATTCTTGCTTATAAAGGTGCTAATAACTTATTAAAACCTTCAGATGTTAAAGAAGAATTATTTAATAATATTAAAGCATTCGCTTGGACATCTTTAACTACTGATGATGCCTGTAAAGCAATAGAAAAAGCAATTACTCTTACAAAAAACAAGGGAGGAATGGTATTTGCTGCTCCTAGTATGTCAATCATAAAAAATGCTGCGAATTGGGCAAAAATTCTAATTTCCAATTCTGATGTTGTATCAATGAATTTAGAAGAAGCTCAGGAGTTCACAGGCGAGAGTAAAAAAACACTTATGATTAAAAAGTTCTTAGATATGGGAATAAGACTAATTTCTATTACTGATGGTCCTAATGGTTCAATTATATCAGATGGAAAAACAATTATAAATAGTGGGGTTTATAGCGCAGGTAATGTTGAGGATACTACCGGTGCAGGTGATGCGTTCCTAACTGGAATTTTAATTTCTTGTCTAAATAATTTCTCTATTGAAAAAACATCTAAAATGGCTACTGCCATGTCTTTCTTAGAATGTCAAGAAATTGGAGTTCGAGAAGGTTTACCTCAGAGCATACAAGAACTTGAAGATTTCGTAAATAACAATACTATCAAACAAGTTATATCCGAAATTGTATAACACATTAGATTTTCTTAAAATCATTAAATTTTAATTTTTTAATATATTCTTATTATTAATAAATTTGCGCTCTTAGTATAGTGGTCAGAATCTATTGGATTAACCACTGATGACTTTTATGCCAGCTTGCCAAGTTGGCGGCCCGGGTTCAATTCCCGGAGGGCGCATATTTTTTGACTTTAATTTGAAGGGGATATTTTTCTTGGAAGAAATTAAGAGATTATATGAAAAATTACATTCTGCTTCCGAGGAAGAAAGAGAAAAACTCTGGAAAATTATCATCGAAAAAAATAGAATTCTTTTTGACAAGAAGAAAGAAGAATTAAGAAATGCTCTTGGAGAATTATCTTAATATCCTCGTAACATACAGAAATATATAAATAATCGTAAAAGGTGTGTTTCACGAACTGCTCTAAATTATTAAGTCCAAACATCGAACGAAAAATAGTGAAGGAAGATATTTTATTACACATAAACCATAATGCAGAGAAAAAGTCAAACAACTACGGAAATTACTGTTATCTTTAGCCATAAAAAATTACTTTAATTTCTTCAAGAATACCTTCGCAACCTATATCTTTGTTTAGTAATTTAGGAGAAAACATTAAATCTTCTTCAGAGAAATAGCTTAATTCCATTCCAGTTATTAATATTATAAGAATTTTTGGGTATTTTTCTTTGACGATCCGAGATAAATCAAACCCTGATAATGTAGGCATGCGGACATCGCTTACAATCAATGAGATATCTCCTCCCTTCTCACTATCTAAGATTTTTAAAGCTTCTTCTCCCGATTCCACATAAAAAAATGCAAATTGAGGATAGTCTACAGCATATACTTTAAAAAGCATCAAGAATGATGTATTATCATCTACAATTAGGACTTTCAATATAAACCTTAATTAATTTACAAAAGATATAATTTTTTTATTTATTTAACATTTTCAACTTGTATTTAAGAAATTTATCTTAAAACCTAACTCCATTAGGCTTTTAATATATGAAATTACTAACTTCTAACTAATATCATTTCTTTAAGCTCTTTTTTTAGGTTTTCTAAAACTTCATCATCAGGTTTGAATGTGATCTCTGTATAATCAATTTTCAAATAATAATCCTGTATTTTTTTTAAAATCTTTAATTTTTTAGTACTCGAAATAGATTCAGCCTTTAACAAATATTCTCTTGCTTGGTCGTGGTTATTCTCTAACCTTTCAATTTGGGCGAGAATTAAGCAAGTATGGGCGTAAATTCGGAAGGATACAGACGATTTTGCCAGCGTTAATACATTTAGCATTAACCTTTTTATCTCGCTTAAAATATTTTGACGATCGGATTCTTTTAAATTATCAATTATCGTGTCGCTATAATTTAAGACACAAAAAATTCTCCAATCAAATTCTACCTCTGTGTTTTCATAAATCTTAAAAAAAATCTGTTTGGCTTTGGAAATATCTTTCTCGTTTCCATATTTTTTTAAATAATAAGCGATTGTGATTTCATTTAAATATTGGTTTTTAAGAGTTCCATGTTGGTGATACAATTTTTCCAAATCTCTTCGATATTTGTCAACCTCATCTTTTAAATTAGAATCTATTAGTGCTATGATGAGACCTACTAAGGAATCCAAATAAAGAGGCCCCTGGCCGATACTCTTAAATATTTCAAGACCCATCTTAAAATATGCTACTGCCTCATCGAAATTGCCCTTAGAACTCGCTAAAAATCCTAAATTAGAATATTCATGTGCAATTTCGCGTTTATTCCCAATCTGTTCATTCAGAGATATTCTTTGTAAGAAACTTTTTTGGGCAAGATCGAGCTCACCAACTTTTAGATAGGTTTGACCTAAGTTCCCTAAGCATCTCGCTTGATTTTGAATGTCCTCATTTTTGATCGCCATTTGTAATGCTAATTTAAAATTTTGAATCCCATGGTCGTAATCTCCTACTTGGGTATTCATAATCCCAAGATTATTAAAAGCAAAGCTTAACCTTTTTTTATTCCCTAATTCTTGAAAAATTGTTATAGCCGAATTTAACGCTTCAGAGGCATTTTTTGATTCTCCTTTTCTCCAGTATATCCCTGCTATTGAATTCAGAGTATTTGCCACTTCCAAATCTAAATTTGATTTCTTATATAATTCTTCTGATTTAAATAGGTGTTCTAACGCGTTATTGTAATCTCCTTGGTTCGTGTAATATTTTCCCTTTAGGCTTTCTAATTTGGCATTTCTTTTCAGTAAATAAGGCTCTTCTTTGGAAAACTCTTTTATTTTCGTTTCAATTAATTTTATCTCTTTTGCAAATCTTTCATATTTCCCTAAGTGATGAAGAGCTTCAGATCGAATGAAGTATGCGTCAATAAAAATTAGGTCGTTTTTCAGAACTTTCGTCTTTTCTAAAACCCAATCTAATTTTTCCAGAGCTTCTTTGTAATTTCCAATTAAGACATCGTGACGGCTTTTAACTAATCTCAGTTCTATTAAATCTTCAATTTCGTCTTTAAATTGGATTTCCAATTTATTTAATAACAGCTCTAAATCTTTGAAATCTCCCTTATTAAATAAATTTTGAATCTCAGCTTGATAATTAATCAACTTAATAATTCTAAAAAATAATGAGTTTATAAGTTTATGTTAATTTAGGATTGTCTAATTATAAA
>JAZGEW010000020.1:0-9112 GCA_036478875.1 Promethearchaeia archaeon | reverse complement strand
GTTTAATGGCGTTGCTCAATCAAAAAAAATGATGAAACAATTGATTTCTTTGCTGTGTCAGACTCCTCCAAATACTGTAACCAATGAGACGCCAGCAATATGTTGATTTTTTGTCATGTACAGAGATATCCTTTATAAATTTTCATGCAATATTTTATATTGTTTATGACGAACTAAAACCTTTATTGGAATTTTTTTAACTCCAAGAAGTAATGCAATAGATAGTCTATGACGTCCATCTTGAAATAGATATCGGCCATCACGACCGATATTCACAGTTATTTCCTCAAAATATCCCTTAGCTCCTTTTTTTTCTCCTTCAATATAACACTTGGAATTAAGAAGATAACCCTTTTTACGGATACTTTCTATCAAAGCGTCTAAAACTTTACATCGTTGGTCAAAATCTGATTTTGAATGACATCCCCACAAAACACCTCCATTTTCAATAGTTTTTAATTTATCTTGATAAAACCCAGTATCTTGCCAGCAGACATTATTATTGATAACTGCATTAAATGCTGTGTAAACATCAAGTTCAGTAAACTTGTATGTGGAAAGATCCCAGTCACCATCTAAAATTTTCCCTTTATATTTATGCATATTAAACACGCGATCTTCAATTTTTGGTGATGTAATACTCTTCAGATCGGTATGAAACTTAATCAATTTAGGATCAATCCAGTAAATTTTATCAGAGTCTACAACCTTATCATTTTTAATGAATATATTTGTTACTTGATATAGATAACGTTTACTGATAACTATAGCTGAATAAAGGTTTTTAATACTCTTTTCTTTTTTTGGTAAATCATTTAACATATTGATTTTTTTAAAGTAGTTTTTTATTTTGTATTAGCTATAAACAAATAATTAAATATAAATCAGTTTCTTATGGTTTATAGAATAAGGAAATTAGGAAAAGCAGGTTCTATATAAATCAAGCCTTTTATATTACTAACGGATAGCGTATGGGTTGTTTTTTAAGTTTAGAAAATTATCTGTGAAAAACTGTGAGTAATTACAAACCTAAAAGCAAAAGAATATATTTTTTACTAATGCGACTTGATTATTAGTAAATCTATAAAGTAGCTTTAAGAAATTTTGGGAAGAGTTATAGTCAAATTTGGTATTTAAGAAAAGCCTGATATTCTGTCGTGATATACTTACCATTAATATCTATAAAAAGAAGTGAATAGAGCAAGGTAATTAAGTGAAAGCTAAATTTCAGAATGATAGATCTTATTAATGGAATATGAAAATGTAAAGCTTAAAGAAGTTGATAAATTTTTAAATTATCCCACCATAATTCAGTTTTCCAGGTACGAAACCCAAAGAATCCTTTTTTATTCTCTGGGTTAAAGACATTATCTATCACATTCAAATAATTTTTCCCGTCGACAAAAAATTGTATGCTGTTTCCTCGCTTTATAATTTTCAGATGATAAGTTCTACCAATTCGGTTCTCATATCCATTGTTTTCTTTAATCAGATTAAACCCGGGACAATCTCTAAAACGAAATCTAGCTATATCTGGATTTCCATTTGCAAGATAAGTAAAAATATATCCCTTCAGTGTAGAGCTATGATATTTAGAGTATAAACCATCAACTCTAGACATTTTAGTTTTAATTAATGGTTCTCCCGAAGAATCAGAAAAATTGAAAAATAAATTAATATTATTTTGGTTCCCGTTAGATTTCAAAATGTGAGCATCTACTTCAATTTTCAAATCTCCACTAAATTCTTTATTTAGCCATACAGTAGAGACGTTATAGTTTTCTCCACTATTGTCTGGGTTAGCATCCATACGTAGATAACCATTTTCAATTGATATTGCTTTACTTCCTTCATACCACCAGTTTTTTGGGAGTGATTTCCTAGTATAAGAATTAAAATTCTCTGAATATAATAGAGTGTCTGCATATACGTTAGCAGAAATTAATAGCAATATACCTATTATTAGATATTTCATCTTCTTTTATTCTGTGATTTTTAGTTTTTAGTTTTTTACTAAAAAATATTTTGAACGTTATCTCATAATAAACAAATGTTTGGTTTTTTTATTTGAATCTATATTTTTTATGTGATTTACTAAAAGTAACTAGTATTAGTATATCACCGTTGCAGGAAACTTGGGGGTGATGTGTATATGGCTCTGAAGAGCCATATAGCGGAGCCTTAAAATACAAGAATGTTGTCTATTATTTGGATGGTTTAAATGCAAACCATATTTTTTTAATCTTAGAATATATCAGAAATGAAACTCTCATCACCCATATTTTTAGTTGGAATGCCCAGGTCAGGAACTAAACTTCTTAGAGGATTGTTAAATCAACACCCATTAATTGAAATTTCTAATGTCGAGACCCACTTTTTACCTTTTTGGGAAAAACACTGGAAGAAATATGGAGACCTATCTGATAAAAATAATTTTTTGCAATTTTATGACCAAGTTACTACCAAAAACCCATATTTTATCTATATGCGTGAAAAAGGGGGAATGATTGAAGAAAACAATTGGTATCAATGTTGTGAAAATTTCAAAATCAGTGGTGTATTTGAAGCATTAATGAGACATGATACGAATACCCTTGTTGGCAGTGAAAAAATATGGGGTGATAAAACACCTTCATATCTTATTCATATTTCTCTTATTAAAGGACATTTTCCGTCAGCAAAAATTATTCATATTGTACGTGACGTAAGAGATTATAGTCTTTCGATGAATGTTGCCTGGGGGAAAAATATAATACGTTCAACTAGTCGATGGGTAGAGGAAATAAGTGTATTCAGAAAAAACTTGGAAGACTATGGTAATGACATTTTGGAACTAAGATATGAAGATTTATTGGATAATCCGGAAAAACAATTAGTTCGAATATGTAACTTTATAAATCTGGAATTTGATAAAGGAATGTTGCAACTGACCGTCCCTTGTGAACAACTAGGGGATACTCAAAAGGATATAGCCATCGTAAAAAGCAATAAGAAAAAATTTCTATCTAAAATGACTTCCAAAGAATGCGAATTGCTAGAAAGTATAGCCAGACCTATTTTAGAGATATACGATTACCCGGTTGAATATAAGGGTAAAATAAAGCGAATTAATAAGGTTCAGATGCTACTTTATAAGATCATAGACGGTATAAATCTATTCCGCTACGGATTAGAAAAAAGAGGCATTATGAGAGGAATAAAATTTCAGTGTATGAAGTGGTTATACTAAATTGGAGATATTGACAAGTTCAACTCTCCTTGAATTGCAAGGTGAAACGGCCTCCTGTCGGATCCCAAGACTCAAGATACCCTCACGAGTCTGTTTAATTTTATTGATCAGCTTTATAGTGATAATGAAGCTCTTAGAGAGGATATAAAAAATATTAAGTTTTTAAAGAGCCTGCTTTAACCTTATTCCAGTAATTTTCTGAAATAATATACCCAGATAAATACCAAAAAAGATAGCCTGTTGCATTTTCTTGCAAAAAATTTGCATATGCTGTAGCGACCATTATAATCACAACAACGGTTCTCCAACCCTGAGATAAAGTACTTGTAATATCACTGTCCGTACACAACCCTTTTGAATCTTTTAAAATCATAAGATATAAAACATAATAAGAAATTACGCCAAATACACCCAACTCCCATAAGATAATAGTTAATACAGTGGTTTTAACATTAAAAGCACTATATTTTTCTGCATATTCACCTGATAACCAAGGCACAAATGATTCGCTTACATTTCCGATTCCAAAACCAAAAAAAAAGCTTAAAAGATCTTTAGAAATAGTCTTAAATGCTATCACAAAGCTATCAACCTTGCCTACTTGCGCATAAAAATTATAATCATGTCCTTTAAAAAGATAATTTTCTGCCCGACCTTCCATCGTTAAAAAACCAATAATTCCATATCCCCATCTTGGACGCATAAAATAATCATAAATAAAAACAAATGCGATAGTAGTAAATATTCCAAGGATAATCATTGGAATTAATTGTTCTAGTTTAATTTTATGAGGCGAAAAATAGAATGGTAAAATCAAAGCTATAGGCAATAAAACAATAGTTGCTTTCGTTTCATTTATTGTCATTGGTATAAATAATAAAAAGAAAATAACAACAGCTGTTGTCAGACTTATTTTTTTTGCCAAATAAAAACTTATTAGTACTGCAATAGCACAGCTAAGAACTACTGTTAATTGCCCAGATGAACTTAAAGTTCCCTTAACATAGTCACCTGTAAGTAACCCTTTAGATACAACTAATCGTTGATATAAAGCTACAGGAGCCTGGATAATAAAAAAAAACAAGATAAGTTTTAATTGTCCCCCAATCTGTTGGCTTGAAAAATGATAAACAAAAGGTAAAAGAAAAAATGGTATAAATTTTAGATATGCTCTAAATCCAGCTATAAGCGGACCTGCTGGAACTGAGTTTATAGCAATCCCAATTATTATATTCAATAAATATAAAGCTAAAAACAAAAACCATTTTGGAGGAACATTTCTTGTGGCTCCCAACATAAAGCGTCCCGAAACAACAAGTATTATCAACATCGAAAGTAATTCAGGATACCAGGTTATATAACGTCCTAATACCCCTAATGATCCTAATGATTTTGATATGTAATCGAATAAAAATATGGATACAAAAAGAGAATATAATAATTTATTCATAGTGATTTAGATTATAAATGTTAATAAATAAACTATGTCATTTCTCTATAATATGTATGGAGATGATCTGCAAATTTTTTACCCTGACATAACCAATCATATTTTTTTCTAACGATATCAGGTGCAATTTTTGCTTCTTTTTCTAAAAATTGACGATTGTCAAAAGCCTTTTTTATAGCATTGACATAATCTTCAACTGAATCTCCATCTGTCCACAAAATAAATTTTTGATTGGCTAATACATTTTTATGAGCAGGTATAGGGGTGAGTATTATTGGTTTACTACTAGCCATATATTCAAAAACCTTGAGCGGGCTTGAAACATTCCATTCTAATCTATCTGGCAATGGACAAATACAACAGTCTGCCATTGCTATTTCCCGTGGAATATTCTCATACGCTATCATTCCTTTTATTTCGATATATTCTGACATAGATTCTTGAGAGACTAGGTTTCTAATATAATTTAAACCTGATCCATCACCAACAATTACAAAACACATTTGTTTTTTATACGAGATAGGTAAGCATTTCATTGCATCAACAACTCGACTAATTCCTCGGTTCTCAGTTATTGAACCATGATAAAAAATATTGAATTTATTTGAAATAGGAAGATTAGTTAGCTCTTTTGTAAATAAATCTGTATTAACTCCAGACTCCCAAATGACATAAGGTGAATATTTATTATTAAATTCATTTTCTACTTCTTCTCGAAGAAGGTCTGTAATAAAAGAATAACTTTTAGCCATCTTTCCAAAAAAAGTTATTGGAAAAACCCAATAAATTAAATAATCAAATTTTTCTTTCAAACTATGAATATCTACAGGAAGAGTTCTTATATCTAAATGGATATTATTTCTACCAAAAATTTTAAGTAATGGAGCAATAAACATTGCATTAGGATGTAATAAGTATATATTATCTCTAGAGGAGTTTATTAATAACCATAACATTATATTTAATAATAGAGTTAACCTAAAAATACACCCAATATCTAAAGATCTAAAATAATTTATTGAAAATAATGTAGATTTTGAATTATATTTATTTTGTTTATATCCCGTCAAAATATGGACATAAAATCCATCTTGATTAAGAAATTTAGCCATTTCCATATATGTACTTTTATCTGGCTGCATGTCAAATCTATTTAAATTTACCCAGTAAATTATTTTTTTACTCATAAAAAAATTATCCTAGTATTTTAGTATTTTGTTACTGTTAATTTAGTTTGTTACAAAGGATGAGTTAAAATATCCAGAATCTGATCAATATTTTTCATTGAATGATTATTGTACGCATAATGTTTTCCTTGTTTTCCCATTTGGCTTATTCGTTCTGGTGAACTAATAAGGTCGACAACTGTATCTTTAAGTTTTTCATAACTTCCAGCACAAATACCTATGTTATTTTTTTTTATAATATCATCAGGATCAACGGTAATTGTAATCACAGGAACTTCACGCATCCATGCTTGTATAAAAGTATTGGAAAAACCTTCAAGTTTACTTGTGTTAATAAGTAAATGTGATTCTAAAAAAATATTATTTACTTGCTCCTGAGATTTTACCCCAACATAATCAAGAGATTCAATAGTATTAATACTGCTAATTAGTTTATTATATCTTGATTTATTATTACATCTTCCAATCATTGTAAAATTAACATTAATTTCATTGTCCAATTCTTTAGCCAGACGAACAAATAGTTCAGGTTGTTTCATTGGTTTAAAGTTCGCTACCCATACTATTTTTATTTTATTTTCTTTGTTAATATTTTTATTTGGAATGGGATGAAAATTTCTAATAATATTATTCGTCTTTATTTTATAATTTTTATCTAATAATATTGCTTGATTATTAGTTTGAGCAATAATATTTCTTGAATTATGTATACCATATTTAATAAAAAACTTTTCTAACCGATTAATAACTGATTTTTTCACACCTATTTTAGGGTTTACATCCATATCATGAGATATATGCCATACCATAGGAATATTTTTATTTTTTGCATACCACGCGCATATTCCTGTATAAGCACTCCCTGCACGTTGATAAATAATATCTGGTTGCACTTCTTCTAAAGTAGATAGTAAATTTATTGTGTCAAATACTTTGCTATATCGACTAAAACGACCTTTTTTAATTTTTTTTATTGTGTATCCATTAGGTGAAAAAGAAAGGTCTACATTACGGGTTATAAATGTTACATCTAGATTTTCATCAGCCACTAATTTATCTATGATTAATGAAACTTGATATTCAGCTCCGCCAAGAACCCAAGACCAATGTGTCGACATAACCACACATATTTTTTTTTTCATTTAAGTATCAAAAAATCTTTTGTTTTAAGAGATTCTTTGATTAATTTATCATTAGTATCTTCAGAATCATTTTTTAATAAAAAACCCCAAAGTATGGTGGTAACTAATAACACACCTATAATAAAAGAGATTATTTTGATAATTTTTTGTTGTCTCTCCCCTGTCTCTTTTAAACCTATGTAAGGAATAACAGCCAAAGGCTGTGTACCTGTAACCAGAGCCAATCGCCCGGGGGTATATATTGACGGTGATAACATTTCCTTAACCATAATAAAACCAATAGCTATTACAATAGATGCCAATCCACCTAAAAATACAATTGCTTTTCGGTTCGGTTTAAAAGGTTTCTCTGGTATTAAAGGGGGTTCAAGTAATAAAAATTCATTTCCTTTTGTTGCTTTTTCCATAGAACTAGCCATGTTTGCTTCTCTTTGTTTCGCTTTAACTTCACCGTATTTAGACATTGCATTTTCATAATCTCTGATTAATACCTTGTATTCACGCTCTATTTGTGGGGTTTTGGCAAAACTTTGTTCATAACGCAATAGTTTTTCCTGAAGATTTCTACGCGATACTTGCGCTGATTTTAATTCCGATTGAGTCGCCATTAATTGGGTTTGCATCTGTATATAAGCAGGATTGTTAGGCTGTATTTGCTTTGGAAAAATTTTAACTATATCAGGTTGATCCAATGATTTTTTTAGATTAGCAATCTCTAGTTTTAATTTTTTTACATCAGGGTGAGAGGGTGAATAGCGATCCATAAGAAGTGCTAATTTTGTTTCTTTATCATTTAGTTTTATTTGATACTCATACTTATTAGGGGATTTTCCTGTTTCTTTTTGTAAGGATGCAATTTCTCTACGCATTTTGACTAAATCAGGGTGTCCTTTTGAGTATTTAGAGGAAAGTGCAACATATTTTGCTTTTAACGCAATTAATCGATCGTCTGCACCATAGACTCTTTCACCTGTTACCGTATAAGTAGCAATGTTTGGATCTAATTGAATTAATTTATTTTTTAAATAAAATTCGTTTTCTGTAAGTGATCTAATTTTTTCATTTGTTTTTTCAAGTTGTTCTTCAATATTGTTAATTCGAGTTAAATTTATCTTATTTAGTCCAGGTAAATTTCCTGCATTTTTTTCTTTAAATTCTGCTAATTTTTTTTCTAAATTAGAAATTTCATCACGTAATTTATTTGTTTCTTGTTCAAGAAAATGAGTAGCCCCTTCAACACGTTTAGATCGATATTTAAGATTATAATCCATGTATAACGTAACGAATTCACTTGCTATTTTCTGTGCAATTTCAGGTGATTTACTATCAAATGAAAGCTCAAACCCAACAGTTGGATTAACAGGTTTTCCTGTTCTTGGATCAATAATGGTTTTTCCTCCTACCATTTCCATATGAGTATTTTCTCTCATTTTATTTAAAATAGAATGAAGACTACTTTTTTCCTTTTCTTCTTGATATAAATTAAATTTATTAATCATCATTGTCAGGTTTTCTGATGACATTATTTTTTTATTAATTATCTGTATTCGTTTTTCAGCATAATTGGTAACCATTGATTTGACTATATCATCAGGCATTGCTGTTTGGTCAATAAGAATAGTTGCTGTTGACTTATACATATGGGGCATCTTAATTGCAATTAAGTTAGACAAAATCAATCCAACCGCTAGGATAGCAAGCATAGGGTATATATATCTTTTTAAGATAGAAATATATTCTTTAAAAACACTAAAATCTTGTTCTACTAATCTAAAATCTTGCTCCATAACTCCATACTCTATTAATTTTCAAATAATTAATTCTGCTAAAAAATAAAAACTATTTGGATTTGCTGTTCTAATGAACATAAAATTCATATACTTGTTAAAAGTATAGCTCTTGATTACATTATTTTCATTAGATCTATAAAAAACCATAATTATATGATATTTAATGGTCTTTTCTTTAAATTATTTATGCTCCTAACAATCTCTTACCATGATCTCTTAATTCTCCATTAGGTCCAACATAGCGATAAAAAGTTGGCTTAGTAATACCAAGCTCTTTGCAAAGCTCTGAAACAACTGTTTCTTTTTGTTCCATT
>JAZGEW010000019.1:0-4422 GCA_036478875.1 Promethearchaeia archaeon | reverse complement strand
TTGTCTCAGTACCCATCTCGGGGCTCCCGCTCTCACGGCCCCTATCGATTATCGGCTTGGTGAGCCGTTACCTCACCAACAACCATAATCGTCCACGATCCTATCCTATAGCAGATAAAAACCATTTATTTTATCCCTTTTATTGAAAAACTTTTCCAAGCCTATTCAACTACGAAACATTATCCTCAGTTTCCCGAGGTTATTTTTCTCTATAGGGTAAGTTGATCATGTGTTAATGAGCAGTTTGCCATGGAAAATTTAGGTATCCCATTCGACTCGCATGGCTTATTCTCACCCAAATAGCAGTCGGGTCCGGCAGGATCAACCGGAATTAATTTTTTAGAAGTTTTTGCAAGAACTTATATAAACATTTGGAATTAAACTATCGTTATTCTTTGGGGTTCTTAATTAAACTTACTTCAGTTATATTTATCAAAGATATAACTACATCTTTTATACCGCATCTTTGATTTTACTCTTCATTTAACGGATAATTACCGTAATCCAAGCTCACACCGGTAAAGATGCGATTTGCTAATATATATTATAAGTACAATCGATTTTAAATTTTATTGTTTTTCTATGTAAGGTTGAATATTCGTTATTAAATTTTCGTAGTTTAAAAATCTAAATTAAAATTAAAGGATATCATTTCAAAAAGAGAGTTTTAATTTTAAAATGCATCTAAAAGATAAAATTGGAATCCATTTAGACCAAATTAAACAACTCAAAGGGGTAGAAAATGCTGTTTTAACGCAAAGAGATGGTAATCCTATCCAGTCTACGGGAGTATGGTTTTCAAAAGATGAAATTTTTAATGTAAGTTCAGCAACTAGTGCAATTTTTAATGTTGGAATACATTTACATCCAAAAGATTTAAAGTATATTTTAATAGAAGGAAAAAAAGCTAAAATTTTAATTGCTCCATTGAATAATCCTCTACACGCTTCATTAAATAAAATATTAGAAATGCAAGGGATATTAGATTGTAATCATGAGTTTTTTATAGCAATTACAGCCCAACCAAATATAAATTTAGGAGGTATCTTTTTACAGACTAACGAATGTTTAAAAAAAATCAAAACAACTTTAATAACATCAGGAGAGTCTTTCAAACCGCCATTAATTCAGTTTAATAATCAAAAAATTCTGAATATAATTGAAGGATTCAATATTAAAGAAACTGAAGATTTTGACTTAAAATTATCTTCTTTTTCCTTAAGCTTTTCAGAGGCTATATCGTTAGAATTAAGAAAAGTTTTGACCAATATTTCTGTAACAATTCCAGATTTAAATTATGCTTTTGTAACTATTGAAGGCGGTTTTATCGCGTCCAAAATCTTAAAAAATATCGATATGGATACTGAAACGCTGGATAAAATATCTGCGATGAGTTACTCCCTATTCCAAACGGCCAATAGGTGTGCTTGGTTACTGAAAAAAATGCGGGCAGACAGAATTCTGCTAGATTGTCAAAATTCTTTTCAATTTATTGATGGATTAGGAAAAGCAATCTTTAGCACTGAAATTGGAAAACTTAGACAAAAATTAGGATTGATTCGATTAATTCTTCCACAATTTTCTAAAAAAATCGGAACTCTTGTTAAAGAAGCGTCAGAAATTCAAGATCATAGCTCTTTTGATATTAAGCGAATGCTAGGAGAATTAGTAATTAAATAACGAGGGTGAATGATGAATTTTTTTAATTTTTTAGATAAGTTAAAACGGAATTATAATTCTTTAATTCTATATTGTCTATTAGATAGAATTCCCGTAGTAGTTTTAGGGGAAGATTCAGATAAAATTGATAACTTTTTGATTGAACTTTCGGAACTTGTTCACTTTCGAAAAGATTATGTATTTTATACTGATTTTATATCTAAAGAAGATTATGAAACGCTTATATCAAATGAGAATATCGACTATAATTATCAACGCGCTCATATAAGATGTCCATGCAGTGTTTCTCTTAAAGCATTAAATCAATTTGATGATCTTCATTCATGGCTTATCGGATTGACTATCCCTAAACAAAAGAAGGAGTTGATTTATATTAAAAATTTAATTAGAAATAAAGCAATAGAATTGTTATTCATAACAATCTCCTCTGATACAATTTCAATAGAGGGAGAAGGAATCAATTTAAAATTAATAGATTTAACACTTGAACAAAATATATTCAAAAAAATATCTCAGGATACTGAAAAATCCATAGCTAAAATGAAGAGGGTATTATCCGATAAAGTAACAACAAATCAACTAGATAAGGATTTATTAAAAACACTGTTAGATTTTGAAGAGGAAAAAAATGAGTTAAAAAAGAATATATTTAAAAAAGAAATTCAAAATTTTTATTCAGGTTCAAAACGTGCTTTTTTTATTTTATCGAGATTGAATTTATTGAATGATATTGGAATACAAACCCGTATTGGTAGTAAAACTCTCTTTGAAACAATAGATTATGAAGTAGCGCCAATTGAAAGAATCATATCATTTATTAAGAAAGAATGGGGTGAATTTTATTCATCCTTAATCGAAGATGGAAAAAAGGCATTTATTGGTGATAAAATAGTCTCACTATGGGGTTAAAAAATATTATGATTTTTAATTATGATAATAAAACTTTACAAGTTAAAATAGTGTATTATGGTCCAGCTATGTCAGGAAAAACAACTTCAATAAAAGCTCTTTTTTCTTATTTTAAAAAAGGGGATTCAGTTAAATCTATTGACAGCTCAGTAGGTCGTACTTTATTTTTCGATTTTGGTGTATTACTTTTTAAAGGAACAGAATGGGGCCTAAAATTTTTAATTTATTCAGCAACAGGTCAAGATTTCTATGCAAGTACCCGACCTGCAACGTTAAGTGGTGTAGATGGGTTAATTTTTGTAGTTGATTCTCAAATCGAGTTTTTAGATCATAATATTAGATCTTGGAATGAGTTAAAAACACTATTTGGATCTGAATTTTATAATATTCCTATTGTAATTTCTTTGAATAAAAGTGATTTATTCAAGAATCGAGAGAAAAATAGTTTTTTATCTTATATAGATTATAATAGGTTTAGACATATATCATTTAAAAATACAATAGCTATAGATGGGCAAGGAGTTTTAGAGTCCTTCAGTGAATTAATTAAATTCATTTTTCCAGAACTGAAAATTAATCTATGTATTAATAATTAACTGTTTATTTGTTCTGTTTTTCAAGCTTTTCATACATATTTTTTGAGATCCGTTTTATGTATCCTTGTAGATAAAATTGTTTCAATAAGTTTCTCACTTTACGTACCTCTATAGCATCAATTCCCAAAATGCTCATAAGTTGAAAAATTGAAAATTGTTTTGGTAAATTATCCTGTATATTATTATATAGGCCCGTTTTTCATTCACATCAAATTTTTAAATTAATTCAAGAAAATGAAGAAAGCTTTTTATACTTTTTTTTGTTCCATAAAATTTAATAGATGGAGTTTAGGTTTTTATAATCCTCAAAGTAACTATAACTTATCATTCCTACTTATTGTAGATCATCCTTGTCTAGTTTTTTTCATTGAATATTTACAACCTAAATTAACTCCTTTTAATCTTATAGATAATTATACTTATATTATTTGATTTTTTAAAAAAAAAGGAAAATCCGATATAATTTTAGTTATAATCCTAAATAATTTTTAAAATCTAAATATCACGAAATTCTTTTAAATTATCTCCAATTGGAGCCTCTCCGTCACCATATATCTGATACAATCCTGTTCTTCTAGCACATTCGGAAAAACTACGGTAAACATTTGTCCTTTGTTCATATAACGCACAAGTTTTATAAATTATTGGATTCCAAATATATAATTTATGATCAGGTTCATACCATAGTTTTTCATCTTTTAAAACCTGTTTAAAATCTTCTTCTCCGATAACTTCTTTGAGATCTTGTTTATTAAGCATTATGATAAGTGGGATTTCTTTGATTAATTTACCTCTTGTAACATTTTTTAGTTCTTTTAACGATTCAATATTATCTTCAAAAAAGTGAGTTTGTGAGTCAACTGTAAAAATAACTCCATCGGTTCCCTTGAATATTTTTTTTCTTAAAGGTGAAAACCTTCTTTGACCAGCAACAGTATAAACGTGATAGAAAACCTTTCCTCTACTTTTTTGTTTTGTTGATTGAAAAATACCCCTATCAAAATATAATGTTGATCCGCTTGCCATTGAGATTTTGGTTAAATTTCCCGTAGGTTCAATATCGATTTCATTTTCTTTTGTGTATCTATAAAGCGTATCCACTGTTGTAGTTTTTCCCGATCCTGCCATCCCCCAATATAAAAGTTTTATAAATACTTTATGATCAGCTGTAAATCGAACCATTGAAATCATACCTTATTTATTTAATTTTAAAGTAAAAAAAATCGCTTCTTTGAAT
>JAZGEW010000018.1:0-6594 GCA_036478875.1 Promethearchaeia archaeon | reverse complement strand
GGTTTTTTTGCTACTATTTTAATTACTAGTTCAACTAGTGTAGATATAAATTTCGCATTATGGTATCTCTACCCGTTATTCTATATATTTATTCCCTTTTTATTTTATACTATTTTTAAGAAATTCTCAGAAAAATCTAAATCAAAGAATTTTATTTCAATTGTATTTATGATATTTATAGTTTTTACACCTCAATTTATTAAATATGGTCATGCCACAGGAACAGGAGTATTAGGAGTATTAGTTTATTTTATTCTTGTACTAGAATTATTTAATTTGATACATAATAGGAACTTTAATTTTAAAAACATCTTACTTATCGTTATTTTATATTTTTTCTTATGTTTAACTCACACTGAGGAATCTATTTATTTTTTGGTTTTAATGATACTATACTATATTTATCATCTTTTTTGTGTTTTTAAAAAATCGGAAAAATCTATTTTAGATATAAACTCTTCAGCAAATTCAATGGTGGAAGAAACACTTTTTTTTAAACAAGTTTTTAATATCGAGTTAACTATAAAAAGAACTAGACGTTCTTTTGTAAAATTTGGATTTCTTTTTTTTTCTTTAATAATGATTTTCTATTTAACAAATGAATTCTTTGGGTATTTTCCAAAATATCTTTCAATGTCAGTCGGAAAAATATCTTATTTGAATTTTATTTACGACGAATATTCTTCTAATTGTATCAAGATCCCATTCTTTTTAAGAGGAAATTTAAATATTAGTATTTTTATTATACATAATTTAATTGCAGGAACATTGTTGTTTCTGTTTCTAATCTATATCTTATTCTTTAAAATGTTTCATATTATTCAAGGAGTTTATAATAAGGGAGTTAAATTTTTTAAGAAAATTTGTTTATTTATTATAAAATTAATTTCTAAACCAATTATTCAAATATTATTTCTGATATTTAGTGTTTTTCTAATTATTTATTTAGATCAATTTATTCTTTCAGGCTCAGTTGAAATATCGTTAATTACTATTTTGATCCCGGTGATAAGTTATTTATTTTTGATCCTTCAAATATTTCTTTTTATAAAGGGAATTGAATATTATCAACTGAAAAATCATAGACAGAACTTCTTTTTATTATCTATTTTAATATCCTCAATAATTATGATGGGTCTCGTTATTGTTGGTGATTTATGGTTAGCGGTTTATGTATTTCATACTAAATTTTCTTCTTATTTTGTGTTTTTTAATTTGATAATTATCCAAAATACCTACTTTAAAGCATTAGAAAAGAGAAAGAAGAAAATTATAATAGTAATGATAATAATAGCACTAATTTTAGGTATTTTTTACTCTTTGAGGAAACTAACATTTGGTTAGAATTACCTTATATTAACAATTAAAAGCTCAACTTTATTTAAATTTGAAAAATTTTAATCGAAGCTAAGCTTCCAGTTTAAATATTCTAAGATTAATTATTATTTTTAATAGGTGTAATCCTTCTGGTGTCTTTCAACTCTGTGATCCCCATCAAGAATTCTAAAATTCCTTTACTTGTTTGCTTAGAAAATTTTAAGAAAATGTCTGATAAATAAAAAGAGTTCTTTTTTTTTTCTTTAACCATATCATTTATAATGTTATATATGTTTATTGAATAGGATTCTGTAAATAATAATGTGTCAAATTTGCCTGATTCAATACTGTGTGGTGAAGTAATTGAGATGTTTAATTTATTTTCAAAAATATTTTCAATTTCCTCAAAAGAATTAGAGTGAATATTACTGCTTGAAAATTCACTTTTATAGAGTGTTTCAGTATAATCAAGAAATTCATTTAATTTATTTTTAAAAATATCCGATATTTTGTTTTTTAATATTAATCCAATTATTAGGTATTTACCTTCAATTATTAACAATATTTTATTGTTATAACTGATTTCCTTTAATGAATTTTGAGGATTTATAAAATTATTTGATGAAAAAATAAAAGATCTGTACTCCTTTAAAACATTAGAATTAAATTGTTTAGAAATATATGATTTTTTTATTAGAGCACGGCTAGATTTTTTAAGTAATATGAAGACCTGCTCCAATTTTGAAATATCTTCAATGGATTGCATAAATTCGCTCAAAATTCTTTCTTTTCCCCTTATTTTCTTATTTAACAATATATAGGAGATTATAATTATAACTCCAATAGAAAGAATTAGTAATACAAAGTAAAAATAAAAATTCATAATAAATTCTCTATAAGGAATCACCTTTATATCGAAATCTGTTAATGTTGCACTATTATAATTATATGCTTCTAAAATTACTACATCAAAAGATAAGTCTTCTGTTTTTAATGGGATTATGAAATAATTTATTATTTGACCATATTGATTAGTTGGGATGTAATAATTATAAATAGAAGATTTATTATTAATATATATTTTAATGTTTATCATAACACCCTGTAAAGGAATAAAGGTAGAATTATCTATATTCCCTACTATGATTGAAATTACTAATTTTTCTCCGGCAATGAGTTGATTAGACTTATAAGTTGAGATATCTAAATTAAATTTTTCTAAGATTGTTATATAAAATAAACGAGTATTAATTTCATAACCTAATAAATCTATATTAATTATAACAGAATAGTTCCCAGGTTCAACTAAAGTAGATGTTTCGATAATTCCATTAAAAGTTTTTGAGTTATTATCAAATCTTATAAAACTATTCAATGTACCATTTTGACGGGTGCCAAACCGTTTTTTGTAGGTTATTTTAATATTTGCTTGATTTTCTTCATCTAAAACTCTATTATTACTATTATTTAAATCATAAAGATAAAAACTAATTGATAAATTACTACCGATAAAAGACGCATAGGAATAGTATGGATCTAGTTCCAATTTACCTCCGGGGTTTGAAATTGAGATGATTTTTATTTTTGTAAAATTTCCCTCGTTAAGTTTTAAATCGGAGTCCTTAAATAATTTAGGGTAAATATAATTTTTATTTTCTATTTCATTAATAGATGAATTACTCGAAAGATCAATATTATAAGGATAGAAATTTAAGAAACTAATGAATATATTACTTAAAATTAAAAATACAGAAAATATAATAATTTTTTTTTTTCTCATTAGAACTTATTTCTATTTATCAATAAACATCCAATATTTTACATAATAATTCATCTAATTAAATATTTTTTTGATATGTTTTAAAAAATCATGCAAATCTTTAAAAACTTGAAACTTTTGAATTAATATCCATGATAATAAGTTCTAAATTGTTTGATTTTGATAACAATTCAATAGAACCTAAATTTCGGTTTTAAAGTATTTTAATCTTTAAGGAAATTAATATTTGGTTAGAATTAGTATATATTGAGAACTAAAAGATAAATTAATTTTATTTCAATAGTCCTTTTTTTTGTAATTCTTTTAATGCTATTGAAGTGTTGTTTTCAATTTTCCCCTGCTGTAGTTTTACCCATTCTATCAATTCTTTCATACCTTCTTCAAAAGAAATTTTAGGTTTATATCCTAATTTTGAAGATATTTTTGATATATCTGCAAAACAATGTCTGATATCACCGGGTCGATATTGATATGTAATTTTCGGTTTAATTTTTGGATTAATATATTCAGCAAGAACTTCTGCTACATGACCAATTGAAATTGGAATCCCGGTTCCAACATTAAATATTTCATTTGCTGCATTTTGTTTTTCCATAGAAAGCAGTAAAGATTGACAGATATCTTGTATATGAACAAAATCTCGAGTTTGATCACCATCCTCGAATATTATTGGAGACTTTTTGCATAACAAATTACTTGAAAATATAGCGCAAACCCCCGTATATGGATTAGATAATGCTTGACGGCTACCATAAACATTGAAAAATCTTAAAGCGGTGGTTTTTATACCATAAGTTTCTCCAATTAATAGACACATTTTCTCCTGCTCTTTTTTTGTTAAGGCATATATAGAAACGCAATCTTGAAATTTATCTTCATCAGTATTTGTCGGATTAGCTTTTTTACCGCAAATAGGACAAAATATTTCCCAATCTTTATTTTCAAGCTGTTCTTGATTTCGCAATTTCGGATTAATCTTTCCACAATCTTCGCAGATATATCGTCCTTCACCATAGGTAGACATAGATGACGCGACTATTAATTTTTTTACTTTATTAGGCTTATTGACTAACAAATTCAATAAACGGGCGGTTCCCAATGTATTCACATCAACATAACGATCAATCTGATACATAGATTGTCCTACACCTACCATTGCGGCTAGATGAAAGATTATTTCAATATCCTCTAGTGATTCGAATAAGACTTTATTATTCCGAATGTCATTTTTGATAAAGGTAACATCTTTAGCCAAATAATCTGGTGCACTATCTAAATCTCCATGAACTTGAGGTTCTAAATTATCATAAACAACAATCTCATGTTTTTTAAGAAGTAATTCATCAATTAAATGACTACCAATAAACCCTGCACCACCAGTGACTAAAATTTTCATATTTTTCTCTTATTAAAAAAGCATTAGTTATATCTCATATTAATTTGTAATGGAAATTAAAGATTTTGAAAATAAGTTAAAGAAAAAGTGAACGATCTAATATAAGATGATGGATAATTTAAATCCATTTTAATAAGATGTTAAATATCTTTAAAAGATTATAATATAGTTTTTCATTTTTAAGATCACCAATTAAAATTGGATCTAATTTTCGTGATAATTGATTAAAATTCAAGAGGCTTCCTTTTTTCCTCGATTCTTTTCTAATATTTTTAATATATTTTCTATGTGAAATTAGCTCATAATAAACTCTAATTCGAAACCTAAATTTTTTAATTAATATTGAGTGAAAGGATATTATCATTTCTAAAATTAAAAAGAACGGTATTAATTTTTTAAATCCATCAATATTTTTAAAGAATAACAAAAAACGATTACGTTCAAGTAGGTAATATTTAAAATCACTGAAGGTCATTTTATGCTGTTGATGTATTATGAAGGGGTCGTTTGTTGTATAGATTACATTACCATTCCTTAACCATCTTAAAGAAAAATCTGTGTCATCATAATAAATAAAAAATAGGTTATCATAACCACCCAACTCTATAAAAGGGCTCTTTTTCATAAAAAGAGATCCACCAGAGGCTCTTTGTGTCATTTTTATTATTTTTCTTTCAGGCAGTTTTTTATGAACATCTTTCGTATAAGAAAAACCTAGTATATGATTTTTAGCACCAAAGTAATGAATTCCATCTCCCTCAAATACAATAGCTGGAGAGATAATGATTTCTTGATCTTGCTTATAGTTGTTATAAATTTTTAATAATTTTTGGAAAAAATCGGGTGTAGGGTATATTACATCTACATTAGTTATAAAAATAAATTCTCCTTTAGAATTTTTAACACCAAGGTTACTTGCTTTCGCATATCCAACATTTTTTTCTAGATTAATAATATTGATATTTAATTCATTTTCATAAGTTTGGATTATCTCTAAGCTGTTGTCAGCAGAATTATTATTAATTATCACTATTTCTATTTCATTAACATTAGATAAGTTTCTTATTGAATCTAAGCATCGATTAAGAAATTTCTCTCCGTTTAACATAGCGAATATTATAGAAATTTTTGGTAAAAAATAATCCATTCTCTTAATCCTTCCTTTTTTTTCTTTTTACAAGAGATAATTTAATTTTTTTCATGAAATATAGTAAAATACATGAAAAAAGATTAAGAGTTAATTTAGATAAATTCACTTTTGAAGAACCAAATTGGCGATGATATAGTTTAACAGGACACTCTTTAATCCTATATCCTTTTAATGATGCTTCAAGGATGAATTCTGTTGGAAATGCAAAATCTTGAAATCTAATATTAAAAGATAAGGGAACTAGTTTTCCATTAAAAGCCCGAAATCCATTTTGGTTATTCATTACTTTAATATTAAATAGAATGTGGATTAATTTTTCTATGAGTGCTTCTCCTAATCTAGTAACTATAGGGATATCATAATAAGAACCACCTAAATATCTTGACCCTATTGTCATATCTGCTTCTCCTTCAAATACAGGTTTAATTAGAAGCAATATATCTAATGGATTATGCTGCCCATCAGAATCCATAGTTAGTAATATATTACCCTTAGCAGCTTTTATTCCAGTTATTATAGCTCCTCCATATCCTTTATTTCGGTTAAGTTTTATTAATTTTATATTTTTTTCTTTTTTAATTTCTTCAATTTTTTTTACACTATTATCAATTGAATGATCATCAACAACTATTATTTCAATTAATTCATGTTCGGGAAGATTATCTAAAACAGAATAAACTATATGTTCCTCATTAAATACAGGCAATATTATTGATAACGGGATTTCACCTTTAGCAACTTTTACTTTTTCTATATAGTCATACAGACTTTGATATTTTTCAATTTTAGGCTTTTTTTTTATCTCTTTAGACTTTACTATTTGTATTTTTTCGTTTTTCAAGTCTAAAGTTTTCAATTAATTTAACCTTCTTGTTTTATTAGTTGTTAAAATTCTTTTTAATTAAGAAAAATGCATTTATTCTATTAAAAATATTCAATATAAAATTTTTT
>JAZGEW010000017.1:0-60930 GCA_036478875.1 Promethearchaeia archaeon | reverse complement strand
TAAATTTTAATTAGAACTGTAGAGATTGTTAATTTTCTTGAAGAACAACCAAAAATTGAAATTAAAGCAAAAATAAATAATTATATTAATAATATACTTGAAATAACAGTGAAACCATATGTAATTGTTACATTTAAAATCGAGAGTGAATTCTCGGAGTGATTTAACTATGTGGAAGTTATATATTCTATATTTTTTAATAAATATAATTTAATTTTGATTAATTATGGAAAATTTAAAACTTGATTTTGATGTTTTTATTATAGGGGCAGGTCCTGGAGGCTCCATCGCAGGTAATGTTGCTGCTGAAAATGGTTTTAAGGCGTGTATTATTGAAAAAGAGAGAATTGGAGAAAAAGGGCGGTATAAAGCATGTGGGGGAGTTATAACTTGGGAACTAATAGAAGAGATTGATTATCCAGAAGATAAAATAAGTCGTAGGTTTGAATCCTTGGAGCTTCATCATGTTGATGGGGATAGATTTTCTAGAAAAGTAAAAGGGGCAACTATATGGCGAAATACATTTGATAAATTTTTGACTAATAAAGCAATAGAATCGGGTGCAGTACTAAAAGAAAATGAATGTTTAATGAATGTTGAAAAAAAGGATGAATTCTACGTCATTATCACTAACAAGAAGAAATATAATGCAAAATACATTATAGCAGCTGATGGCGCTACGTCTACAACTCTAAAACTATTAAAATGGCCCTATTTTGATAAAACAAACGTAGGATTAACCATTACAAAAGAAATGAAGACACCTAAAGATAATATATATAAAATATTAGGTAATGAAGCTGTTCACTTGTTTTTTGGGATAAAAGATCTTATTCCTGTTGGTTATGCTTGGTTATTTCCGAAAGCTAAAACTATAACAGTTGGTTGGGGCAATCAAATCAACTTAATTAAAAATTCTAGACAGGAATTTGCTAAATTTGAAAATCTCCCTTTTGTTAAAAAAGCTTTAAAAAATTCTCAATTAAAAATTTTCAAACCCCATCTTATTCCATTAGGTTTACGACCTAAACTTTATGAGGACAATGTATTTGCAGTAGGTGATGCTGGTGGAATAGTGGATCCAATCATTGGAAAAGGAATACCCTACGCAATGATGAGTGGTCAAATCGCAATTGATACTATTAAGACTTGCGAAAAAAGAGACAAATTGGATAAACTTGGTATTTATTATGAGAAAAACTTAGATAAAAAATTTCTCCGTGTTCTTAAAGCTAAAAGAATAGCTCGCGATCAAATATTTAAAAATGATGAGAATTTAAAGAAATTCTTAAAACTATGGGAGAAACATCGTTCATCTTATATAATATTAAATAAAATGTTCTAAACTTTTTTATATCTATTATAGTAGTCATATTGCTTTAACTCCTTTAACTTTATATCAGTTAGTTTTTGAAATGTACTGACAATATAGTTTTGACTTATTATAAGCTCATTCATTCTAGGACAAATTTTATTAGGAAAATTTATCAAAATAATGTTATTAATTTTACATAGCTCTCTTTTCAATTTGTCTAATTCCTGTTGTTTAATGAATTCACGTATGGATATATTAGACAAATCTTAATAATATCTTTTTTATCATTCATTTTTAACATTCGAATTTTTTTGTTGATTATTTATATTTGATTTTACTATATTTATATGACTAATATAGACCATTTTTTATCATTGTAAATGAAATAATTTGTCAAACTGTTATTATTGTAAAAGTAAGATAGGAGATATCCCATACCGATGTAAATTTTGTGGTATGGTCTTTTGTAATAAGCATAGATTACCTGAAAATCATGAATGTCCTTTTGATTTAAGAAAAAAAAAAATCGATATTAATTCATTAGATGAAACTCATTTGCTTTACCAAGATGCACTAGAATTTATGAATGGAGGGTTAACAGTAGATAAAATATATAATTACGTTACTACTAAATCGATGGCTAAATCAGAAGCAATCGAATTATTAAAATATTTGATAGAAAATAATGATAATAGTGAAATAAGAAAGATTAGCATCCTTGCCTTTAAGGTATTAGAATTAAAAAGTGATAAAGCATTTGATGTTTTAGAAAGTTGCATTCTTTCAGATGAAGATTCTGATGTAAAAAATACCGCAATAAAAATAATCACTTATAATTTTCCGAAAAAAAGCAAAGACATATTGAATTGGCTTAGTAAACAAGATAAATTTTAGGAAAAAGTGAATAAAAAGAAATAGAAATATGTATTATTTATTTTATAATTCAGTCTGAGCAGAATCAACATTAAAATCATTGATTTTAAATTCTTTCTTTCCATTATTTTTTATTCGTAAGTGAGTCATCCACCATAATATAAATGTTATTATAATTCCTATGATTGAACAATAGAAAATTAAGTTAGGCACTCCTATCAATTCTGCCAAAGGTCCAGCAACAATCACTGCAATTGGTGAAATTGCCATCGATATCGCATAATCAATAGAAGAGATTCGCCCCATTTTATCTGCAGGTACTTTTAATTGCATGATTGTCAAATAAATTGTATTAATAATAGGAATTACTAAGCCTTCAAAAGCAACAACAATAGCCATAAATAGAAAAGATCTGTGAGGAGAAACCGCAAAAATCCCTATAGTTAGCATTATAATTAATTCTCCTATGAAATAAATTGAAACTGCATGTTTCCAAGTTTTCTTAATTGAGGAAATAAGTGCCCCTAGAAGCATACCACCATTTAAAAAAGCTAAAATAAATGCTAAATCTGAGGCAGTACCAGAGTGGTTGAAATAAATAAAGTAGGGCATAAGAAGTCCGAATGGTGTTAACAAAAAATTGATAAACATCGATATTAAGAGCATCATTAAAACGACAGGAATTACTTTTAATGTTTGAAAACCAATTTTAAAATCTTCTCTAAATGAATTCTTTTTTTTCAAATCAATTTCTGGTTTGACTGATGGGATTTTAATTAATATTAAAGGGACAAAAGCAATTAGAAATGTAATAGGATCAAGCCAAAGTATTATCTTTATAGGAAAAAAAGCTAGAAGCATTGCAGCTATTATTGGTCCTATAATTTGAATAAAGCTTCTCATTAAAAAATTAACCCCATTCATTCTACTTAATTTATCTTTGGGGACCATGGTGGGAACAATAGCACTTACCGTAGGAATATGAAAACCTTGAAAAAGTCCTAATAAACTATTTATAATAATAATTAAAATTGGATTTTCTACCCCTAAATTGAATAAGAAAATAAGGATAAGCGTGACAAATGCTTGTAGGGAATCTACAACTATTATTATTTTTTTACGGTTCCATCTATCTGTAATCACGCCCGCAATAAGAAATACAATTGTTAAAGGTAAAATATATGCAAAACTGGCAATTGAAAGAATAGTTGGACTTCCAGTGATAATAGTTAACCACCAGACTATTACAAACTGTGTAATTGACGATCCTAATATTGAAAACAATTGTCCGCTCCAAAAGAATACATATCTCTTAAAAGTTTGTTTATTTGCTAATTCTTCTGAAATTTAACTCACCATTTCCAAATATATTTATTGTAATAAAAAAAAGAAATAAAATTAGATTGAAATATTTTGTATTTTTCCGTTAATCTCTTCGAGTGCCTCCTTGCTATCAAGATCTACTCTCCGAATGCCAGTGAAACTCCAACATCCAATTGTACACAATATCCCGATTAAACCACAGTAGATAAATAAAGCCTGAATCCCAAATAGGACTGCTAATGGTCCTGAGAGTAGTGAACCGATAGGTGATATTGCTGAAGATAAAGTATGATCAATTGAAGTCACTCGTCCGAGTTTATCAGCTGGAACTGCAGTTTGTATAAATGTCTGATAGAGAGAATTTATTATTGGTAAATTGAATCCCAGAATAGCACCACCTAAACCTAAAATATAAAATGATCCAGAGGGAGCTATAGCAAATATAAAATATCCTATCAATGCAAGTACAAGACTAATGAAAATTACTCGGATTTTATTATTCCAATTCTTTTTGATTGATGTAAGTAAGGCTCCAGCAATCATCCCTCCTGTGAAGACCATTTGTGCAAATGCTAAATGTCCTACGCCTCCTCCATGAAAGTCTAAGATAAATAAAGCCATAAGTGAATCAACGGGTCTTATTATAAAATTTAGAAACATCCATAAGACTATCATAATAATTACCCCCGGAATCAGTTTTAATGTTTTAAGTCCTAATCTAAATTCTTTCAGGAATGAACTTTTTTCAACTTTTTCCTCAATAAGATTAACTTGTTTAACTGAAGGTATCGTTATCAGTAGTAAAGGTATCAAAGCAATAAAGAAAGTAATAATATCTGCCCAAAGTATCAAATGCATTGAGAGAAAAATTAATAGTGTTGCTCCTATAAAAGGAGCGAAAAGTTGAACTACACCGGAAAATAAAAAGTTAATACCGTTAATTCTTGACAATTTTTCTTTAGGAACCATCGTAGGAATAATCGCATTAACTGTAGGCACATGGAAAGCTTGAAATATACTACGCAAACTAATGAATATATATACAATCCAAATATTTGCTACTCCAAATTGAAATATTAATATCAATCCAAATGTAGCAAACGCCTGTAGTGAATCCACAACTACAATCAATAACCTTCGATTAACTCGATCTGCAATAACTCCAGCAAATGGCATACAGATTGTCATCATTAAAATATATAAAAATGATGCAAAAGCACTTATCATGGGATCACCATAAACATCTGCAATCCAAAAGATTATTACAAAAAACACCACCATCGATCCGAGCAAAGAAAATAATTGCCCAGACCAAAAAAACAAATAGCTCTTAAAAGTTTCCTTATTTGCTGTTTCTTCCATTTTTAATCCCCTAATTTCCTAATTTATTTTTTTTTTTTATTTTTTTAAAAATTTTTTCAATAATTCATTTTTTGATTTTTTTTGTTTTATTTTATAATTCATTAAATTCTGATTCTATTGTAATATGTCCATTATATTTAACATGCCGAATTCCAGTGAAAAAGTAAGTTATAAGTGCAACTAGTATAATCGCAATAGCACAAAAGAGAAATAAACTGTGAATCCCAATTAATACCGTAATGGGTCCAGCAATAATCGCCCCAAGAGGGGTAATTATCGCAGAAAGAGTACTCTCAATAGATGTTACCCTTCCTAGCTTATCTTGGGGTACATTTGTTTGTAAAATCGTCTGAAATATAGTATTTATTATTGGCAAAGTAATTCCCGCGATCAATAATAAAATTCCTATTAACATAAAAAATCCAGTAGGAACAATTGTTAAAAACGCATATCCAATGCCTATGATCCCAACTCCGATAAAACTCACTTCAATTTTATGTTTCCACTCCTTCTTAATAGAAGCTATTATTGCACCTCCCATCACACCCGCCTGCAAAAATATTAGAACTAAAGCATACTCAAATTCTAATCCCCCATGAATAGTATTAATAAAATAGGGTAATAGAGTGCCTAAAGGCTGAACAAAAAAGTTAACAAGCATTCCCATAAATAGAAGAATTATCAACCCGGGAATTGATTTGAAAACTATGAATCCTACTTTAAAGTCTTTGATGAAACCATTCTTCTGCTTTACCTCAGATTCAGATCTTACAACAGGGATAGTAATAATGAGTAACGGGATAAAAGCTATAAAAAATGTAATTATGTCAATCCATAAGATTTCCCTAATAGTAAAAAATTGCATTAATAGCGCTCCGAATCCCGGACCAAGGAGCTGTATTAGTCCTATAAATAAATAATTTATTCCATTTATTCGACCTAATTTTTCTTTTGGTACCATTGATGGAATAATCGCAGCTACGGTTGGCTGGTGGAAAGCTTGAAAAATGCTCCGTAAACCGATAAAAAAAAAGATTATCCAAATATTTACAATTTCAAATATGAAAAACATAATAAGAATAAATGTAGTAAACGCCTGTAAAGAATCCACGACGATGATGAGGTTTTTACGCTTTAATTTATCTGAAAACACTCCTGCAATAGGCATGAATATTAACATAGGTACTATATAAAAAACCTGCCCTAAAGAAAGAAATATTGGGTTTCCTGTTTCTAATTGTATCCACCAGATCAGTATAAAATGAACTACCATCGATCCTAACAATGAGAATAATTGTCCTGACCAAAAGAAAAGATAGCTTCTGAATGTTTTTCGCGTTGGTACAATTTCCATCCTTTATCCCCTAATTTTCTAATTATTTTTTTTTTAAATTTAAGATTTTAAATTTTCCATTTTCCTTCTTCATAAATTACCTTATTATCAGCTATTATTTTTGAGCCTGGCACCTTCATATCTTTTAATATATCCCAATGAACTGAAGATTTATTTTTTGAGCCAGTCCATTCAAATCCAAGCCCTAGGGCACAATGCAATGTTCCACCGAGTTTTTCATCAAATAACATATTTTTTGTAAATTTAGTAATCCCAAAATTAGTTCCAATCGCAAATTCTCCAATTCTGTTGGCGTTTTCTATCTTTAATATCTCTTGAAGAACTTCTTCACCTTTTTGTGCAGTCGCTTTTATTACTTCTCCATCTTTAAACTCTAAATAGATATCTTCGACTTCATTCCCCATATATATTCCAGGATATGTAAACCTAATATGCCCATTAATAGAGTTCTCAACGGGACCGGTATAAACTTCACCATCAGGTAAATTTCTCTGACCACTGCAATTTATCCATTTTCGTCCCTTTACTGATAATAATAAGTCCGTGTCCTCTCCAATAACGTGAATTTCCTCAACTTTATTTAAATTATTAACAAGAAGATCTTGTTTTTTTTGCATATTACGCCATTCTTTAATAGGGTTTTCTTTATCTAAGAATAAACTTTTGTTTATAAAATCGGCATATGAAAATAAATCCATATTTGCCTCTTGGGCATATGCATTGCAAGGATAGGGAATTACAATCCACTTAAATTCTCCACTTGAAGTCCTCTTATCCTGAATCTCTCTTAACTCTTTCCTTTTAGGAACTCCCATAAATGTTGACAATTTCTTAGGGTCAATTGTACTATATTTACGTGTATTATAATCTGCTCGTATTTCAATTAAACGATCAAATTCCTTAAATACTAGCTCTTCAAAAATACTAACATAAGTTAACTGCTCCTCTGATGCATATTTAAAAAAGGTTTCTCGTATTCCTTCTATACCAGGAACAATCAGTGGATGAGCACCAACTTTAATCATTTCTTTGTTTAAAGTTTGAAATAAATCTTTTGCCAATGAAGGACCGCTAATAAGAACCGTATGTCCCTTCTTTATCTCAAGTGAATATTCTACTACAATTTTAGCAAGTTTTTCATAAATCGGATTAATCATTTTGATATATCACTCCTTGTGTTATATTTTATCAATTAATTCATTCAGTTTTGAAATTACTTCTTCCGAAGTACCCGTGAATTTGAACACACCTCCCTCCAGAGTACCCCCAATATCATCCGCAACCAATTCATATACTAAATTCTCTGCTTCTTCATTTGACTTATCTAGTGCTTGGGCTAATTTGTCAATGGGTATACTATTATATAGCTTGATTAAACCACTCACTCTCTTTTTTATCCGTTCTTTATCGGTGTCTTGATTTACAGCTATATGAATTTTTGATTTGCCTCTTCCTTTCTTACCTTCAAATTCTCTCTCAAGCCTATTGCCTAACTCTTCTAAACCAGAATCTTTTACTGCTTGTTCTATACCCTCTCCCATTTTCTCCATATTACGTCCCAATTTTTCTAATTTTTTCAGATCTCCAATATTGTTTTTAACAAATTTCATTGATTTCCTAACCAACTCTGAAACTGAAGCTCCCAAACCGTCTGCCCAATCACGCCACTCACCACTCATCTCAGGGTCAACTGAAATATTTATCCTAGCTGCTTTCTTTTTTGCTTTTTCTACTTTTTTCCAAATTTTTTCATCAAATTTAGCTTCATGTTTCTCAAATTTGTCTTTCAGACGTTCAAGCTTCTCTTTTGCATGTTCAATTTGATCCTTTGCATCTTCTCCATAATTCTCTAATTCATCCTTTATATTTCCAACTTCATTGAGTAACTCTTCTCGTTCTTCCATAAGATCATCCAACTCGTCTCTCAAATCATCTTTTATATCCTCAGCTTCTTCTCTTAAATCTTCAATCACATCCTTTAAATCATCATGCAAATCGTCTAATTCAAAAGATAGTTCTTCTCGAATATCATTTAATTCCCAAATTACCTTACTTTTTTCTCTCTCATGTTCACTCCCTTTCTTTTCATTCCATCCTTCATCATTTGACATTTTTATTCCTCCTTATTTCCTTCTTTTTTTTTATTTTCTATAAACATAATTCACAAATAATTTCAAATTCTAATATTACAAATCTCGTTCTGTAATTTGAATAGGTTCATTAGCTAATGTGGCTTTTTCGTGAACTTCAATACTATCAACATAATAAACCATTCCTGAAATCACTGTCCCCTCTCCAATATAGAGGTTTCGTCCTCTAACATCCCCTTCAACAAGTGTTCTGATAAGTTTAACATAACTTCTGGCAATAATGTTTCCATACACCTTACTAAGATGTTTATATATGTTTCTACTTAATTTGCTTTTACGTCCTAAAGATATATCATATCCAGAGACATCTCCATGAATTGTAGATGATCCAGAAATTTTTATTAGTTTTTGGGATGAAACTCCACCTTTAATGTGTGCTGAACCTGAAACATTAATTCCTTGAAGAGCCTCAACTCTATTTTCCGTCCTTAATGAACCTGAGTTTACTAATGTTCCCTTAACTAATATCTCCCCTCCTACTCTCATTGAACCAGAAGATTTCGCATTACCATCTCCATGAAGGGAGCCTATAAGCCTAAATGAGCCAGAACTTTTAATATTACCATGAATAGTAAGGTTTCCCTCTCCCCTCAAAGAACCAGATGATTGAAACCCATTACATTCAAAATTTCCCTTTATTTTTGCAGAGCCTGAAACGTGAAGCTCATCATCAATTTTTCCAGCTGAAAGTGTTCCTGATCCAGAAATTCTCATTTTTTTTTTCCTCTTTTATTTTATTTTTCTATTTTTTTTAATTATTTTTTTCCTTTTTCTTGGTTTTTTTTAAATCTTGATTAATTTTTTTTTCTAATTCTAATAATAAATTTAATTACAATCAAATTTTACCAACTGGAGCTAAATATAGAGCAATTTCGTTTTCTCCATCGACATCGATAAACTTATCAAGTTCATCCTGATTATACGCAACGATGGCACAAGTACCAGCATCTATTGCTTCACAAGCAAGATAAAGATTTTGGCAAATATGTCCAACGCCCATTAAAATATCTTTAAGTGAATCTTCTCCATATCGCCATTCCAATCTATATGGTCTAGCAGTCCAGATAAAAACAACAGCAGCTTTTCCAATAAAAGCTTGTCCATGGCATACTTCAACTATTTTCCCAGATAGATCAGCCTCATTGGTGTCTAAAACTAATAATTTATGTTCTATAGCTATATATCGATATAATCCAGATTCTAATCCCTTAATATTATTTACTACTAAGTATGTCTCATATGGATGCATAGCACCACCAGAAGGAACTGTTCGCTTTGTTACGCGCCCACCTCGAGCAAGTTCCTTTACTCCCTGTGTAGCCCATAGCAGAAAAGATAATTCCTCCATTGTTAAATGGGCTTCAAGATACTTACGACGACTTTGTCTATTGTTAATTGCTTCCACTAATGAAACTTCCGCCACATTAATGGATTCAGGTGATACTAAGTCAATTAATTTTGCGTTTTTAGGATACGACTTTTGGATAGAGGGTATAGGTAAGCCCTTCATTTGATCTGTATCATCTTCCAAAACCGGATTCTTAAGATATTTGCGATATTCCATACTACAATTCCTCCTAGTTAATTAAAAGTATAATTTAGGGCGAATTTGAGCGTCTAAATTGGCTTTAAAAGCTTTAAAAGACTTATATCCTTTTTCTATATCATTTGATATTTTCATTTTTTTTCCTCCAATTTATTTCTGATTATTTTTTTTTGTGAACGTGATTTTATTTTAAAAAAAAAAAGGATTAATTAATAGTAGATTTTACAGATACTCGCACTTGCGGCATCAATCTTGGTTTTAAAATTCTTGTAGGATTCATAACTATTTTCCATCTTTTTTTCCACCATTTTGTTTTTATTTTTTTTTAATTTTTAATTCTGATTAATTTTATTGATTGATTATTTCTTTTCGTGAACATGATTTTTTTTAAAAAAATATAAGGATTAATTAATAATAGATTTTACAGATACTCGCACGTGCGGCATCAATCTTGGTTTTAAAATTCTTGTAGGATTCATAACTATTTTCCATCTTTTTTTCCACCATTTTTTTTTATTTTTTATTTTTTTTTAAGTGTGTATAATTTTTTATTCTCTGATCATAAAGTGTGTATTATCATATTTAAATGTTGTGGATCGAAGTGTGTAATGCAAATCATAAAAATGGTGAACATTGTTAGAAGAAGCTGTTTAACATTATTCTATAATGTTTTTAAAGAAGGTGTATAAAAAAAAAGAATACACAATCAATTATGTATAAAATTTAAAAATTTTAATTAATTTTCAATGTTGAGTCTGGCAGACTGGACACTTTTTCCAGACGCTCTTGCACATGTATTTGCATTTTGGACATTTAACTAATTTTTGTTGTAATACGCCAAAAATAATCATCAAGGGGATCATGCCTATGATATTTCCTGTCACTTGTTTTTTGGTTAATTTTTCACCTGGCATAATTTTCCTTAATTATTTAAATTTATATCAAATTTAATTTAATACTATATATACGTTTCATATTGAATATGAAGTTTTTCGTAGTGAATTAATCAAAAATTTTATTTGAACGATTAAATTATTCAATTTAGATTAAAGAAACAGAGAAATGAGGGATAACCATTAACAACAAGCCAAATTTTTTATTCATTATCACAGATCAACAGCGATCTGATCATCTAAGTTGTTATAATGAGGATATGGTTTTAAAAACACCCAATATTAATAAGATTGCCCAAGAAGGTATAAGATTCACTAATTTCTATTGTAACAATCCCATATGTATGCCGAATCGAAGCACGATCTTTACAGGTCAGTATCCTTCAGTTCATGGTGTTACAACTAATGGACGAAATTTACCCCAAGGAACTTTTACATTTTTAGACGCTTTGCGAGATTCAGGAAATTATCACACTGCAAGTTTTGGAAAGATTCATTTAAACTATTTTGGAGCTCCATCTGGAAAATTTATAAACCCAACTAAAAGCCAAGAATTTGCTCAAGTTAGAGATTTTAATAGATTAACCAAATTTTCTCCTTATTTTGGATTAGATGAGGTACAACTTGTCTCGGGACATGGAATTCTTTGCGGACATCCAGATTACATTGATTGGGTTAAAAAAAAAATAGAAGAAAATGATTCTCTTCGAAGACCACTGCGGATTAGGGTAAACGATACTGATAAGGCCATCCAATCTAAGATTAATTTATGTATCGATACGAAGCAGTCGTTTGTTAATTTACAGGTCTTAAAACATTTTTTACCTGAACAATTATATTCAACTAGCTTTGTGAAAGAAAAAACAATTGAATTCCTTGAAAAGTTTGCTAATGGTCACTATAATAAACAAAATTTCTTCACATTTTGCTCATTTCCAGATCCTCACCATCCATTTTCTCCACCAGGTAAATATTTTGATATGTTTAAACCAGAAGATGTGAAATTGCCCAATACTTTCTTTGATGATCATCAGAATGATTCAGAACTCAATAGAAAACATTATAGTGAACTCGTTAATTCAGAAGGAACAGCAAAAGGCATTTTTCCCATACCTAAGAATTTGACTGAATTGGAAGCGAAACGGGTCATTGCAGCATCATATGGGATGGAAAAAATGATAGATGACGCGATCGGGGAAATATTGCAAAGACTTGATACTTTGGGGTTAAGTGACAATACAATAGTGATCTTCACAACAGATCACGGTGATTTAGGTGGAGAACATCGCTTTTTCTTTAAAGGACCGTTTCTATATCAAGGGTTAATTAAAATCCCTTTCATCATTAAAGTACCTAGTGAATTACAGAATAAAGTGTGTTATTCATTAGCAAGCTCTGTTGATATTCCTGAGACTATTCTCGATATAGCAGGATTCCCCATTCCAGGTTTCATGCAAGGAAAAAGTTTGATGCCATTAGTAAAAGATCCTTATGCAAAAATAAACAATGAGCTCATTATCGAGATGGATGATGATTATAATGATCAGAAAACTAGAACGGTCATAACTGATGAATGGAGACTTTCAATTTTCAAAAATCACGGAGAACTCTTTAATTTGAAAGAAGACCCTGATGAAATGGACAATTTATGGGGGGAGAAGAGTCTTTTAGAAATTAAAAACAAATTATTACTATGTTTAATGAGAAGAGAAACTTCAATCCAATATCGTTCCGTTGAAAGAGATTGTGGTTATTAGCCAGTTTTTTCAACCTTAACTCATCAGAGAAGCATTAAAAATTCTTGGTAAGAAAGTTCTGAAACGAATAACAGCTATTGTCATTTAGATAACTTTATAAAAAGAAAATAAATTATTTGTTTTTTATAGATATAAGAGAAATTATAGAGATTTAGAATCCTCTTAACTTTTCTTGTTTCTTACTATTTCTTTTTTAATCTTTTATTTAATTCCCATAAAGCTGTTTTATTGCTATGGAATTTTAGCAGATTAATAGCATCAGAATATCTATAATTTCTTTTTTTTATATTAGTTATTATAAATTTCTTTAGTAAGAGACTTTACTGTAGAGATGTATTACATTGTGGACATATTTTTAGATTTTTATTAATTTCGCTTCCACAGTATGAGCAAATCATCAACTCTTCTTTTTTAACTAAAACATCTTTCTTTTCATATTCTACTTTCTTATAAACACTAATAAATTGCCTCTTTTTTCTTAATAAAGGTCGTTTTTTCAAGATGATTAATCCAACTGCTAAAATAAATATACTAGGCAATATGAGAACCAATAAATATGAAACATCAAAAAAATCATCGGTTGGTCCTGTAGCGGGATCTGTTGTTCCTGATTCTACTATTATGTCATAAAACCCCGATCCTGAATTAATTTTAACTTGAATATAGTAATCTCCCGTTTTGGATGCTGTAAAATGCATAGTCGCCCCAGTATATCCACCACTATCAACTGAAAATCCTTTTATCATATAGGGTGTTTCTCCTATTCTTAATGATACATCCATACCCCAAAAGTCACTAATATCTACATCAATTGTGTAATGAGATCCTTCCGTCAAAGTTATAATATATGTTTTTACTTCCCAATCCCAACTATGCTCTGTTGATTTACGTGCATCAAGATGTAATCTTGTAGGTAATGCATAGGGAATTGTCGCTGTAAATAATAAAGGTATTAGAGAAGCGAATATTAATATTAAAATAGGGGTGATTTTTTTCATAGTATTTCCTCCTGTAATTTCTTTTTTCGAATTATAATTTTTTTATTTATAAGCGCTATATTGAATATAATTGATATTCAAGGATTTGCATATTATATTAAGAAGTCTATTCTATAAAAATATATTTATGGTTGTTTTTTTAAACCCATATCACATACTTGGCATAGAACTTATAAAATCTATATAAACTGGAATAACTTAATATTTAATTGTAATAATTCGAAATTCAATAATTAATAAAGTAAATTGAGTGAATTATGTTTTTTTTTAAAGGTTGTGAGGAATGTGGAAGATATGTAGATATTGATGAAAAAATCTGTCCGAAATGTGGATTTGATTTGACTTTATCACCACGAGTAATCCCTAGATGCCCATATTGCGAAAAAGAACTTCACATTTATGATTTTTTTATAGTAGAAATAAACAAAAAAAGTCAAAAACGTTCTAGATGTTTTTTAGGTGAGAGTAATAGCTATAGCACTCGGATGTGGCATTGTCCTTTCTGTGGGAAGATATTAGGGTTTTCAGATTACGCATCTGGATGAAAACATCAAAAATTTAGATTAAAATATCTTTTTTTTTATTGAAATTAGAAAAAATAGTAATTATATGAAAAAAATAAAATTGAAAAAAAAAATTGAAATTAATTTACCCTGCTGTACTCGCAGGGATTAAAAGAATGTCGTCACCATTATTTACACTATAATCGTTTAATTGGCTACTTTCATCCAAGGTAACTCCACCAGATGACAAATGAAAATCATTAGGATTAAGTCCGTATAAATTACCTAAAGTTCGTTTAATGTCTTTTACTCGATTATTATCGTTTACAGTTAATTTTTCTTTCTTCTCACCAGGTCCTATAGTCGACATAAAATATAATGTTACTTTCTTTCCTGCTGAAGGTGTTTTAGAAGCGGGAGTTTTAGATCTTACTGATTCTTCCCCAACTAATTCTAAATCCTCATCAAACTCATCAAAACTCATTCATATCACATTTATTTATTTATTTTATTTTTAAAATTTATTTAACTTAAGAAAAAATCATCAATAAGATATTATAAAACCCTTTGGAATGATTTTGAAGTTTTTTGAGATTTTTTTTTAAAAAGAAAAACATAAGAAGATTTTAAAAGAGGCATTTTCAATGAATCTCTATACTATTTTCTTTTAAGCTTTTCAACTCAAATATTCCATACTATTTTTTTTAATCACTAAAATTAGATTAAGTAATAAGAATTTTAATATTAAAAGGAATTTTAAAGGGTTTAATGAAAAAGTATCTTTTCTTTTTAAAAAAAGCAATTTTATTTTGTATAGTTTTTTTAAGCGTAATTGTGCTTTATTATTTCTATTATTATAATCAACATTTTGAATCCTATTCATTCGAATTAAAGATCAATTGGATGTTTACAATTAGCTATTTTATCATATTTTTTTATGTGCTCTTATTTCTAATTGATTTAAAAAATTACAATCTAATTTTTTTCACGATAATAATCATTGGAACTCCATTATGGATAATAATTTATTTTCTCGAATATTTTAAAATCGAGCCGAGTTTTTGGAATTGGTATACAATTAGAGATTCTTCTGCAATTTTGTGTATTTCTATATTATCTCATGGATTAACATTAAATTTTATTAAATATATAAAAAATAATTCGAATCAGAATGAGACGAGAAAAATTTTTCAAAAGTACCATATTCATGAGGGATTTGTAGGTATTATTTTTACTCTAATTGCTTGTTTTTTGTGGATCATGCGATTTATAATGATTCAACATGAGATATTGAAGAAAGAGTTAAGAATCTATTTAGCAATTGAGATGATTTTGCTATTTTTATTTTTATTTAGTGGGAGTTTTTTGATTTTTAGGGATTGGAGAGATGTAATTAGCTTAAAATTTGTCGAGAAACGAAATAATAACCATAATAATAAATCATCAATTGTATTCAATCCAATTACTCCAGAATCTGTAAAATTCTTTAAATCACCTAATGTATTGTTATACCCATTTGGAATGCTACTTGGTAGCCTTTCGTTAAATTTATTTGTACATGGAATCGATTTTTTACCAGAAGAGGTTTTTAACATAAATCATGAAATATTAATTTTAATTAGTGTTTTTCTTTGTTTTATTGCGGGAGGTATGCTAGGAATGGATTGGTATCGATTATTCGCGAGACTTTACCCTAACTTATATCGAGAATTTGAAAACATTTTAAAGGATTTTAAAAAGTAAGATTTAGTGAAAGAATTTTAATAATTTGTTTGGATTAAATTTGTTATTACCCACATCTTCCCCATTAGTGAATATACTGTCAATTTTGAATATTTAACAATATTGGTTAAGTATTTTTAGATAAGTACTCTCATTTTTTATAAATTTTCTAACACAATCTGGCAAACTAATTTGACATATAAACGATATCTTAAATCCATATTTTTTCTTTATATACGTTTAAAAGTATGAAAAGTCATTGATAATTTAAGACTTTAGAAGGTGTAAATAGAAGAATGGATTATGATGAAACATTTTTAAAAATGCTCCAATTTCTTCAATTTACTTATCAAAGTTTTCCAAAATTCATGATAGAAATTATGGCTGATAATTATGGAATTCCCCTTAATGAGATTAAACCTTTAATGCTTAAGTTCAGAAAAGAAGGAATCTTACTTATATTGAAGGATAAAGGCTATACTTTTATGCTTAATGAATCATTTTTTTCTTAGATTTAATCCTTCCCATGCTTTTAAAAAACAGTTAAATAGTTAAATTACATATATTATTAACAATCGATATATTCTCTCAATATTCAAGACATAATATTATTTTTACCTATCAAAATGAAAAAAAAAGTTGATTTTGATTTAATTTTAGGATTTTTTTTATTAATATTTGGAGTGTTGTCTGCTACTTATGCGATTATAACTGTTATTCTCAGTATATTATTAGCACACACAGGATTTTTTATTTATGTTAAAGATATACTTTTCGATCTTGTTTTCATACTTCTTGGATTAATTTTTATTAGAAAGAAAAAGAAGAAAAATTATCAAAATAAATAAATAATAAGGAAAGTCTATTAATTCATTATTCCTTTCCAATTTTATCGCTACCCCCCTTATGCAATTTAAAAATCTAAATAATAAATGATAAGCAATGTCAAGTAATCAAACTGAGACAGAAAAAGAAAGTGAAAAGAAAGTGATAGAAAAAGCTGTTATGGATTATTATCATGAAGGCCATGTTAAAAGTGATCCAGAACTATATAAAAATATTTTACACGATGAATGGAAGTTCTTTTTATTTGATGAGAATAATCAATTATGGATTGTTGATAAAGATGAATATTTATCATGGTACAATCCTGAAAAAGTGAATAAAAATTTAAATTGGGAGACTAAATTTTATAATATTGATGTAACAGGGAATATTGCTGCAGTAAAACTCAAAATCGAATGTGAAGAAGTTAGTTACATTGATTACTTCAATTTGATGAAAATTAATAGTAAGTGGTGGATCGTGCATAAACTCTCCCATAAATTAGATCTTAATGATTAATTGCTATATTATATTTGAACCTAAAAAATTAAGATATAAACAATAAAGGACACAAAACTCTCTAAAAATCTACAAGGGACTAATAAATTTTGAAAAAAGTGAAACTTTTTATTTAAAAGGAATACAAATTTTTAAGAAGGTTTTATTGAAGATTATATATTTTTTCCATAATATTTGGTTTATTGGTTTTTTAATGACAAATTCTTATAAATAAGCAAAATCTAGTGGGTGATAAAAGGATTTTTAGAAAGAGAACTAATTATTATGAAAACTATTGTATTTCATGGAAGTCCGAGAAAAAATCAAAATTCTGACACATTAGTTGATTATTTCATAAGAGGCTTAAAAAATAACGGAGACAAGGAAGTAAAACATTTTTATACTAACGAATTAAATATTAAACCGTGTCAAGGATGCCTAACATGCGCAACATCAATAAATCATAGTTGTGCTATTAAAGATGATATGGAAGAAATATATTCTGCATATAAAAAAGCAAACACGATAGTTTTTGCCACTCCTATGTATTGGGGGTATATGACAGCTCAATTAAAGACAGTGTTCGATAGAATGGAAGCCCTTGCTTGGGAAGGTTTTAAAAACAAAACATTTGTAGTCATAATTACTTATCGTCATCACTGTGAATCAACAGTTGCATTTTTTGAACGGATAGCGCCATTTTTTAACATCAAATTATTCATAATTACATGCTGTACCTATAATAAAGATGAACAAAAAGACTTACCAATTAATATGTGCCAAGATCAATTAGAAGAAGCGTATCAACTTGGAATTGATTTAAGTAAAATAGAAAAGGAGAAGGATTGAAATGAAGAGCTCTAGACCTATTTTTTAGAAAATTTTCTAAATTTACGTAAATTAAATATATATGAATATATATAGAAATATTTGATATGATAAAAGTATAAAAAAGGACAGAATTCTCAAATCCTAATCATAACTTTTAAATATATACTTTTATATATTAGGTTGGGTATAATTATAAATAAAATTAAATAAATAAGGCGAAAAATAAAAAAAAATGACAATTAAAGAGTTTTATGAAATTCTAATGACTATGATTGGAATTTCTGGTTTAATTGCTCTAGCTGTTGTTGTATTAATAGTAGCTGGACTTTTTGTTTAGTTTCTTATAATTATAATTTAAATTTCTTTCGATTTTCTTCTGTATCCTCATAAATTTGCCATTTAGCCACAAGATCATTTTCAATTATAGCAGTCCATATTGCAGTGAATTAAAAGCATCTTTAAATACATTCGAAGAGATTTTGGTGTTCTTAATATTGTACTTGATACTACAATTCAAAATTAAATCAGATAAAAACCCCCAATGGAGAGAGAATTCGTTTATCATCGCGGATATCTATATGATAATGATGCTCAGTAGAAATCTCATTAATCCTAATATTGATTCAAAATCAAAATCTCATAAGAAAACTTTATAATATTCCTTTCTTATATAGTTTAAGTTTAAATTAGAAGTCAAATGTGATTAAAATTCTCACTAAGAGAAGAAAAAGAAGATTGTCATTAGTACTTATAGCTTTATTAGTTGCATTGGTATTTAATCTCTTTTTTTTTATCAATCTCTTTAGGATTTTTGATGTAACGCGTTATAGAACTAAAGATGATTTTACTATTAGCTATAACCAAGAATTTGGTGGTATAGAGGTAGATTTTCGAATGACTCATTCTAGGTTTGCTCAATTTGATTCTATACTCATTTTTAAAACAATATCTTCGGAAGATATCGAAGAAATTGGAATAACTGAGGTTAGTTATGATATCTATACAGATGACCAGCTCATTTGGTATAATGACTTGAACTTTAATGAACCAGTTAAATATGATTATGATTCATTTATTCTTAATGGTATTCATCAACATGATAATATTTCATGTGTAGGAGCAATTAATGCGAAATTCAATGTTGAAGGCATTGTTCAAAATGAAACTATTAATTTCGTATTAAGTATTATAATGCCTGTAAATCCACTTGAAATAAGAGATGTATATTTTTGGAATTTAATATGGATTGAATATGGTCTTGGTGTCCTTCTAATAGTTCTTATTGGTTTTATAACTAAAGTAATTCAGACATGGAGACGTGAAGCCACATACACAGAAGCGGAGAAAAAAAGAGAGGAGAAATTTTGGGAATATATAGATGACAAATTAGAGAAATTTAAAAAAGATTCATCTTAAAAAAATGAACAAAAATTATATTCATTAAACTTCATCATTCTTTTAGTAATTAAAAAAGATTCTAAAAGGAAGACAATAGAATACTCGGTGAATATGTATCAATCAATATATTGTGAAAAAATAAGATATTAATGGTAAATGTTTAAATATTCTTTTGATTATTTTTTGATACTTAAGAGATTTGAGTGAACAGAAATTGATAAAGGTCAAGAAATACTATTGGTTATTACCTTTAGTTGGAGGAATTCTTTCTATAGTTGGCATTTTTATTCCAGCATGGTATAGTATAACCGTATATGATGAGAATATTTGGATGTGGGGATTAATTGAACGAATTACAGTTAGTGAATTTGATTTTTTACATACGGAATTATTAATCCCTGGTCTTATTACTGCTATTTTAATATTAATCAGCTCAATTGTAATAATAATTTTTACCTTGTTTGTTGTCAGAGAGAAAAAAGCTCAAACGAGTGCTGAGATATTATGGATAATAATGGGGTTTTTAGAATTATGTGCAGCAATTATTTACATTGTTGTGATAGATATAATATTTTATTCTTATACCCTAAGGATAAACTATCCCGAACACGATTTTTGGAGAGTATACAATTTTCATTTTGGGATGATTACTCCATTTATTGGAGCTGCTTTATCTATTATAGGAGCAATTATTGGGAAGTTAAGTAACAGAGAGATTAGTAAAATGAATTCAAAATCGTAAATTTCAATGAATTATAACAAGATTACTTAAAGAAAAAATCTATAATTAATTTTTAAAAAGTAATATTTTTACTTCTCCATAATTTAATGTATTTTTTAAATTCATTATGCGAAATATTTAAATTATTAGTGGTTATATCATCATTCTTCTTTTTATTTCTGTGTGAAGGTTTTGTCCGTAAAGCTAATTCCCAATCATAATATGATTCTTGTTTTGTCACAAGAATAAAAATTCTATCCTCTCAATTAAATCAAAGGAGTCCGACAAATTTCAGAATACTAAATATTAAAAGTAAAGAGTTTGTAAACAAATTACTTATTTATTTTATATCAATTCCACAAGAGGGACAAATCGTAGCAATTTTATTGAATCTAAGATTGACAAATTATTAAAGAGAATACCTGCTCTCAGATTAATATATACCAAACTAAGAATAAAATAAAAAGAAAAAAAATGGATAATTATCTCTATTTGGGGGGTTTTAATAAATAGGCTAATAATACTGCTCCTACAGACATACATCCCATAACGATAAATAGTATTAAATAACTCCCGAATGCTGTAACGAATAGATTTACACCAACAGCTCCAACAAATCCAGCAATTCCATAGGCTGTAAACACCACTCCATAATTAGGTCCTAAATTTTTCGAACCGAATAAATCTGCAGTTGCAGTTGGAAATAAGCTGAAATTTCCTCCAAAGCAGAAATAAATTGCACATGTCATAAATAAGAAGAAAATTTCGTTGATATTAGCAGTAAAATAGATAAACATCAAGATTGCTTGCGTTGTAAACATTAATAACATGGCTTTTTTATATGTTATAATATCAGCTAATTGTCCCCACACTATTCTTCCTAACCCATTAAATAATGCTGCTAAACTACCAATTAATACAAAATCAGCTGTACCTATTACATAAATAAAATTATCGGTAGCATCTACTGTTTTTGCAAAAGATGCATAAGATCCTATTACCATTAAGCCGGATATTGCACTTAAAACAAAGGTTGCCCAAAGCATCCAAAATTGAGGTAATTTTATTGTTTGATTACGTTCAAATTCGATTCCTGAAATTCCGCTTTCTTCTGAAGGTGGAGGTGGTATCCAACCCTCTGGTTTCCATCCTTCAGGAGGATTACTTAAAGTCATAGCTCCTCCAATTATTAGGACTAAATATATAATTCCTAAAACAACAAACATTATCGGAATATTCCTGGAAATTGATGTAACAAAGTTTGGATCCGTTGTTTCTAAATTATTTGGATTAGCAAGTGCTTTTATAACATAATTAAAAATAAAAGAACCTGCTCCAAAACCTGCTACAGCAATGCCATTAATGAATCCTTTTTTATCTGGAAACCACTTGCTTGCTGATGCTATAGGACATACATATCCAAAACCTATCCCTGCCCCAAAAATAATACCGTATGTGATTAATAATCCAATAAAGGTTGTCATAACAGCAGATAATATAACTCCAATACCTAATAAGATCCCTCCTAGAATTGCTATCTTTTTAGACCCATATTTATTTTGCAATTGCCCTGCGAGAATCATAACAAGAGCAAATGTTAATAACCCTGCTCCAAAAATGTAAACAGTAACTTCTCTTGCTTCATTTAAATAAGGGCTTACAAATATGGTAAGTGTGCCCCATGAATATATTGTACCTAATGCGAGCTGTATTAATATAGCTCCAATAACAACAATCCAACGGTTTCTAACCTTTTGTTCCTCAGACATTTTTCATACTACTAATGAAAATTTATAAGTTTTAGAATTATTTGAAAGATAAAAACGTTTTATTAATATTATAAAAATTAGTAGAAACTTTAATTAAGAAATTATAGAAAAATTGTTAATATTAACCAATTAAAAAAAAAAATAATTAATATATGTCATATTAGAAAGTTTTATATAAAAGAGATCTTTGAGAATGCAATTATCATGAGATTTATTTCTGGGTTAAAAAATCTGTCAAAAAAGACAATTTTAATGATTATCGTTATTCTTTTCATTATTTCTTGGTTTTTATTCATTTTTAGTATTTTAGTCATCTCAAATCTCACCTTTAGCTTTATTATTGCATTTTTTATAGCTTTTTTAGCAGGATTTACATTTGTATTATTAATTTTATCACTTTTTTTCAACCTGGATAAAAGGGGAACAGTTCTTGTAATAATTTCGATAATCTTAACTGTACCTGTTGTGTTGATTTTTAGTGGGTTTATTTTTAGGTTTTTTATATTCTGTTTTTTTGCCAACTTAGTTTTAACAGCTTTTTTTGCTTTCAAATTTTGTATTGATACATCTACTACGGTAGATGATTATTTATACAAGAAAAAGTCGTCTAGGAAATTTACAAGGATATTGGAATTCATTGCTTTCCTACTTCTTAATATATGGTTCGTTTTTTTTACAATAAGGGTCTTTAAAAACTCTAGTAACCCGGTTGTTCAAAATTTAGCAAATCTCCTCATATATATTGATATTGTCCTTATAGTGATTGATGTAATATTATTTGTATTCGTAATATTACGATTAATCTTTACCAAAAAATTTTCTGCTTACATTTCTTTTTTCTATCTCTTAACCTTTATCTATATGCTCTATATTATAGTTAGTTTTTCGGCAGATTTTATTTTCTATGATCCTTTCTATAATGTGCTATCGTTTTTTATCGATTTGTTTATCTTCTTGTTTATTATTGGTTCTATATTCGAGAGAGTTGAATATATCAAGGACACCATTAAGATATTAGGGGCTGATACAATTGCATTATTTGTAATATTAATGAAATCAATTGTACAAATAATTAATATGTTGGTGGATCTAAATTTTATTTCTCCAATAGATTTAATTAACCTATTATTATATCAGATTCAAGTTTTATTATTTTTCTTTGCCATCTTTTCTCTATTGATAGGTCTATATACAATTTTTGCTCATAAAGAAGGGAAAAACTCATAAATTACCTAAATTTATTATTAGTGAATTTTCTCTTTAATTAATATTTTTAAATAATATTTATTATAAAATATAAATAGCTAAATTACAATAAGAAGGAGAAACTATGAGTGAAACTGAATTAAATCAACTAAGAAAGGGAAAAATTAGAAGACTTTTATTATTATTTCTCATAATAACTGGATTTGGAGCCGTCATTACTATTATCATTATCTCCTATATGAATATTGGAGGAGGATGAGCTTGTGTGGGTATAACCTTTCTAAAATCTATATTACAGAAAGTTCGTTAAAAAAGTACTATTTCGAACTTTTAAAGAAAATTCTTACAATACCAGTATAATTACCAAATGGAATGATTCTTACTAAAAAATGATAATAGTAGGAGGACCTACCTTGCGAGGGTTTTGGTAAAAGAAGGAAAAACTTCATCTTTTTTCTTTTTTGTTTTAAACATAACCATAATCATATCATAATGAAAAATTTTAAAAAATCAGTAAATCTATGAAAGATATGCCAAAAGTTATACTCGAAGTAAATGAAAGAAAGGTCCCTTTAAAAGATTTTATGCAAGAGATGTTTACAAATATAATTCTGGGTTATTTAAAATCAACAAAAGGAGTGCCGGATAACATAGAAAACATAAAAATTGACATAAATCTATGATTTCCTAAATTTCATTTTGTTTTTAATATAAAAATTAAGATTTGAAATATAATAAAAAAAAAGAAAGAATTTTTAGTTATTAAAGTTCTTGGATTGCTTTTTGTTTAGCTAATTTTTCTTCTTCTGTTAGTTCTACTTCCCCTCTTTTAACGAATAGCATCATTATAAACGCAAATATGAAGAATATAGCACCATTGAGAAGAAGAGAAGGAGGAGAGAACAAATCAGTAAGACCGCCTACGATCATTGGTCCAAGTATGGCCGCGAGAAAACTAAAAAAGTAATAAAGCCCTGTGTAAGTTCCAATTTTTCTTTCTGTTGGTGCCAACTCCCAAACGATTACTATCGAATTAACATTAATAAGTGCCCAACCAGGTCCTAGAAATGCTAATATTATAGCCATAATCGCAAGACTCGGCTGTGTTAAGCCTAAGAAAAATCCAATTACTAACATTGCAATCCAAATTAGTATACCGATTTTAATCGCCTTTCTCCGACCAATCTTAGTAGCTACAACAGACAAAGGATATATTGTAATTATTAATGGTACACTAACAAAAAATGGTAAAAAACCTGCTAGTCCTTCGGGGTATCCTAACACATTGACACCATAAATCGAAACTAATGCCACAATTCCTTGATAGCCAATAAACCAAAAAAATATTGCTAACAAAATAAATAATGTACTTTTATCTTCCTCTGCTAAAATATCTTTTATGCTTTCAATTAAGCCAGGTGTTTTCTTTTCTTCTTTTAATTTTTTTCCTTCCTTTTCTTCAAGTTCTAATAGTTCTTGGTAGCTATAAGCATCCTTTTCCTTGATTTTCCAGAATAAAGCGCCTAAAGCTGCAACCATAATGATTGATACTATAATAAACGTAACTTGTCTTCCTATTCGAACTGTAGAAAATAGATCTATGAGGTAACTTAAACCATAACCGAATGTTACTCCCAATCCTCCCATTAAATTAATAATACCGTTTCCTTTACTTCTATTAACAGGTTTTACGAAATCTGGCATTATTGATACTGCTTGAGCTCTATAAAGTCCCATACTAATACCAAAAAATAACATCCAAAGAAATAATGTTACTAATGAAGTTTCTGTTGGAATTAGAGCAAAAAATAGAGCACCTAGAGGAATACCAATTAATAAAAAAGGCATCCTTCGTCCAAACTTAGTTCGTGTATTATCTGAAACTGATCCCATAATTGGTTGAAGGACAACTCCTATTATATTATCTAAAGCCATTAATAATCCTATCATAAATAGAGAGGGAAGATATGCATTTAAAAGTAGTGGGACTTGAGCATTATAAAGTGCCCATGCAATTTCTGAAGAAAAAAAAGCTAATCCAATCAAGAATGTTTGCTTTACATTTAATTTTAAAGTAGATTCTGACATTTTTTTTATCCAATTTTTTGTAAATAATTGATTATTTATTAAATCTTTAAATATTTAAAAGATCTTTCTAAAAGCTATTAAGATTTGAAGTTGAATATACTTTAATGTATAAATCAGTTTTAGCTTAGATCTTTTAGTAAAGACAGATTTGAAAGAAATTAAAAGAATTCTGTATTCTCTAATACAAAATAATTATATTTCAATATTATGAAATTAGAACCAGAATGCCTTGGATGTTTATTGGATCAAATCTTAAGAGCTTTTAAATTACTTAAACCTAATTTATCTCGCGAAATTATAATATCTGCTCAAAAGAGGTTCATGAAACATCTAATAACTATTGATTTAAACAAAAATCCCGCTCCAATTTTAGGTAAAATTGCATACACAATAGTTGCAGAAGTTTTGGGCGAAAAAGATCCCTACTATTCTTTAAAAGAAAGGTATAATCGCCTTGCATTACAATATTATGAGGAAGTTAATAATATTGTTGAAAATTCAAAAGATCCTTTATTCAAAGCAATATTAATTGCAGCACTTGGAAATACTATTGATTTTGCGAGTCAGCATGATATAAATTTCATTTCTGATATTAATAACTTTGAAATAAAAAATTTTACTATCAACGACTACAAAAAATTCAAGGAATCAATTGAAAAAACTGATCACTTGTTAATACTTGGAGATAATTGTGGAGAAATCGTTTTTGATAAACTATTAATTATTACTATTAAAAATTATTATCCTGATTTAAAAATAGTTTATTCTGTCAGAGGAGCGCCTATTATAAATGATGCTACCATTGAAGATGCTAAATTTGTAGGTATAACTGAATTAGTTCAAGTTGTAGAATCAAGTCATAGTCCAGGAGTAGATGTAGCGACATCTCCAGAAGAATTTAAAAAACATTTCTTTAAAGAAAAGGGAGTTATTTTGTCAAAAGGACAGGGAAATTTTGAAAGTCTTCATGGAATGGAAATTCCCCAAAAGGATGTTTACTATTTATTAAAAGCTAAATGTAATTTAATGGAAAGGATTTTTGGAGTTAAAATAGGAGATTTAATTTTTAAAAAGAAAACTCAAGAATTTTAATTGGTTGAGTTAGTTCTTAGTTTTTTTATTGCCTCAGTAAAAAAACCAAAGTCGCCAATCTCGAGGTCTTTTTGTGAATCTTTAATCCTATTAAAATATTCTTCAATTTGGGTAAATAAGTTATTTTTAAATGATGTAAATTGACTAATTTCATTACTATTTTCATCAATTTCTCTACGATATAATGAATAAAACATGTCTAATGATTTTTCCGCTTCTTCTCTTATGTTATGTTTTACAAATTCTTTATCTAGAATTGCTACGAATATCAGATTGTATTTGTAAACTACAATCATTTCAACATCAAGTCCTTTTATATTTATCTCTTTTATCCGTCCTAAGTTTTCTCCGAAAAGGCCTAATGCACCAACAAAGGAAGATAATAAAACGGGATTAATCTTCGTATCTAATATAAGATCAAGAAGATATTCACCACTTTCCTTACAGATAACAATACCTTTGAGAAGCTTAGAATCCATAATGACACTATTCCCTGTTAATATTCAAATAAATACTCTAAGTAACTTATGGTTATTTTATTTAATAAAAACTTTCAAATTAAGTTTTAAAATAAGTGTGTTATCTAGAAAATAGGATTTTGATTGAAGGTTTTTAGATTTTTTGATCTTCTTAAATAAAAAAAGAAATTTTATTGCTTTTCTAATAATTCTCTTATTTTTCTTACAACTTCTTTAAAAGCTTTTGCAGATTTACTTTCAGGATACTTGATAATGAATGGTAATCCTTGATCTCCTTGTTGACTAACTTCAATTTCAAATGGTATTTTACCTAAAAGAGAAATTTTAAAATCTGTACTCGCCTTTTCTGCACCGCCGGGAGGGTACAAATCAATATATTCTCCACAATGGGGACAATCAAAACCAGACATGTTCTCAATAATACCAAGTATTTTTCTTTGCATTACCATAGACATTTTTATTGATTTTCTTGCATCCATTAAAGCAACCTCCTGAGGAGTTGTAACAACTATTACATTTTCATCAGGTATGAGTTGCAGAATATCGAGGGTTTCGTCCGACGTTCCCGGAGGCAAATCACATATCAAATAATCTAAATCTCCCCACTCAGCATCTCCCAAAAATTGTCTGACAGCACTCATTTTCATCGGCCCTCTCCAAATTACGGGGTCATCTGGTGTAAGGGTTAAAAATGCCATACTCATAACCTTAAGTTTTAAAGGTCCATTAATAAGGTAAAATCTTTTAACTTCAGAATCAACTCTTGGTTTCAATTCTGGGCTAATACCGAGCATTTTTATAACATTCGGACCGGTAATATCTACGTCTAGTATTCCAACTCTCAACCCTACACTAGCTAAACTCATAGCAAGGTTAATCGCAACAGTGGTTTTTCCTACTCCACCCTTCCCCGAAATTATTACGATTTTGTGTTTAATCCTTTCCATATTTTTTCTGATATTCTTCTCCCTTTCATCTACCATCATTTCTTTTAAATCAATATCTGGAATCTCTTTTTCTGACATGGTTATCTTCAATTTTAATGATTATATCTTTATCTTATTAATATTTAATTAAAGAAAAAAACGAGTTGCTTTAATTTTTTCGTTAATAAAATATGAAGTTTTCTACATTATCATTAATATTTATAATCTCTTTCATGAATAATTTATAGAACATAAACTAAAGAAATTAATAAATCCCAAAATATTATTTATTACTCGTTAGCGAAGAAAAATTAAAGCATCAAGGTGTTTTTGAATTCCAGTAAGTAACTTTATGGAACTTTACAAATTTTTACCCAAAACAAATTGTAAAAAATGTAATCCAAAAACTTGTATGGCATTTGCATTAGCATTATTACAAGGTAAAGTTAAAGTTGAGGATTGCCCACCACTTTTAGAGCCGAAATATGAAAAAGATTATGATACATTAAAGGATTTATTAGGTGCTGATGAAGGGAAGGAAAAAGAGCTTAGAATCGATGTTGATAGCGATTTATGTGATGGATGTGGCATTTGTGTAACAGTATGTCCTGTAAATGCCAGATATTGTCCTCCATCTTTAAGTGGAAAAGCACCAGATTATCCACCTGAAAAACATCAATTATTTCAAGTTAAAGGTGGAAAATGTGAATTATTAGCTATAAAATATTGTCGAAGGATTGAAGCGGAAGGAAGAGAAAGAGAGTGCCGAGTTTGTGAGACATATTGTCCACGAGAAGCTATAAAAATTGATTATGTTTGATTATTAAATTACAAGAAATTTTTCCATGAAATAAGTGAAATAAATAATGGCAAATGAACGTAGAATCACATGTTCGGGATGCTCGCTTTTATGCGATGATATTATTATTAAGAGTAATGGTTTATATATAGATGAAGTTATCGGAGCTTGTTTGAAAGGCAAAGAAAGATTTGATCAAGTGACTGCAAAGAATAGAATTTTAAATCCCTTAATTAAAAAAAATGGAGAATTAAAGAAAGTAACTATAGATGAAGCTTTAGAAAAAGCTCTTACTATTATTAAAAATTCCTCCAAACCTCTTTTATATGGTTTTTCAACAGTAAATTGCGAAGCTCAATTAAAAGGAATAGAACTGGCAAGCCTCATTAATGGTTTTATAGATTCTAATTCAACAATTTGTCAGGGGAAGGTTCTAAATACTTCAAGAGAAACAGGTCTTTCTTTAACTACTATTGCAGAAGCTATAAATAAAGCGGATTTGTTAATTTTATGGGGTGCAAATGCTGCTGAATCAATTCCACGTCTATTGAATAAGGTCCTTTTTTCACGTGGGAAGTTTAGGATGACGGGACGAGAAATAAAAACATTAATTATAATAGATCCTGTTAAAACTGCCTCATTTGGAGTTATGGGGGTACGTGATATAGCACTTCAAATTGAAACCGCTAAAGATATCGACTTAATCCGTGTTTTAAAAGATGAATGTTGTGAAGTAGATAGTATACCAGAAGCAGGTATTGCAGGGATAGATAAAGCTGATCTTAAGAGGTTATTACTTCATTTGACTGGAACAGAGAATGGAATTATTTTTGTAGGACAGGGTCTTTTAAAATCCCAAAATGGTGACAACGTTATTAAAGAATTACTTGAATTAGTACAATTAATAAATGTAAAACAAGAAAAAGGTCGAATGTCTGTGATAATGTTAGGAGGTCATTATAATATGCTAGGTTTTGATCATATTGCGTTATCAAATTATGGAAAAAATCATAGTTTACAATTTTCAAATCATCAATTAGCTGAAACCTCTGATACAATTATTACAAAAATAGAGAAGGATGATTTTGATTGCTCAATAATTGTAGGTACTGATCCCATTTCACACTTCCCCAAACAATTGAGTAAAAAATTAATGTCGAAACCTTTAATTCTTATTGACAATAAACAAACTGCGACATCCTATGTGGCAGATGTGATAATTCCCTCATCCATAACCGGAATTGAATCTGGAGGACTGGTCTATCGTGTAGATCATGTTCCTCTAAATCTAAAAAAAATTATTAATCCTCCAAATAATATTATTTCAGATGAGGAAATAATGAAAAAAATTATTGAAAGACTTGAACAGGATTGAAATCATGGATATGTTAGTAAATACAGTAAGAATGATGGATTATGATCAAGCAAAAGAGTTCTCTGAAGGAGATAATAACAGTCTCAAAGAAAAATTAGCGATTGGATTTCTTAATCCAGAAGACTTTAAAAATCTTAATCTTACTCCAAATTTAAATTTAAAATTAATTAGCAATTTTGGTAATGTTATTATAAAAGTACTGCAAGATAAAAATGTGCCATTAGGTACAATTAATATGCCAGTCTCTATTTGGGCTAATCAAATTACTGGAATCGAAAATGATGAACTTATTTATAAAAATATTAAAGTAAAAGTTGAGGTTACAAAAATTACAGTTCTAAAGCTAAGAGAATTATTAAATTCAATTAAAGAAAATTAAATAACAGGAACTTTAAAAATGAGCAGGTTAATTATCAATAATGGGTTAGTATTCGATCCTATCAACAATATTTATGGAGAAATTAAGGATATTTTAATAGAATCGGGAAAAATCGTAGAGAAATTCAGTAGTGAAACAAATGTTAAAGAAATTGATGCAAAAGGAAAAACAGTTATACCTTCAGCTATTGACATCCATACGCATGTAGCCTCTCAGCAAGTTAACTGGGCAAGGTTATTAGGTGCAAATAATAATAAATTTAAAGAGATTTGGGAAGGATTAACATTAAAGAACATCGCCAGAAATTATATTTCAAATGGATATACATTTATTCTTGAAGCTAATGTCTTTCCTTCCTTAGCAAAACAAACAATTTTCAACTTTAAACAATTACCTGTGCTCGACAAAGCAATGCTTTTGAACATTAGTAATTTTTGGCCTTTAGAACTTGAATTTCAAAGAGGAAAAATCGATGATATGGCAATATTTCTTTCAGACCTATTATCAAGAACCTATGGATTCGGAATAAAAATATATAATCCATTTGAAAACGAAAACTGGAATTTAAACGAACTAAGAGATGATATCTCACAATCGGGAAGATTATATAATTTCTCTGCTTTAGATGTATATGAAAATGCTGTAAAATGTGTAGAAACTCTCGGATTGCCACATTCAACTCATGCTCATATTGAAGGATATGAAAATGAGATTGGAAAAAGAAATCTTGTTACTGTTTTAGAGAAGATAAAATCGCTAAATTTAGAAGCCAACCAAAAAACTGATTTAAATCTAAAAAGAGAGCAGATTTTTCATCTAGCGCACGCAAATTCTTACAACTTTGATGGAAATAATGAAAATTTAATCAAATTTTTAAATGAAAATCAAAATTTTGATATTGATGTTGCTTTTGTAGGGTTCAATCAAATAAATCCCGTAATAACCTCTGATAGAAGATTAATAAAATCCATCTTAACAGTAGATATTAATGAAAATCCTCACAAATTAATAAGCTCAGCGGTAGAATTTGAAGGGGATTCTTTTGTTTTCCTGAGAAATTTAGAAAAAAGTAATTATAATGATTGTAATTTATGGGCTAATGCTCTTGATTTAGCATTAAATGTTAATAATAAATTTCAAGTTAGTTTTTCTTTGAATTTCCCAAATTATGCAAATATTTCAGATATTCCGAAAATTGCTACTTGGTTACTAAGTGTAGATGCTCGTGAGAACTTCATGAAAGATATGAATAATGATTTCCTAAAGAATAATCCTTTATCAAATAATGATAAAGTACTAAATTTTTCAGAATTTGTATGTTTAACAAGAGTAAGTCCAGCAAAATCCTTGGGTCTAGCGAATATCAAAGGAAATCTTGGTTTGGGCGCAGACGGCGACCTTAATATCTTAGATATCAATATCAAGGATATGGATATTTCTAAACAACATGAAAAATTAAGGAGTGCATTATCAAATATGGATTATGTTATAAAATCAGGAACAATGGTTAAAACGCAAAAGAATTTCAATTTAAATCTTAATGGCTCAATTTTTTGGTCAAGTGGTAAATCCGAAATAAAAGAAAAAGATTTTATTATGTCCAAAAAGAAGGATTTTTACCAAAAGTATTCCTCTGTTTTTTATGATTCTTACAAAGTTTCGATTGATAAGAATCTTTTAAGGAGAGTTGAATAAATTTAATTTTTCCTTTCTATTTGACAAGAATTATTTAAGCAAACTCGACTATATTTTTATCTTATTCAAATTAAGAAATAACAGGAGATCAAATTAGTAAATAATTTATTTCACAGCTTCTGGGACTAAAATGTTAAAAATACTTCCTTTTGAATAATCTTTTTTCACCCTATCTTCAACCCAAATTTGACCATTATAATTATTTATTATCTTTTTCACGAGAGTTAATCCAAATCCCATACCTTTAGAACCTTTTTTATTAGAAAATCTTTCTTGAAAAAGATTTCCTTTCTTTTCATCGGTCATGCCAATTCCATTATCTTTAAACTCAAACTTTATATAACTTTTGTTTAGCTTCATCTCTCTTGAAATTTTAATAGTAATCTCAATTTGAGGGTTATCATTATGATTTACTGCGTTAAATAATATATTGTCAAAAATATCCATTAAAAGCTCATCCGCATTCACTAAGATTTCTTTCTGGAAAAATTCAAGATTAAAATTGATGTTTTTTGTTGGTAAGCTGTTTTTAATAAATTGAATTGCTTCCTCTAATGTTTTACTGGCGTTTATAATTTTTAAAGATAAGTTAGAACTTTCAAGATTAGATATTTTTTGAAGATTAGATATCAACTTTTGGCTTTTTATAAATTGTTCTCTAATTAAATTATAAAGATCTTTAATTTCTCTTTCTTTTCCTGATTCATTAAGGTAAGTTTCACTCAAATCAATTGAGAATTTTATATTTGAACAAATATTATTGATATCGTGATAAAACAAATCTTTATAAAGTTCAGCTCGGTTATAAGCTTCTCGATATTTCTCTTCTGATTTTTTTAATTTTTCTTCTGCCTCCTTTCGCTCTGTAATATCTCGTGCAATTGCTAATACTTTATTATTACCTTTACTATCACTAAAATTTTTACCAGTTATTTCCAACCATTTATAATGACCATCTATCTTTTTAAATCTCATTCTATGAGATCCACTTCCTTTTCTAAGTATCTTGCTGGCTGCAATTATTGCTTGTTTTCGATCATTTGGGTGAATAAAGGGTAATTGGTTTTTCCCAATTAAATCTTCTTTTGCATAACCTAAAATACGCTTATGGACATTTTTATTAATATATTCATATTCAAATTTTTCATTAAATACAATGATTAAATCATTTGCATTCTCAGAGATTAGTCGATATCTTTCCTCAGATTCTTTTAATTCACTACTATACATACACATACTTATACACCCATCTAAATGCTCTTCTAATAATGTAAGATTGCTAGAAAAAGAGTTATATTAACCCGAATGATTTTTTGGTACATCAAAAGATTAACATAAGTTTAAAATTTAATATCAAAATTATAATATCAATATGAACATTTAATATTAGTTAATTAGAGGGTGTTATGTTCCGATATATCGAACATATACATATTGCGGGGAAAATAATGGGTCATTTGATGCTTTTTCTTAACATAAAAGTATATAAAAATATCAAATAGACAACATGATATATCTTCTTAGTAATTTCCTTTGGAAATAATCTATATATAGGTTTTTAACATTATGTTGAACGTTTAAAAAATATAAAAATGTTTAAGAGTGAAGTTAATGTGGTTAAATGCATGGGCATCAATGAGGATGGATAAAGAGCAGAGATGGTGGAGCTTTGAGTGGAATTTTAACGAATCAATTCGTAATCAAATGAATTTACCCCAAAATGTTATTATTAAAGATGATACTTTAAGAGAAGGAGAGGAAACTCCTGGGACCTATTTTACAATTGATCAGAAAGTTGAGATCGCTAAAATGTTAGAAGAAATGGGCATACCAGAAATTGAAGTAGGATATGCTGCTGGTATCAAAGAGCATGGAGAAACCTTTAAGAAACTTAAAAAAGAAGGGATAAAAATGAGGTTATCTTCTCATGCTAGGTTATACGCTGATGATATTAAAAAAGAAGTTGATGATATCTTAAATGCAGGAGCAGATAATATTAATTTTTTACTTGTTCCAGACCCGGTTTTAAAGACAAAAAATGCTGTTTTTGAAAGAATAACTGAAGGTATAGAATATGCGAAATCACAAGATGCGTATGTAGCATTTGGTTCTGGGAGAGTTATTCCAAGATATTGGAAGAAATTTCTAGAGTTAGCTGTAGATGCTGGAGCAGATAGGATTGTTGTATATGATGGAAATGGTTGCGCACTTCCAATAGCTTTTAAGGATGTAGTCATTTTTACTAAAAATATTGTAAATGATATTCCGATAGAAGTCCATACTCATAATGATCTTGGTCTTGCTGTGGCAACAACTCTTGCGGGAGTTGAAGGTGGAGCTGAAATTGTTGATGTTGTTTTCAATGGTTTGGGTGATAGAGCGGGAAATGCAGCTACAGAAGAAGTAATTATGGCTTTAGAAATATTATACGGTATCAATTTGAATTTAAAACTCGAAAAAATAACCGAAATTTCGAATTATATAGAAAAATGTAGTACTCCTTTACAAGCACATAAAGCGATTGTAGGAAAGAATTGTTTTATTCATGAATCTGATTTGCACGTAGAACAAATATTAATTGGAAATTGGGTAACTTGGGAACTGTATCAACCACAAATTGTGGGACAATCAAGGAAGTTGATTTTTGGAGCCACCACTCTTCAAGATAGGGCAATATCTGCAAAATTGGTAAAAATGGGTTTAAACCCTACTGAGAAAAATATAGATTTCCTCCGTAGTAAAATTCAAGAGAAAATTAAAAATCAAAAATATATTTCTGAGAAAGAACTGGAAAAATTAGCATTAAACTTTATAAAAGATTGAATAAAATTAAGGGTTTACTTCATTTAATTCATTAAGAATGGAAATAGCTTTAGAAATGTTAAAGATACCACATATACACGGTTCTGCTAATTTTTCTGCTGCTTTTTCAACAGTAATTTTTTCATTTTTAACAAGCTTAGAATAATGTTTTATAGATTGAGGTGAAATACAATGATGACCACATGTAGTGGTAACTTCCAATACTTTCTTAGAGGGTAATAACTCTTTCTTACCAAAAATGCCTAGAGAAAAATGAACCGTGTGTATATTTAACCCAACTTCTTCTACTGCTTGTTTGATTTCAGAAACTAATCCGCTCACAACGATGGAAATTCCAATGTCTTCCTCTTTCAAAATCTTTATGATTTTCTTAACAGTTTCAATATTATCATAGACAGCAGTTATCACAGGAGAAATTTTCCAAGTGACCTCTGGAATAATATTTACAGGATTATTTTGGCTTAATATTTGAGCTATTCTAATTAATCCTTCTCGCCCCTTTTTAGTCCCTCTATTAATAACTTTTGCTAGACATGCTAAAACTACATAATCACTTTTTAAATCTTCAACTTTTCCTATTCTATGTAGTGAATGCGTCGTTTATTTATCGCCTCAAATTATTAATTTACCTAAACCAATGTTTACTTTTGCATTAGGAGCAACTTTAAATTCATGCTGATTTATTAAATCTATAACAGAAGCGATATTATTATTCTCGATTTTTGAAATAACCCCTACAGTAAAGACTGTATCGATGACTTTATCTACATCTTTAATAATCTTGAAAACTTGTTGTAGCTTCTCTGAAGATATTTTAAATTCTATAAACGCAGAAATTACTCTTTCATCTACTATATCTTTATTAATATGCCCATGATCGTCAATTAATAATGCAGTTACAGGGGAATCTTTTTCAAATTCTACTCCAATTTCAGATAGTTTTATTGTAAATAATTCAATACTACTTAGCTTTGTTCCCACTCCTGGGCGTCCTAATTCAATTGAAACTCCAAACTCTCCTTTTTTAAAGCGTCCTGTTAAATCGTTAGTCTTCATCTCTTCCGTTCCCCTTCCAGGAATTCCAGTTAACTTATGGGTGGCGACTACACTACTGAATGGCTTACGGATGATTCTTGGCCATTTTAACCTTTCGGGCTTTATAGCTTTAACGGGACAATGAGCATTCCTATAACATACTGAGCATTCTACACATAAATCTCGATTAATAATGGCTTTTTCCTCAATTAGTTTAATGGCATTTGTAGGACAAATAATGACACATTGCTCACATCCGATGCAAAGATCCTTAATTATTTTCATTATTTTAATCTTATAAACTATAACTCATTAGATTTAATTTTTTCAAAATCTCGTGGTAAAAATTTTAGAATAGGTATTAGAATTACTGTACAACCTAAAGCCATAATAGATAATATGAGGTAACCGGGAGTATACTGATTGTTAAATGCTAAAAATAATTGTCCAAGAATCAATAGACTGATACTTCTACCAAATGAATATGCTAAGTAATTTATTGAAAAGATTGTCGATCTTATTTGAGGTGGATTAATTTCACCTAAAGTTGCTTGAGTAAGGGGATCAATGCCTCCAAAAAGAAAAGCTCCAAAAAAAGTAATGCCAAGGAAAATGAAAGCAATAACAATATCTTTAGATATGAAAGTTATTGAGTAAGCAACTATATATAACGTAGAGCCAAGTAATAAACATATCATTATTATTTTAATCCTTCCATTAACATCCAATTTTCGCTTTTTATCGCCTAATTTTCCGAAAAAAGGACCGCTAGGTACTTGACTTCCAAAGACAATAATTAAAAATATAGTTGCTAAGATAGAACTAAGTGCGAAATCATTTTTAAGCATAGAGATATAAAATGACGATATTGCTCCAATAGCAATAAACATTATAAAATTTAAAATCAAAATCAACAAAGTAGATTTTGTTTTCCATATTCTCTTAAGATCTTCTTTTTTAATTTTATAATCTAGCTTAATATTTTTTTCTTCTGGAGTAGAATATAAGTTATCTTTAGCTCCTCTTGTAGGTTCTTTAATTGAAAATAAAAGAAAAGTACAAATAAAACCACTAATTGAAACTATGATTAGAGGTATTTGCCAGGTATATATTTCGATTAAAAATCCTGAAAGAATTTGTCCTAAACCATTTCCTAAAACATAATTAGCACTTAAAACACCAAATTTTCTACCACGATTTTCGGGTTCTACTAAATCTATAACTAAAGAAAAGATAAGAGGCAATGACGCTCCAAAACCAATTGCGGCAAATAATTGAAATATCAATAATGATTGAAAATTGGTAGAAAAAATCGTAAATAATGTTAAAACGGACCATTCAAAAGTAGCAATAATGAGTAATGTTTTACGGGGAAATTTATCACCTAAAATAGCCCATAAAAGTGAAAAAGATGCACCAACCATTAAAAACATTGAATTTATAAATGCAACCTGATCTTGACTCGTTAAATTTAATGCTAATGTCAATTCTTCTGCCATTGGTGTAATAATGCTGAATAATGTAGAAGAAAACAGAGTCAACAATATTAGTATCTTGATTGAATAATTTTTTTCCATTTTCATCAAATTGATATGTTTGATAATTTTTAATTAAGATTATGTAAATAATCTATTTAACTATTTAATTTTGTTATTTGATAAAACCTCTACTTTTTCAAACTTAATTATTATAAAAAGATGGAAAAAATATCCTTATTGGTGACTCTAAAATGAACTTTTCAAACAGAAAAACTAAATGGTTTAATGATAAATGGTGGGTTTCTCCAATTAATTATTTAGATGATGTACGAAATTCATTCAATCTTTCGAAACAAGTTTTTGTGAGAGATTCTACAATTAGAGAAGGAGAAGAAACTCCAGGAGTTTATTATACATTAGAAGAGAAACTAAAGATTGTAGAAAAATTAGAAGATATTGGTGTAAAACACATTGACTGTGGATATATTGGAAAAGTCCAAGACCAATGGAATTTAGCTTATAAAATTAAGGAGTTGGGTATTAATTTAAAAACCTATTGCCATTTGAGTTCCAATCCCGTTAATTGGACTGAAGAAATAAAAAAGGCTTTAGAAGCCAAAATTGATATTATCGGATTTGGAATTGTTTTAACAGAATGGCAACTACAGTTATTTACGGGGGATCAAAAGGTAACACCAGAAGTTATGATAGCTCTTATCCCTTCTGTTTTAAAAAGAATAAAGCGATTGGGAGGAACTGCAATATTAGATTGTGTTGATGCTACTAGGGCTGAAATACCGATTTTAATTAGAGCTATTGAGAAAGGAATAAAAAATCACGTGGAAATGATTATGTTGTATGATACTGTAGGAGCTTGTAATGTGTCAGCAATTTCATATATGATAAAACAACTTAAACCCATTGTCAAGGATACACCAATTGGAATTCATGTTCATGACGATTTTGGTTTGGGAACAGCCTCTACAATCGCAGCTATTGAACAAGGAGCAACCTATATGGATCTCGTAGTTAATAAATTAGGGGATCGAGCGGGAAATACATCTCTTGAAGAAGTAGTCGTTGTGTTAGAAATGTTATATGGTATTGATACAGGTATTGATCTTTCTAAATTATATGATTTGAGTAAATTTATCGAAGAAATATCCGGAGTTCCCTTACCTTATAATAAGCCAGTTGTAGGTAGAAATACATTTATACATGAAAGTGAACTCCACGTAATGAGTGCATTGGAAAAAGATAAACATTGGATGTGTTTCACACCATATAGACCTGAAATCGTCGGTCAAAAAGAAAAGATCATATTTGGTCCTACTACTTTACATGGGGATGCAATTAGAATGAAATGCGAACAAATGGGTTTAAAAAGTTACGATACTTTTTTAGATGAAATTAAAGCTAAAGTACGTTCTGTTATCAATAAAAAGAAATTCCTCGATGAGAAAGAGTTAGAAAATATAATAAGGCAAATCATTCATTAATATATTATTCAATAATTTAATCCTTTTAACATTTGGACTGTGGTATACATATTTTTACCACCTTTTCTAAGAAAATCCATTGCGTCTTCGATTCCCTCTACAGTTAAATCAAACATTGGAATTATTCTTAATATATTTTTTCAAATCCAATAAACACAATCTACTAAAATCAATTCATAATCTAAACATGCTATATCTGACTGAAATTAAGAAATATTACTCAATTTCTGTTATATTTATAAGTGCTTATGAAAAATATCTAAATAAGACCTAAACTTATTTATTATAATATTATTATTAATCTTCAAGTATATGAAAATAAAAAAGATATTAAAAGAATTTAAAGAAAAACTTATAGAACTATATAAAGATCAGTTAGTAGATGTGCTATTATATGGTTCATTTGCGAGAGGGGAACAACGAGAAGATTCTGATATAGATATTGCAGTAATTTTAAAAGGTAATATCAGTCCATTTAAAGAAATTGATAGGATTACTGAATTTTCTTATGATCTTAGTTTAAAATATTCAGTTTTAATTTCTATTCATCCTATATCTGATATTGATTTTTCTTCCAGAAATTATCCGTTTATCTTAAATTTAAGAGAGGAAGGCATATCAATTTGAGTAATGAGGAGATAAAATCTTTTGTGGAAAAGGCAAGAAAATTCATTAAGAGTGCAAAAGTTTTACTCGAGATAAATGATTATGATAGTGTGGTTTCAAGAACTTATTATGCTATGTTTTTTATAACCGAAGCGCTACTTCTTACAAAAAATTTAGCACCAAAATCTCATAGTGGATTAATTTCTCTTTTTGGTGAGCATTTTATAAAACCATAAATTTTTTCAAAGGAAATGGGGAGACAACTCAACAGAGCATATGATAAAAGACTTATGGGAGACTATGGAACTTCAATAGTAATTAATAAAAATGAGGCTCAGGAATTATTAAATATAGGTCAAGATTTCATAGAAAATATCGCTGATTATTTAGAAAAAAAAAAGTATCTATAATTGTATTTTCTTTATTCTGAAAGAGATGAATTTTTAAGATTGTACTAAATAGATCTTAAAAAAATGTACAAGAAAACATACGAGTTAATAATTTAATCCTTTTAACATTTGGACTGTGGTATACATATTTTTACCACCTTTTCTAAGAAAATCCATTGCGTCTTCGATTCCCTCTACAGTTAAATCAAACATTGGAATAATGCTAGAAATAATCTTTCGTGTCCAAGGAGCCCATTCAGGTCTAATGAGTTCTGGATTTAACCAAACAACATTATTTTTAAAATGATTAGCGAGCTCTTTAATATAATAGATTCCAGGCATTTCATTTCTATGGTAATAGTATATAGAACCATATTTTTCTGTAAGTTCCCAACTAGCCATTGCAGCATCACCAACAACAACCACTTTATATCTATTATCAAATTTTCTTAAAAATTCGGTAAATTCTATTGCTTCTTCTGGATTCCTTCGAGCATCAAAATAAATAGATTCATAAATACAGTTGTGGAAATAATAGTATTTAAATTCGCGCCAATGGGACATATTATTAGCAGCTGAGAAGAGTAGGTTAACTAAATGAGCATAAGGAGTCATACTTCCTCCAACATCCATTAAAAGAAGCATTCTAACATTGTTTTTCCTTTTTTTATCAAATACTATTTCGATATCTCCACAGTTCTTAGCAGTCTTATCAATAGTTTTATCTAAATCTAATTCATCTTTTTTTCCAATCTCTTCTAACTTTTTAAGTCGTTTTAGAGCTACCTTTATTTGTCTCGTATCTAAAACAATATCTTTTCTATAATCCTTAAAAATCCTTTTTTGAGCAATTTGCATAGCCATTCGCATCCCTGAAGAACCACCAATTCTCATACCCATTGGATTTTGACCCCCATGACCGAACGGAGATGCTCCTTGAGTGCCAATCCAGTGATCGCCTCCATTATGCGCTTCATCTTGCATTTGCATTAATTCTTCGAATCGTTTCTGTAATTCTTCGAGATCAAAGAATTGGCTTATCATTTCCTGGAAATTACCTTGCATTTCAGATAAATCCAAATTCTTTTCCAACCATTTCCAAATTTCATCTTTAATTTCGTTTGGTACGTTAACAAATAAATTATCGCCAAATTCAGCTCCTAATTTTTCCAGAAGCTCTTCAAGAAACTGTTCTAAATCTTCAATTTTTATATAATCCTGGTACTCTCTAAAAAGGAGTTTCAAACCCTCTATAAGTTCTGGGAGCGTAATATCTTTATTTAACCAGTCCCAAATTTCTTGTTTAATATCTTCCGGGAATTTAACCATTGCTTCTTTGAAAAAATTTGCAAAAGCAATGTCATAGATGTCGAAATGATGTTCATTTTTACATAATATTGAACGAGATGTATAGTAAAACTCGACCATATTATGGATAAGTCCTTTATTTAATGCCTCTAATAGAGTAATATACTCTGTTATTGATACAGGAAGTCTTTCTTTAAGGTAATAAAAATATTCTACAAACATTAGACTACATTTTTCAATATTTTCTCAATTGATTATATAGAATTAAACATATAATATAGTTTTATACTTAAGATCATAGGAATAATTTTTATTTTTCAAAACCATTGAGTCGCATCAACGTCTAATACTAAATCGTTTAGTGTGGCTGCTCCAACGATCTTTACGCCAGGAATTAAGTCCACCTTTTCCCAACCTAGCATTCTTTTAGAAGCTTCACATACTAAGACTTCAATACCCATTTCAAGTGTTTTATCAATCATCTCTTTCACACTTGGAAAATTACCAAGTTTTATTTTTTCTGCCTCACCCTGTTTTAAAATTCTTAATCCTGTTCCTAAATAATAAACTATCGCTTTAATATCCATAGCTTTTGCCGTTTGAGCTAACACTAATGGAGAATATTGGCGTTCTGGGTCATGTGAGGTTTGTACATATAAAATTGTTTTTTCATTTTCACTTATAATTCATCACCTTTAAGTGTTTTATTATTTTTTTTCATATATTCAAATTTATTAGTAAATTAGTGCTATAATCTAAGAATATCAACAATTAATAAATCTCCCTTTTATATTTAAAAAAGAAAAGCGATGTTTTAAAAAAAAATTTATGGTTGATTTATTAAAAATTATATAAAATATCAATATTATATTAAAGATTTATCTATAAATTCCTTCAGGCAATTCTTTGATAGCTTCCTTATATGATTTATTGGCTTTATCTGCTCCCTTTTTTATTTTTTCAATTGCTTTTTCAAAATCTTCCTGAGTAATTTTAACTTTTGAATAAGAGTCAGGATTTAATGTATCAATATCAATTTGAAAAACTCCTTTTCGAATTGCTAAAATCGTAGCTTCCTCACATACTGCTTTTATATCAGCACCAGAATATCCTTCTAATTTTTCAGCTAATAAATCTGTATTAACATCATGATGAACAGGACGTTCATTTAGATGTATTTCAAAAATTTGTTTACGTGAACTTTTATCTGGTAAAGGAATTTCAATATGCTTTCCAAATCTACCTGATCTTAATATTGCAGGATCCAGTAAATCAGGTCTATTTGTAGCGGCAATCAATACAACAGCTTTCAATTCTTCTAAACCATCCATCTCAGTTAAAAGTTGTGCTACAACTTGCTCTGTCACTTTTAAATCTAAGGGTATTCTCTAATAAGATGATATACGTTATTGGAATTGCAATTAACACAATTTATCGCCTTCAATTTTTCCATTGATGCGGTAGGATCTTCCCACTCATGATTACAGACTTTACAACCATAGCCTTTAAAACCCAATTTCGTTTCAAAATTACCCCCGTATACAATAATTTTTTTCCCAGCAATTAATGCAGAAGTGTTTTTTTGATGAGCTCTTTCAAGAATTCTTGAAAATGTAGGTTGACTTACTCCCATTCTTCCAGCAGACTCTTTCTGATTCAAACCTAAATAATGTTTTAATCTCATAGCTTCAAATTCAGCGACAGTCAGTATTATAGAGCTTTCAGTTTTAGGAGGATCTCCCGGGAAATATATATTATTAGGTGTTTGATTAACCCATCGTCGATGTCTTCTTCTTCCTATATCGATCACCAAAAAAAATGATTATAATAATATTTCTAATTGATACAGTATATAAAATTATTAATTTAGATTTTTATTATTAATCATTCATAATTATAAATAAAAGTTTTATATATAACTAAAGAAAACAAGTTGATAAGAAAATGAAAATTGCTATTAGTACAGACTCCGGAAATGTTTCCGGACACTTTGGTCGTGCTCCAGAGTTTACTTTTATAACGATTGAAAATAATGAATTAATAGAAAAAAAAGTACTTCCAAATCCCGGACATGCTGTAGGGACAATCCCCAATTTTATTAATGAGTAAGGAGCAAAATGTATGATTACGGGAGGTTTGGGGCCCAGACCCGTAGATTTCTTTAACCAATATGGAATTGAGGTAATTATGGGTGTTACTGGTAATATCGATGATGTTATCGAAAAAATATTAAATGGAACTTTAGAGGGAGGAGAAAGCATTTGTTCTCCAGGAGGAGGTAAAGGTTATGGCGTTGAAAAAATTCATACTGAAGCCGATGATAATAACGAACACCATCCGAATTTGGATAAATTTTGAAAAAATATAAAAAAATTGAAGAGTTATATTATTCTTTTATTGATGATTGTTTTAAATCAGACTCCATTTTAATGCATTTACTTAACTAGAATAGCTAAATTTCTTTTAATAACGGGAAGAGATTTATCTGCGTTAGAAGGAGAGAATATTTTGAGTTTTTTAGATAAAGAATTTGCCAATTTTTCATCTCTTTGTCGTTCTAATAATACTTTAGTTTCATTCTCTGTAATGTCATCCAATTTTTCTGTTAAATTGATTACTTCTTTATTACTTGGGCAAGGTTTTTGGCATCTCATACAGCCTATTAAAGCGTTATGTGCATCAGTAGGAATCCAGTCTGGAATTATACCTTGAATTTCATTATAAACGGAAATACATTTACCTGCATTAATAACAAAATTTTCATCAGAGATTAATGGGATCGCATTAGTAGGACAATTATTAATACAAATTGTACAATTTTTACATTGATCCATCATTTTTATCTCAGTCCAATTATCTTCTTCAAATTGGAAATCTGTAAAAAAGGCAAATAAATTTATCATGCTACCCCATCCATCAACATAACAAATATTATTCCTACCATATTTTCCAAGTCCACTTCTAACAGCCAATAATTTTATATGAAGTTTCCGTGTAAGCTCAACTTTATATCCTGGTTCCTGTATAATATCTTTTATTATTAGATTCTCGAAGTCTTCTACAGTTGTACCATCATCATAATAATTTGGGGGTATCATAATTTCATGAATTTTACCATCTAAATGAAAATTCACTAATCCTAACTTGCTAAATATCGCTAAAATTATTATTGATTTAGCATTAGGAAGATTTTCAGGGATTTCAAACTTTTTAGTATCAATATAACTCCTATAAACTTCATTATCGCTAAGCTTTCCTTCTCTACGTAATTTATCAATATCTTCTTGGAGTTCTTTTAAATGTTCCACAGAAATGGTACGATATTTATATTCAAAATCTATATTAGTGCTACTATACATAAATAATCTCCTTTTAATTCTATAAATCTGATTTGTAAATTTAAAATATTTAGGTCTACGTTTAATTTTAAATTTTACTGAATTTTCTTCTTTTGTTTTGATATCATAAAAAAATTTCTTAGATTCGACATATGTTAACAAAAGTAAGCTTTTTATATTACAAGCCCGAAATATGAATAAATTAAATTTTTTTAAGAATTAAAAAAAATTTCAAAGGTTTAGATATAAAAATGCCAACTTTCGGACATGTTTTTTATGGTTTTTGCTTGCTAATACCCTTGATGTACTATACAAGAAACAATTTTAATTACAAGGTCGCATTCATTTTCCTTTTAAACAATCTCTATGGTCCAGATATGGTAGCTCTGTTTTTTGGTTATTTACCTTTCCATGGAATTTTATCGTATATAATAATTGCAATTCCATTCGCTCTTGTAATGTCTTATGCATCTAGATTTTCAATTGTGAGATCTGATAAAGGCTTTCCTTTAAAATTTGAGGATGGTGGAATAAGTGAAGTTAGTTGGAAAAATGCCTTTTGTTTAGTTATGGCTGGTAGTTTATCTCACTTTTTTATTGATCAGTTTTTCCATCCATATTTAGAAATGGAATTATTGAGTAGTGCATATTTTAACATTAAAATTCCTCTAACATTTTTCTACGATTTAAGCGGAGATATGTTACACACTATTAGTCCGTTAATGTTTATTGGAGATGTTATTGTCATCACGACATTAATACTTTCAATTTATTTTCTTAGAAAGGGGTATAAAGACACAGCTAAACTATTTTTAATCGCTACAGTATTAGCTATTCTATCCATGCTACTTATTTCTCCATTGACCTTTTTTGGTGAGAAAGAATATGCTGTAATGATTCATATGGGTTTATACATATTCGCACCTTTGTTTTTACTAATGTACGTTGCTCGAGATATCGAGGATCATCCAATAGAAACTCCTGATGAACCCAAGATAGCTAGAAAGAAATTGCACACTATCGTTGCTGCATTATCAAGTTTTTTTGCCATATTTATGACATTATATGCTTCAATTGCATTATTTATGCCTGATTTTATTGCTGAAATGTTTGGAGATACGAGCGTTGAAACAGTGAATTCAATTATGATTTTTGGATTTATATTTTTTGTAATTGCTTTAATTATGCTTATAGGATCAGTGGGTCTTTTCTTTAAAGTTCAGATATGTAGATATCTCACAATTGCTACTTCCTTACATTTTATACTATTTGGATTTCCATTCGCTATCGCTCTTTTCTTATGTGAGAAGGATGTAAAAGCTATGTTTAAAAGAGAATAAACAAGATAAGATTAAATATTAATTCCTTTTTTTTTTTCCTTTAAAGGTTAAATATATAAAAAACTGGTTAAGTTGGAAATTTAATTTTTTCTAAAGCTATCTCAAAATCTTTTTCGATCCAGAGGTCACCATAGAACTAAAGAAGAATAGTTCACAATCTTCCTTTCTTATCCATCCTACTCCTATTTTAGTATAATCCCTAACACAAATTAGAAAATTATTTTAGTAAATTGATTTAAATACTCAAATATCTTAAAATCTTTCTATAAGACAAGAATATATAAAAAGAGAGATATGTTGAGTGCTTATTTTATTAAAAAAGGATCAGGTGTATATGATCGACTTGAAGAACGTGTAATTATTGAACCAGATTGTTTAAGAAGTGTTTGCAACCAAATAAGAGCAAAAAATCCACATGAGAACTTACCAGATTATAAAATAGGAATTATTATTGGTGGACACAAAAATACAATCTCTAATGCATTGGCAGGTTCTAGTATTCCTTATAAGGTTTTTAAGAGATTAGAAAAATTGCATGGAAAGCCAATTATTCTTAAGATAACTACACCACTAGGTGAAAAAATCGAACTTGAAGAAAATGGAGAGATCGCTGAATTTATTACAATCATGCTGGGAGACGGATATTTAGGTGAGTACAGCATTATAATATGCCTTAATGGGGTAGATGAATATCCTTATGTAAAATATGTAAGGAAACTTATGACTCGGGTATTAAAAAAGGAACCTGAGGAAATTTGGTCCAAAGACAATGATGATCCTACAAGGACTAAGGGTATAAAATTAAGAGTTTATTCTTTGGCAGGAGTTGACGCTTTAAAGAAAGCAGGACTCGTATCAGGGGATAAAGTAAAACATCGTGTTTCTATACCTCAAAGATATAGAAGATTTATTAAAGCTTGCTTAAAAGGTTTAATTGATACAGATGGTAGTATTTGGATTAGTAAAAAGGATAAGTGCTTCAGAATTTCTTTTGTTAATGGGTCAAGACCCTTAGTTGAAAATTTCAAACAATTAAGTGAAAAATTGGGTATAAATACAAGTAAAGTTAATCCATATCTTCGAAAAGAGGATCATAAATATAATTATTCAGTTATTATTAGTTCTAAAACTGACGTTAATAAATTTTTAGAAATTGTTAATCCTGAAAAATGGAAAGATAAAAATAGGAGAAAATATTGGGGAATTACTTTAATATATCTAAATACCTCTAAGAAAATTAGAGAAGCTATTGAAAGCCAAATCTAAAAAAATTTTATTGATGCAAATGATAGAAAATTCTCGATTGAATATCTTGAGTTTTTAGAGAGAATATGTAAAAAATTTGATTTACAGATTAATAATAGTAATATTGAGAATGCCATAGAGAAAGCTCTGACTTATCAAAAGCATCAATATTCAAAAGAAATTGCTGAAGAGCTAAAATTCTTATTTATAAAGTTAGGAGATCTGAATAAAGTTAAAGAACAATTCCAAGAGACTCCCATTGATCAGAAATCAATATTAAAATATCTCTTTTTGTTGTTTAATGAGGAAGAATATGAAAAATATAAAATTAATAGTGAGAATGGCTTTAAAACTTGGTATGAGAATAATAAGAATATAAAAGCTGAAAATGGGAAAATCAAAACTCTAGGTACAGAAAAACGTAAAATTATCTCCGTATCTATTTACAATATTATAAAACGGGCAAAATTTAATATTAAAAAGGAAGATGTACTTGAAAAATTAAAACACATTATTAATAATGAAGAATTAAGTGTTAAGATTGAAAAGGATAATAATAAAAAAGTTTTACGATTGGAACGACTTTCTTACTTACTAAATAATGATGAATATAAAGAATCTTTGAAACAAATATTATTAAAACATATTGAATTCATTCAAGACGTTATAACTATATCAAATCAAAATGAGAAATATCGAAAGACAGAATTGTGGAGGAAATATCCTTTCATTAGCAATACAACCCAAATGCGAGCAATGATTGAGGAATTAGAAGAAAAATTTGACGTTAAATTTAATATCTTTAAATAATATAGCTTTTTACGTAGGAATCTTTATCTTATCTAAGGCTATCTCAAAGTCTTTCTCCTTTTTTATTAAAACACCTAAAAAGGGTATATTTTCTTTCAATTCTTCCATAGTAATACCACTTTTCAATAATACCCCAATCCAATCAAGAAGTTCCGAAGTCGATGGCATTTTTCGTAGTTTTGTAATAGCTCTTAATGCGTAAAAGTGCTGTAAACACTGATTCAATAGTTGTTGTTTTAAATCAGGATAATGTAATTTACATATTTCTGCCATAAAATCTTTCGAGGGAAACTCTATCCAGTGAAATACACATCTTCTTAAGAATGCGTCAGGAAGTTCCTTTTCATTATTAGAAGTAATAATAATGATTGGTCTGGTTTTAGCTTTCACGAATTCTTTGGTTTCTTTAATGTAAAATTCCATTACATCTAATTCTTGTAATAAATCATTAGGAAACTCAATATCTGCTTTATCAATCTCATCTAATATGAGAACAACTTGCTCATCAGAAACAAAAGCTTCACCCAAAGGTCCAAGTGTTATATAATCATTAATATTATTCACATCTCGATCTTCAGAGCCAAATCTACTATCATTTAATCTCTGAACTGTGTCATACATATAACACCCATCAATTGCTTCAGTTGTACTTTTAATATTCCAAATTATCAATCTTTTTCCCAAGCTTTCAGCTATAGCATGTGCTAGCATAGTTTTTCCGGTTCCTGGTTCTCCCTTAACCAATAAAGGACGCTCAAGAGCTATAGCAACGTTAACTATATTTCTAAGCTGAGGATCTGCAAGATATTTAACAGTTTCAGTTTTTACGTCTCCTTGGAATTTATTAAAATCCATATTACTCATAATTAAATGAAATTAATCTAAAATTAAATAATTTTTTAATAATTTTTATTCGCTTCACTTTGAAATATCAAAAAATGGATTATCTACATTAAGAATACAATAAGGATTATTGTGAGATTATTCCTTTTCTATTTACTAAAATTTAAAAGTTCTCAGTTGATTATGGTTTTGAGAAGACATGACTAGTACAGAAGATGCAACTTTAATAAATATGATATGTCCGTACTGTAAAGAGAGTTTTAGAAAGCAAGTAGACTATCAAAAGAAGCAGGGTCTTTTCACAATATTAATAAAAAACCATTCTGATAACTCAAATTGCCCTCCTTTTATTGCTTTTATAGATAATAATGGAAAACACAGAGGCTCCCAGAAGATAGATGACATTGAAGCTGAAGAAGAAGCTTCTCTTAATGGGCAATTTCTTGAAGCTGCTCGAAATCGGATAAATGAACTAAAAGATGATATAAGATTTTATCATTTAAAAGTGCCTCGGAAAGGAGGAAGGGGATTTGAACATAAAGTAGCAAGTGTTTCTGACAGATCCTTTATGAGCTCTAAATTATATCAATCTTTAATTGATTTTTTAACGATTTATGAAGAAGATAATACATTTGGAGCGATTTCTATCGAAAGAGATACTATTTTTGAAGGAGGACTATTAGTTTATGGAAAATATCTTGGAATGATATATACTATGTTCTGGAAAGAACAAAAACCTCTATTTAGTAAATCTTTAGATGACTTAAAAGCAGAAGCTAACCTTACAATAGAAAAACTTATCGAATTATATGATATAATGGATTTGTTTTTTTAAGGTAGTTTTTCTGTTCTTATCTTAAAAATAGTACGAGAAATAAATAAATAAAAAAAAAGATAGTAAATAATTTTAATCTAATTTAACTTCTCTGACCTAAGATTGTTGTAGAACATACAGCGAAAGCACCACCCAAATTGTGTGCTAGTGCTAGCTTTGCATCAGGAACTTGTCTTCCTTCAGCTCGTCCTTGTAGTTGTTTTGTAATTTCTGTTAACATTCTACACCCTGTGGATCCTATTGGATGCCCAAATGATTTCAATCCTCCAGATGGATTTACTGCTGTTTCACCATCCCAATTGAATGTTCCATTCTTTAATTCTTCAGCAGCCTGGCCACGATCACAAAATTTTAAATCCTGACAATTAATTAATTCTGTAATAGTGAAACAATCATGGACTTCTGCACAATCAATTTCTTTTCGAGGATCAGTAATACCCGCTTCCTTATAGGCATATTCTGCCGCTTTTACGGTTGCTGGAAAGCTAGTGAAATCTGCTCCCGGACCATTGGAAGGAATATACCATGGAAAATTTGTTCTACACGATATCGCATTAGCTTTAACTAAGATATAATCGTCTGCATGAGCATAACTTTCTGCTAATTCTGGTGTTGTTAGTATAAGAGCAGCAGATCCATCCGACATTGCACAGCAATCGAACCGACCAAGGGGATCACTAATCATAGGTGCTTTCATTACTTGGTCTATTGTGATTTTACTGCGGAAGTGTGCTTTAGGATGATATGAACCATTATCATGATTTTTAACAGCGACTCTAGCTAAATCTTCTTTTGTCCATCCATAATCATGAAAACATCTTGTTGCGGCCATAGAAAACATTGCTGGGGCAGATGGAGTCGGATATAGGGGGTGTCCAAAAAGTTTAAAACCTGGAAGGCCACTACCTCCCTCGTCCATCAATTTTTCTACTCCGCAAGCAAGTACTACATCATATGCACCTGAAGCAACAGCAAATGACGCATTTCTAAAGGCATCCATCCCGCTAGCGCAATAATTTTCAACTCTAGTTGCGGGTTTTCCATCCATTCTTAAAATATCTTCAACCATAGCACCAGAAAGGCCAGTGAAATAGTAAAAAATTCCAATCCACGTAGCGTCAATCTCATCTTTAGTAATTCCTGCATCTTTTGTGGCACTTTGGACTGCTTCGAAAAGTAAATCATATTGATTTTTATCCCATAATTCACCATATTTGGTCATATCACAACCAATTATAGCAACTTTATCTTTTATCCCTCTTCGCATTTTATTTTCACCTCTTTATGGTCTCCCCCTTTCGGGTCGACATTTCCAATAATAATTTTTAAATTCAGCCCCTTCATGCTCTTTTCTAAAGGTCAATTCAACTCGCATACCAATTTGAACGTTTTCTTCTGGTTTCTCTATTTCTGTCATGTTTAATAGTACTCTTCCCCCTCCATCTAAATCAATCACACATCGAGGTACAGGTGTATTTAAGTATGCCCCGCCCACTAAATGATCTAAAGTGAAGGTAAAGATAGTTCCTTTTAATGCGAGTTTTACTCGCTCAAGTTGATCATCTGCTCTACAGACATAACAAGAACGCAACATGTCCGGATATTGAATTACTCCACAACTTTTACATTTTACTCCATACCACTTATATACCGATGCTGTATCACGCCATATTAAAACTGCAGAACTTTTTCTCGTATATCTATCTTTTTCAAGAACTTCCTTAAATTCAAGGAACTTATTGTAATTTTTTAGGTTTTTCATAGATTTCTGATGTCCGGTAAGACCCATTCGAGTTTTTCCAAGATTTCTTAGAGCATCTCTGTTTTGAACTTGCATTAAAATTGCATCTGCTCCATCACCAAAGCCAGCCATTATTATTTTTGCATCAGGTTTAGGTCTTCTTAGAGCTCCGATTAAAAGTATAAATGACATTGGAGTACCTAAATCACCAAGTTGAAAAAATACACTATTTTGAGCTACTCCTCCCGCAAATTTCATCATTTTTGAAACTCTACTATGCATTCTAGGGTTATTATAATAATACGCAGCAGCACTGATATCCTCGGGTTTTAGATTATTTCTTTTCAAAATTTCAGACATTACTTTTGTAATACTCCCAAAATAGAATCTTGCATCCATTTTCATTTCGAAAGTTCTTACAAATTTATCCTTGTCTGCTCTTTTCCATGGTCCAGTAACATTAGCAGAAACAGAATAATAATCATCAATTGATAAGGGTAGATTATCTTCTTCTGCTATAAGTAATGCTGCTGCACTATCAGCAAATCCATATTCCCACATTGTTGAGGGTTCTGGAGCTCTGGTGTCTGCCGCAACTACAAGAATGCTTTTAATATCTTTATTGGCTTTAATAGTATCAACTGCTCGTGTTACTGCATTTGTTCCTGCTTTTAAAGAATCAGTAAAATCTGCGGTTATAATATCTTCTCTCATATCGAGAACAGTAGCAATTAAAGAAGCAGAATCTTTTTCTGTATATACTTGTGTTGTTGATGCAAAAAATAATCCATCAACAGTCTTTGGGTCAAATCCCATTAAACAATCTAATCCAGCTTCTACAGACATTGTAAGACTGTCTTCATCGGTCATAGCTACTGATTTTGTACCAGGAACGATTGGGAAGTCCCAAGCTTTACCTATAAATTCTCTCGCTAAAAGATATTTTGGTAAATATGCTCCATATGATTTTATTCCAATCAATTTTTTTTTCTTCCCCTTTTTTGATTTTAATATTTAATTTGTTAATTAATGATATAATATGAATTTTAATGCATCACGATAAATATATTTCCTTAAATTCAAATAAAAAATTCAAATGAAAAGTATAAGTACTAATTAATCTTTTTACTTTTTTGTATCATATTTTTAAGGAAACACATTAAATTCCATCAGGAATTACATTTTCCGTGCAGTTTTATGACTTTGAAAGAGTTTCCTCAATAATGGGATAACCATGGGGAAGAATCTTCGAAAAGTTTTTCAAATTGCTATTCTTAATTCATTTATATTTAATAAAATAAGAGAATGAATTCTAAAATGAAAGGCCCCGTTGAACCTTTTAAGATTAAGATGGTTGAACATGTTAAAATACCATCCGAAAAGAGAAGAAAAGAAGCAATTCGAGAAGCTGGATTTAATACCTTTTTGCTTTATTCTGATGATGTATTTATTGATTTATTAACAGATTCTGGAACTACTGCGATGTCAGATAACCAATGGGCGGGAATTATGCTCGGAGATGAGGCGTACGCAGGCAGTAAAAACTTTTATAACCTTGAAAAAGCAATACAAGATATTTTAGGGTATAAATATGTTGTACCTACTCATCAAGGACGTGGTGCTGAACATTTAATGTATAGTCATCTTACGAATCCAGGACAGATTGTTCCAAGAAACATGTACTTCACAACCTCAAAAGCTCATGTGGAATTAGCAGGAGGAACTATGGTTGATTCTATAATTGATGAGGCACATGATCCACAAAATTTACACCCTTTTAAAGGAAATATGGATTTAAAAAAACTCCAAGCATATATAGATGAATTCGGCCTTGAAAAGATTGCTTTCGTGAATGTAGAAATGAATGTAAATTTGAGTGGAGGACAACCAGTCTCAATGCAAAATTTAAGAGAATTAAGAGAATTTTGTAATGAATATAAACTAAGGATAATATTCGACGCCACTAGGTCAAGTGAAAATGCTTATTTTATTAGAGAGCGAGAAAAAGGTTATGAAAATACACCTATAATTGACATTCTTAGAGAGATGATGAGTTATTCAGATGGGTGTATATATAGCGCGAAGAAGGATTGCTTAGTTAATATGGGTGGGTTTTTAGCAACTCATAGTAAAGATATATTCGATTACACGCGGGGAATGGTTGTTTTATTTGAAGGGCTTCATACTTACGGAGGAATGGCTGGCCGAGATATGGAAGCTGTTGCTCGTGGCTTAAGAGAAGGCGCCCAATATGAATATCTGAAATATAGAATCAACCAAGTACGTTTTTTAGGCGAGCTATTGATAAAAGCAGGAGTTTCTATAGTAAGACCAATTGGTAGCCATGGGGTTTTTCTCGATGCCTTAAAATTCTTACCTCACCTTCCACGAGACCAATGGCCAGCACAAACTCTTTCAGCTGCTATCTATGAAGATTCTGCTGTTAGGACAATGGAAAGAGGAGCAGTTTCTAAAGGCAGAGATAAGGAAACAGGTGAAAATATCTTTCCAAAATTAGAACTTGTAAGACTGACAATTCCTAGAAGAGTATACACCAATACTCATATGGAGTACACTGCAGAATCAATAATAAGACTCTACGAGAAGAGAGACACAATCCCAGGTTTAACAATGGTTTTTGAACCTAAACATTTAAGGTTTTTCCAGGCTAGATTCAAGCAACTTACTCTCTAATAATTTAAAATCTTTTCTCAAGCACTGTAATAATCGGTTGAAAGCCTACTTTACCAAATACATCAAGTAACTTTTTATCTGTAGTGTAAGCGAGGTTGATTCGTATAGAATCAGTTCCCCACGATTCGAGGATTTGTATCGCTCTATCTGCTAAGAGTTTACCCACGCCCTTTCCAATAACTTCTTTTTTTGTAGCCCAATTATCCAAATAACCAATGTATCGTCCAAGTGTATTTTTTACAGCTTCAATCATTCCCATACTTACAACTTGGCCCGTGGATTTTAATTCTGCGATTAATGTGATTCGTTTAAGATTTGGTTTAAATTGCCTTAAACCTGAAGATTCTCTCCATTGTGTTTCTGTAAACCCGATATCAAACATTTCATTTAGTTCTTTGAGAATTTCTAAAGTTGCTTCATAATCGGAAGTTCTATAATTTCTAATAATTATATCTTCTTCTTGAATTTCATTTTTTGACATGTTAATTAACCTTTTTAACTAGATATTTTATTAATTTTTTTTAAATCAATTCTATGCGTAAGAATTTTTTGAATAATACCATTATCATCTTCTTGACTTATAATAACTAAATATTCATCAATATGAGGCACTATTGGTGTAACAAACAAGAGTTCCTCTTGAGGAAACCAGAAATCAACCTTTTGGGTCATTACTTCTTTTTCAAAATATTCTTTAACATGAGTTATTGTAATAGATATATTTGTTAAATCTTTATCTGTATTGTTTTGGACTGTAATTTCAATTTCTTGACTATTCTCAATATAATTGAGATGAGTAATTAAGAGTGGTGATAATAGTATAATATTGTCTTGTTTTTTTTTTGATGAATCAAAGAGCTCTACGTTTATAAAGCCAGCTTCTCCTTTCAAACTACTAAGGGGAGAGAACTCAAATCCTTTAAGAGAAAAATAAGATATTGCTTTCTGTGTCTTGAAAGATGGTGATTCTGCTTGTTTTTCAATAGCTTTTGAAAAATAATCTTTAATAGTTTTATCGATTAATTCCCTCATAAAAAGCTTGGTTTTTGTTCCTTGAGAAATACATTCTTGAATTTTTGATGTTTTTATCAAAGATTCCTGAGCAATCTCACACTCTATAACTTCATATAACTTATCTTCGAAATTATTTCTTAATTCTTCCAATAATCTTTTAATTAACTCATCTCCGAAAATATCAATCTCGACTGGTAAAGATACAATTACAACAATTGTTTCAGGAGTTTCTTCTTCAAGTCCAGCTCTCCGTTTTATTCTTTTTGATTTTGCGAGAAATTTTTTCCCAAAAAATGTATATCCTTTGTATTCTAAATCTATATGGTCTAGTTCTTCAATCTCTAGGAACCAAACGGGATGATAATTTATGGGTCGCATGTATCTTTTATCTCTTCTAAGCCTATCATCAGGATATATTAACAATGGCACCTGACCACGCTTCTCATCGAAAAACATGACATATACAACACATAAATCTTCATTAGGATTTTTTTCTACTGTTCTATCAAAAATATCCGACACAGCAACCAATTCAAGAATAATTCTAAGGATTATTATAATTTCTTATTCCAAAGGAAAAAATTCTTCTTATTCTAAAAATTTAACTAGAAAAAAAAGTAAACTATTATTAAAATGACTGATGTAAACTATATTTTTTTATTGTCTTTAACAATAATTATAATAGGGTATATTCTCAAAAAACTGAATGTAATTTCAGAAGAAAATGGAAAAACTATAGCAAAAGTAGTTTTCAATATCACACTACCGGCTTTAATTCTAAGTGTTATAATATCTATTGAAATTACACCTTCATTGGGTTTGATAACCCTAATCTCTATTATTTATTGTATTCCTATTCTTGTTTTAGCCTTTATACTTTTTAAAAAATATCCAAAAGAAATAAAAGGATTAATGTTTATGGCAGTAATAGGATTCAATGTGGGTCATTTTGCGTATCCTTTAATTGGAGGAATTTGGAATGAAGAGGGGCTTAAATATATTGCGATGTTCGACATTGGAAATGCAATTGTAATATTTGTTATTTGTTATGTTTTAGGGTTAATCTATTCACCAAAAAATGACTTCCAAGATAAAAAAGAGTTAGTTAAAAATATTCTATTTAAGTTATTGAAATCAGCGCCACTAATGAGTTATATAATAGCTCTTATTTTGAATTTTCTTAATATTAAATTCCCAATTTTTGTATCAGATTTATTAGATATTTTATCAAGAGCAAATATGGCTCTCACATTACTATTATTAGGAATATTCCTGAATTTTAAATTTGAAAAATCACAATGGAAAAATGCTTCTATAGTACTAATTATACGATATTCTTTTGGATTAGTAATTGGACTCATATTATTCTTTTTCTTACCATTTAATCAATTGTATAGAGGAATATTGGCTATTGCTCTAATTTTACCAATCGGATTAGCAATAATTCCTTTTACAGTAGAATTTGAGTATAATGAGAAATTTGCTGGAATGGTTACTAATTTAACAATTATTATCTCATTTATTCTTATTTGGATTGTGATTCTTGTATTAGGATTTGGTTAATGTATGAAAAATAAAAGAATCAATGAAAAATGCTTTTAATATCCAAGTAGAGATTATACTCTTCATTATCTTTAATAAATTCATGTTTAGCATTAGTAATAATTGACTCAATATGGTTATCGTTTAACTTTTCTATTAGTGAAATATCTATTTTTGACCAGTGAGGCATTCCTTTTAGAAAAACATTCCATAGGGAAGTATTTTTATTCTTGGATCTTGAATCGATTTCCTTTGAAAGTAGAGTCCAAAATAAAATTAATCTGTATGAAATTCCGGTATTAATTTTTAAACCCATTCTTTGAAAACTACCAAAAGCTAAGATCATTAATAACGCTAAAGAATATCTCAATTGAATTTTATAAGAATTAATTAAGTATTGATCTTTTAATGAATCCCAATTAAGTTCGTTGAGTAGTTGATTATCGGTTTCTTTTATACTGTCCTTTAGTTTATTATAATAAAATTCTTTGGTTAAATGCGGTTTTGTTTCAACAAATTGGAATATTCTAAGGGCACCAGCAAGCCTCCATTCTAACCATTCTTGTGAATATTTTTTTGCTTTCTTTAAGGCCAACTCTTTATTTGGCCAAATATTTAAAATAATTTTTAATTTTGAACTGATTTCATCATAAAACTTAATGTAATGGTCAAAGATTTTAGTGTAATAGTAACCAAGAATATCAATGTAAGTAAAAACTTCTAACAGATCGATGAATCTGTCAATGGCATTCTCGTTTGAGATTAGCTTAATAAATTCTGGATCATTCAATAATGAATAAATCCCATAAAAAGTAGACTCACCAGTATATACAGTAGCAATTAGTAAGTGATAATGAATTAATTTTCTGATAAGTAATTTCTCGATATCTGAAAGGTCAAATGGTTCAAGCAATCTCATGCTTGAAATAAGATTATAACTATGATACGGATGTCTTTTATTATCAATATATCTACCAATATCATGGTACATTAATATTATTGGGATAATTAGCTGGTTTTGAGCGTGCTGATTCAGAACTTTTTCTCGAATTTTGTTTATTGATCCTTGTGAAAGAGTTTCATGAGAGAACTCTCCACTTTTTATCAAAAAGAATATTTTATAAGATCTAAATATATGTCTTATTGTTCTTTGAATTTCATTTCTGTTTTTCTCTCTAGCGTCTTGAAAAATTCTCTTTAAGTTTGGAAAGATAGATATAAGAGCAAAGAACTCATCAGAACTATCAATATCTGCTTCTGAATCAATCCAGGACAGTTCTATGTTTTTGAATAATTTACTTAATGAATCTAACATAACTCATACAATAATTTTTTCTAGTATTTGAAAAAAAGGTTCAATATCAATATTGCCACCACTTAAAATTAAACCAATCTTTTTATTTTCCACTGAGACTTTTTTTGATAATACGGCTGCTAATGGAACTGCCCCAGATGGCTCAACAATAATTTTCATACGTTCCCATAGAAATCTCATCGCTTCAACTATTTCAATTTCAGATACAGTTACTATTTGATCTACATATTTCCTGATGAAATGAAAAGTTTTATCACAGAGAGAAGTACGTAATCCATCAGCAATGGTATTCGGATATGTACTTAATATAATATAACCTGCTTTTAGAGACCTAAGCGCATCATCTGCTATAGAAGGTTCAACTCCAATAACTTGTGCATCTAGACACAATCCTTTAGTAGCTAGCGCTGTTCCACTCAATAAACCACCACCCCCAAGTGGAGCAATAACCAAATCTAGCGTCCCTATTTCTTTAATTAATTCATAAGCTGCAGTTCCTTGCCCATTAATTATATTGTCGTTGTCATAAGGATGAATTAAAATTAAATTGTTTTTTTTTATTAATTCTTCAGTAGTTTGAGCTCTAGATTCTAAATTATTGTCGCAAAATACAATCTCAGCGCCATAACCTTTAGTTGCATTGATTTTATTTATAGGGGCTCCTTTTGGCATTACTATTATCGCTTGGATACCTAATATTGACGCTGCAAGCGCAACAGCTTGAGCATGGTTACCACTTGAATGAGTTATAACACCCTGCTTCTTTTCTTCTTTTGAAAGCAAACTTAACGTATTATATGCCCCCCTAAATTTAAAAGCGCCAACTCTTTGAAAATTTTCACATTTAAAAAACATATTTGCTTTCAAGAGTAGATTTAACGTCCTTGAAGTCATAACTGGAGTCTTATTAACGATATTACCAATCCTATTATACGCTTCTTTTATTCCTTGAAATGACATTTATAACTAAATTTTAAATCGGTTGGTTATATCTTTAGAATTATTTTAGAATTAAAAGGATATAGGATATTTAAAAACGTATTGGTGCTGTACAAAAATAGTTTGTAAATCTTACACTATTTTCAGCAAGTTTATCTAGATGTGGAGTATTAAGGGAATTGGGAGTCCATGGTGAATTGTAACAACCGAGAAATTGTCCTTGGTCATGAGTTATAAATAATATGATATTTGGTTTTTTTTTATAATATTTCCTATAAAAAAGTGATGATAGAGTTAAGGTTGGACAATAATTTTAACAAAATTCCTACCTGCAGGTTCTAGAAACCTTTCAAAAGTTTTCTGCATATCCTCTAAATGAATCACTTCAGAAATGAATTCATTAACGTTTACTTTATTTTTTGCGAATAGATCAATTGCTGCTAAGATATCTTCTCGATCATGGCCCAGACACCCTTTTAATGTGACCTCTTTATTATTTACCATAAATATACGAACTGATACACTTCCCTTATACATTCCCTCAATTAAAATTGTACCACCCTTTTTAATAAGAAACAGTCCATCTGATATTGTTTGTTCGTTTCCAACACAATCAAATATAAATGAAGGTGGACCAAGTTTTCTTAAATTTTTTTTTATTTTAGTTCTGCCAGGAGGAACTGCATGTTTTGCTCCTAATTCTAAAGCTTTATTTCTTAAGAATTCATGTGGTTCAACAACAATTACATAATTTGGATTTTTTTCAATTAAAAGTGCTTTCAAAATACTTAATCCAACGTTTCCCCCTCCAAATATGATTATATTCTCGTTATTTTCAATTTTTGACAATTTGAATGCTCTCATAGTCAAAGCAAAAGTTTCAATCATAACCGCATCCTTTATTGGAACATTGTCAGGAATTTGAAATATTGATGTTCTGGGCGCTTTTATAAATTCAGCAAAACCCCCATCTTGGAACATTCCTAAACCTTTCAATTCTCCTTTACCAACATTAAAAGAGACATTAATACAAATTACTTTATCTCCTACATTAACTTCAGAAACGCTCTCTCCGAGTTGTAATACTTCACCTACTAGCTCATGACCCATTATAATAGGTATTTGATAAGTTTTATATTTGAAATGTGTTATATCACTTCCGCAAATTCCACAATATTTAACTCTAACCAAAGCGTCATCTGGTCCGGGAACTGGCGTAGGATAATCTTCTCTGTAAGTAATTTTTCGAATTTCTTCTAAAACAGCTGCTCTAATGAAATATTCATCTCTAATTATTTTTTCTTTTATATCATTTATTTAAGAAAAATAATATACTTTTTGTAAATTTGAGAATAAAATGTAAAAAAAATGATTAAATCCCTAATAAAGCACTCATGCTTTTTAGGATTGTATCTATTTCAGTATCAAATGTTTTTACTTGATCGAAAAAGATGTTGTTTACCTGGAGTAATTGTTTTATTACGTATTCAGGGGATCGAGTAATCTGTTTTGCCAGATTAATTGCTACATCTAAAACTTCTTCTTTCTCAACCAATTGATTAATGATATTCAATCTATAAGCTTCTTCAGCATTGAGAAAAGTATCCCGAGTTCCTGTATTTAATGTTATCTCTAAAGCTTTACCACGCCCTACAAGAGCCATATAAGGAAAGAATAGTGGGCAAGCACCAAATCTTATTTCAGGGTGACCAAAAAGAGCACCTTTTGAAGCAACTCGAAGGTGACAAATGACAGTAAGGTCAAAGGCTCCTGCTAGAGCATACCCGTTCACTGCAGCAATTAATAATTTAGGAAATTCAAATATAGTTTGATGAAAAAGATGATTAGAATCGATAAATTGCTGGTAATCACCTTTTCCTTGTACTACTGCTTGTACTTCATCTCTATCAAACCCAGCGGAAAAAAAATCTTCCCCACCGTAAAATATTACTGCTTTTACTCTTTTTTCTTCTTTAAGCGAATCTAATGAATCAATGATTTCAGCTCTCATTGCTTCGCTTAAAGCGTTTTTCTTTTCTGGACGATTAAATTGGATAATCGCTATTTTACCTTTTTTCTCAACTTTGATAAATTGATAATTCTTTTTTTCCATATCTTTCAACCTAATTAAATTTATTTTTAGTTATTTAAAATTTAGGTAAACATCTTTAAATTTCTTCTACAAAAAAAACTTTAATGTCAAACAACACTCACCCGACAAAAATAACTTAGCTCTCTAAGGTGAATAGAAAGGTTTAT
>JAZGEW010000016.1:0-17325 GCA_036478875.1 Promethearchaeia archaeon | reverse complement strand
GAAACAGAAGTAGAACAAAGTGCTAGAGAAAAAATAATAGAAGAAAACTTCGATGATATAATAAAACAATTACGTGATATGAGTGACACTGTAGATATATTAGAAACTGTAGATAATAAAATCCATTATATAGGAGAAAAAGAATGTTAGTAAAAATCTGTAACTTTGATAAAATTTAATCAATGGCTTGTAAGTATTGGTATGACGGTAGCTGGAGAACAGAACAAGAATTTAAATCTATTCTTAATAATGGTTTATTAGATCAATTATTAAATGGAGAAATTATTTCTTTAAAAGAATTTCAATTAGATGAAACTAAAATTTTAAATAAAAAAACTGAATCAATATCTGAAGGTCCTGTAGAGGTTAGAATTAAAAGAAAAATTCAAAGAAATCTTAATGTTGGTAGAGATCCTAATAAACACGGAGAACCTTTAAAAAATAATCCACTTGCTCTTTTACAACAAGCTGCTAATACTAGAGGTGATAAAAATAATAAGTTACAATTAGTTATTAAAACTATAGATAGAGTAAATTTAGGACAAAGTCAAGAAGGTGATACAATTTTAAGTACTATTCATACAGGATTACATGGTACAAAAATAGCTACTGATTTAAAAAAAGAATTAGAGAATTCTAAAGTAAATTTATCAGAAAGTCTAGAACCTGGATATGTTTATATGTTGATACCTTCAGCTTATGGGCTATATCCTGTTAAATTATTTACCCATTTAATAAAAGATACAAAAGATTTTGATACTCTTAAAACTAAATTAAAAGAACTTCAAGAAGCTACAGAACCTCTTGAAATACAAAATATTAGAACAGTATTAGAAGATTTATTATATAGATTTAAAATTGAATATAAAAAAGGTAATACAAAAAAAGATTCTGTTTTTAATCTTGAATGGACAGAAGTAGAAGGAGATAGAATTGTGCCTTACGATTTACAAATTCCAGGAGATCAAATAGATGTAGCTATTGATTTTTTAGGAAATAGAATTAGAAAAGTAGATTTTTCTAGAATAAATACTGGAAACTACAATCAAGAAATTGCAGAAAGTGGAGCAATTACTACTGATTTATTTCATGATAATGGTAATTTTTTTCATTCTAGTTCTTTCTTTTTAGAAACTTTTCAATTAAGTGAAAATGAAAAAGAAAATTATAAAAAACAAGTATTAGAATTTGAAAAATCAGATACTACAAATTTTAATGAAGAATTTGGACCTTCTTCGAAAGAAGCTTTTGAACCAAATCCTAATGAAAACTCTACTAAAGAAGAAGAAAGTGAAATATTTAATAAGGAAATTCCAGAAGAAGGATATAGTGAAGAAGATCTTGAATTAGCCCTTTTATCTGCACAAGCATCAAAAACAGCAGCAGATAAGAAAAAAGGAAAGGTAGAAGAGAAAAAGGAAGGATTAAAAAGAGAAGATGTTATTGATACTGGCAAAGAGGAATTAAGTCCAGAGGATTTAGCCGAAATAGAAGCAGCTTCTCAAATAGCAGAAGAACAAGGTATTTCGAAAGGATTAGAAGCATTAGAACAAGAAGCTGCAGCTACAGAAATTATTGACGCAAATGCAGAAACTGGAGAAGACATAGATACTGATATATCTTCTACTCAAGACGATATTGGTGATCCTTTTGGGGATGCTAATTTAAAAACAAAAATGGGCCCTAAAAAAGCTGATACTCCAATAGCTTATACTTTAGGAGGTAAACCAGTATTTGAAACTAAAGAAGATTCTAAAAAAGCTTCTAAAGAGGCTAGAGAAGAAGGATGGAAAACTCTTAAAAGAATATTAGGAGAAAATGCTGTAAGACAATCAGGAAAAAAAGGAACTGTTCGGCATATAAAAAGATTTGAAAGTTTAGAACATTATCTTCCTAAAGAATCTTATGAAATGCTTGTAGAAGCATTAAAACATGGAGATGAATTATATGGATTATTTACTACTGCTGCAATATTAATATCTGAACTTGCTCCTATAGGAACAGAAGCTCATGAAGCTTTTCATGTAATATTTAATTTAGTTCTTCCTTTAGAACAAAGGTTTAAAATATTAAATGAAATTTTTTATAAATATCAAGACGAGATTCCTTTAAAAAGAGAAGAAATTACTTTAGAAGATGGTACTAAAAAAATACAATATGTTAGACCTACTTTTATTCAATTAGAAGAATTTTTAGCAGATAAGTTTATGGCTTATGAGCAAAGTCAAGAAGTTGATAAACTTAAACCTGTAAGTAAGCAGCCTGCTCCTAAAGATAAAAGAACACCGAAAGAATTAACTAAAGATATTCTTGCAGGTAAAGAAAATTTCAAAAATACTAATGCTTTCTTTAAAGGATTGTCTAGAATGTTACGAGCTTTCTTTAAGAAAAATAGAGCTTTAAATATAGATAATCTTTTTGAAAATATAAATTTAGGAGTATATGCTAGTTCTATAGAATTTAAAAATACAGTATTAAAAAGATCTGTTAGACAATCTATTGGAAGGTCAGTAAGAGAAACTGCTCCTAATAGAAAATATATAAATCCAATAGAAAAGAAATGGGCGTTGCGGTATTTTAATAGTAAAATAAAAAAAGCTATTGAAGGATTCCGTCAACAATTAGATCCAAAAAATAAATTATCTATACCTGAAATAATAAACTTAATAGGTAAGAAATCTAAAAATTCAGGTCCTCATATTATATTTAGTAATGCTATTACTGATGTTGTTCGAGACATAGCAATAGCAAAGCAACTTCTTGCACAAGCAGAAGCAGCTGGAGATACTAAAAAGGTTACTAAGTTTAAAAACTTAATCCATCATTTTAGTAAGTTCTATAAAATCATTACTAATAATCAAAAAATTGTCAGAAAAAATAATAAGGGTAGAATTGAATTTATGAAATCTTCTGATTTATTAGAACAGTTTAATAGATTCTTAAAAAATAATGAAGGTATTGAAATTAATTATGGAGGGTATGAAGCAGAAACTAGATCTCCTCAAGAAGGTACTAGTGGAGAAGTTACTGAACAAGATTATATAAATGCTATTGAAGAAGGAGAAGATACTCCAGATAGAGTAGCTCAATTAAATAGTATTGAGCGAAATCCTAAACAAGGAATGAAACAACAATTAATTAGTTTCTTTGCTAATATTCCTAAATATAATTCAGACGGATCAAAAGCAATTAGTCCTTTTGGAATTCAAGATATGGAAGATTCTAATGTAGTTTTTGCCGCTTTAGTTTCTCAAGTTAGTAATAGTTATACATTAGAAGAATTTGATAAAAAATTAAATAAATTAAATAAACCTTGGAAAAATGATATTATAACATTATTTGCAAATAATCCTAGATTAAGAACATTGTTTTTTGCAAATTTTGGTAGTAAAAATTATGCCCAATTTGAAAGTGTTTATGAAGTAAATGGAGAATTTAGAGTATTTACTTCTAACTCTAAAACTATTAAAGATATTATTTCAGAAGATTTAATAGCTAATTTTTTATCTACTACTAATCCTTTATATAAATCAGGAAAAACTGCTGCTAATTGGACAGATAATATAGATCCTCAAAAAGCTAAAATATTTTTAGATAATATTTTAAAAATAGATTATATCTATAGACAAAGAGATGTTAGTGCTGATGAAAAAGTTGCAAAATCAAATGTAGAATTTTTTGAAAGCGGAGTATTATTTGAAGAACTTTCAAAAGTTCTTAATAGTATTAATATTAATCTAAATGCTGATCAAATTAGAAAAATTTATGAAAGTGGTGGAGAAAATTTTGCATATAAAAGAGCTAAAATTGGAAACTTAATAAAAATATTACAAGATATAGGTAAAAAATTAGTAGGTACAAATCAAGCAACTATATCTAGTGTTAGAAAAGGAAATAAAAATATTTTAACTCCTAAATATACAAGAGACGCAACTAAAAGAATTAACCCATTTACTAATTTACTTCCTGAAACAGATATTGCTTATAGAAAAAAGAAAGATTCAGGAAAAAGTTTAGTAGAATCTTTAGCAATGGCTATAGAACCTGCATTAAATGCAGAACTAGTTTCTAGTTTTAGAGGCATTGGAGGAAAGACTAAATACAATATTATCTTATCTGGACAGATTAATAAAATGTTAGAACAATTTACTGATCCAGATCAATTAGAAGATTTTATTAAAAACAAAACTCAACAAGATTTATTGTTAAATGGTTTACCTATTTTACAAGATTTAAAACACGATGATAATTTTAGAAATAATTTTAAACCAATTATATTAGACGGACTTACTAGAAAAGGACAAAATAAATCTATTCCTTATGATAAAATGTCTGATATAGAATTAGAAGCAACTAGTTTTGGTTTATTTTATAGAAGAGGTAAAAGAGAATATCAACAAGGCAGAGTTCTTATTAAATTAGGAATTCCTTCTGATTCACCTACTGCTCATTATATTAGAACAAAAAAACTTAGTAAAGATGAGATAATAGACAAATTAACAGAAACAGGAATTGCTGAATTAGATAAAATTAATTTTATCAAAAAATTAAAAAGAGATAATCCTACCCATCCTATATTAAGAAATAAAAATTATGCAGAAAGAGGAGATAAATTTCAATTACTTACTTTTTTAAATAAAGTTCCTTTTAATACCCTTAATAAAGAAACTATAAAAACAGAGATAGAAAATTTTTTAAAATTTGATTTAAGTAAAGATAATTTTTTTACAAAACAAATAAAAAAATATCAAGAATCTGGAATTATACAAGGAGTACAAAATGATTTAATAGTATTTAATAGTAATATTTTAGATAGTTCATTAAATACAACTCAAAAGCAAAATGAAGTATTTATGGAATATCTATTAAATACTTATTATTATAATTTACAAACAAATGTTTTATTTGCAGGAGATCCTAGTTTTTATAAAAATACTGAAGACTATCAAAAACGTTTTAAGCAAATTTTTAGTCCTGGTACATATACTACTTTAACAGGAAGTTACGGAGCTATTATTGTAGAAGATTCAATGGTTCCTACATCTAAAGAAAATTTAAAACATATTAATGATATTATAGATAAATCTGATTTAACTGCTGTAGAAAAAGAAGCATTAAGAATAATATGGAAAGAAAAAGCTGATATTAATGTAAAGAAAAATCAAAATAATGAATCAGACGGTGGTACAATTGTGTCTTTAGATTTTCGTAAAAAAATATTACAAGGTTTAGGAGAATGGGGTAAGGCTCATGATGAAGCTTATAAAAGAATTAAACAAGGAAATGAAACTATAGAAGATTTAAGAATTATAGATCCTCCTGCATCTCCTTTAAAACCATTTACTTTTACACACATAAATATTAATGGTATTCAAGTTCCTTTTCAAATTAAAAATGCTGAAACAGTTTTAACTAAATCTTTTGCATATAAAAAAGATAAAAAAGGAAATCTTGTTTATCCTAAACTTGCTGCTATTTATGAAGATATGGAAAAGGGTGTTTATGAAGTTGCTCTTTTTGAATCAGCTGTAAAAGTTGGAGGAATAGCCAATAAAGCGGATAATAGATTTACTCATTATGAAGAAACAAATGATGGAACTTATAAACCTTCGGTAGGTTATGATGGAATGAAAGTCCTTCAATTAAATATTTCTGATTATAGAAAACAACAAGAAACTCCTGCTCACCATATTGATGAAAGAAGTAACTTCGGTTCTCAATTAAGAACTCTTATTATTAGTGATATTAATTTACAAGGAACTTATGAATTAAATTTAAATGGAGAGGAAATTAATCTTAAAGGATTTCAAATAGTTGAAATGTATCAAGATATTATTTTAGATGATTTAAAAGAATCTTTTGAATCTATCGAAAAAGAAATAGTAAATTCTGATGGTACTCTTAATTATGTAAAACTAATTCCTTTATTAAGAGAACATGCTATTGAAAGAAATATGGGGGATCAATATTTACAAGCTATTGCTCCTGTAGAAGTAACTATCAATGATGAAATATTAGGACAAACTAGAAAAACAATTACTACAGCTCTTCCTTTATTTCACCCAAGAATTCTTTATCAAACAGAAAGTTTATTACATTCTATTTTTAGAAACAATGTAGTGAAACAAAAAATTAAAGGAGGTTCTTTAGTTAATACTCCTTCTTATGGAGTAAGTACTTTGAAAGAAGAAGGTTTAGATACTATTGATGAAAAATATCATCCTAAATTAAAAATAAAAAATGGTAAAATTATTTGGCAAGTATTAATGCCGCATACTTCTAAAAAGTTTTTTCCTACTAATAAAAAAGGAGAAGTTGATTTTCAATATATTAAACAATATGCTCCAGAACTTTTAGAAATTATAGCTAATAGAATTCCAACAGAGGATAAATATTCTATGTTTAATATAGAGGTAATAGGTTTTACTCCTCCGTCTATGGCAAATAGTATTATTATGCCTCCTGAAATAACTACTATTGCAGGTCTTGACTTTGATATTGATAAATTATATTTTTTAGCGAAACAATTTAAAATTATAGATAATATTCCTGGACAGCAGAAATCTATTAAGATAACTAAGTATTATAATACATTAGATAATAAAAGTCAAGCATTAGATTTAGCTGAAAATATTTTTGGAAATAAAATCTTACTTAGAAAATTTGTAAAAGAAAATTTTAGTAAGACTACTGATCAAGAAAATTTTATAAATAAAGTTGAAAATTCAATACAAGAAGTAGCTTTAGCTAAAAAAGATAAAAATCGTAGTATTGCAGATATTAAAAGAGAAATTAGAAAAGGAGAAAACGAATTAAAAAACGCTAGAGAATTAAAAACACAAGATGCTTCAAGGTTAAGAAAAGAGCTTCAAGAAACAATTGATGAATTTCGTGATATTTTAAAAGAAGTAGAATGGGATGACGAACTTGTCGAAAAAAGTATAGCACTTCAAGAAGCTGAAGAAGGTAAAAATATAATTCTTGATCAAATAGCTAATCAACTTCTTGAAAATACTGCTTTAAATATTTCTAGCTATAATACTAGAGCTGCTAGAGATAATCAAAAAATAAATATTTTAAAATCTATTTTAGAAAATAGACATACTGCTGCTGCGATTATTAATCCTGGAAATTTTGAATCTTTAAAACATTCTGCTGCTAGAATAAGATTATTAAGAGCAGATAAAATAAAAGAAGCAAAATTAAAAGGGAAAGCTTTATTAGAAGCTGCAGCAAAATTAGATGAGAATGAAGATTTTAATATAGCATATCCTTCTACTCAATTAGAATTATTTAGACGTAATATGGATGGTATGGATCTTATCGGTATTATGGCAAATCATAATACTCATCATGCTAAAGCACAATATACTAATCTCAAATTAAAAAATAGTTTAACTTTTAATGGTGATACTTATCAAGCATTAAATCAAACTAAATCTAAATCTGGTAAACGTATTTCAAGAATATTAGCTACTAAATTAGCTGCTGTTGTTGATAATGCAAAAGATCCTATTTCTTCTTTTTTAAATTTTAATACAATTACTGCTAACGTAGTTGCTTTAGCAGATAGATTAGGAGTAGAAGAAGATTTTATGTTTGCTTTATTAAATCAGCCTATAATTTTAGAATTAACTAGACAAGTTCGAAATGAGCAAGGATCTATGAGTAAAGAAAAATTAATTAATCAAATTAAAAAAGATTTACTTAAAGAATTAAATAAAGAAATTCCTGCAGATACTAAAGTTAAAAAAATATCTATAGAAGATTTAACTACTGAATTATTAGAAAGTACATTAAGTAATAAAAAAGGAGTTAAAAGAGCAATGATTCAAAAAGCAGCTTTAGGTTTATTTGAACAATTAAATGAAATAGGAGAAGAATTATCTAGAGGGATCAGAGCTTCAAAAACAGATTCAATCACTTCTTATGGAGCTACAGGAGCTTCTGATTGGGTATTTTTAAATAACCAAAAAAGAATATTAAAAGATAAAGAATTTGGTACAAATAATATAGTAGGATTAGATGAAATATTTTTACCTCTTACTTCTACACAAGTAATGAATCCTGCATTTACTACATATGGTTTATATAAACCTATAGGAATATATGAAAAAATATTTCCTACTATTGGAAAATTAGATGAATCAGATCCTACAAATATTTCTTTATCTCCTTTAGGATTAGTTAAAGAAAAATTTACTGAATTCAAACCTTCTGGAGTATTAACAGCAGAAGAAGCTCAGATGATTAATAGTAATTATTTAAATTATACAGCAAGTGAATTTAAATTTTTTCACCATAATCAAGCAAAAGATATTTTAGGAAAATTTCCTGGAGAACTTTTAAAATTTAAAAGAAATTTGCCTCAAGATTCTCCATTTAAACCATTAATGGACCAACTTCATATAGTACGACCTGATATTATATCTCCAATAACTAGAATTGAATTCTATCAAACAGGAAAATTTGCTGATGATATAGAAGCTTTATCAGATTCTTGGGAAAGAATGTTATTAGATTCAGATCCTAAAAATGTAGAAATAGCTAAAAAATTAATTAAATATGCATTCTTTGCTAATGGATTTAATTTTGGTCCTTATACATTTGCTAATGTAATTCCTGTTAAATTTTTTACTAATGAATATCAATCTACTCAATCAGATTTAATAATACAAGATGGAGGAGGGCAGTTAACTTTAAATGAGCTTCTTCAAAAAAGATTATTAAGTAATAATTATGATAGTGAATATAATGGAAGATATATAGAACAATTTATTAGAAATTTTTCTGGAAGACATCAATTTATTCCTACAGTAAAAATAGATAAGGTATTAGATGAAAAAACTGAATTAGAATATTTAACTCCTGATGGAAAAATAACTGTTGATTTTTATGAATCTCCTCAAAATATAGTAAAAGATACAGAGGGTAATTTAGTTATTATAGGAAACTCTGCAACTAAACATTTAAGAAATAGAATTAATGAGCCTATTACTTTTATTAAATCTTTTGATACTAAAGTAACTAGCCATTATTCAACTAATATTTATAAACTTGTAGATACACAAATTGTTTATGGTAAAGCTAATCAAGAAATTCCTATTTATAAATATATTAGAATTCCTAATTTAGGAATTAATAATGTAGCATTAGAATTTGATGCATTAAATAATATTGAAGAATCTGTTAAACCTTCTCCAGAAGATATTAAGAAAAAAACAGAAGCTAAGAAATTAGCTGATCAAGCAATAGATGCTGAAATAGCTAATAATCAAAAAAATTCTGCACAAACATCTAAAACATATACTCCTGAAATAGATCCAAAAGCTGGTCCTACTCCAGTAAATCTTACTACTGATACAGGAATGTATAGACTTCAATATAAAAATTCTGAGTTTATGGTAGAAGTTAAGAATGGAGTATTCCAAATATTTAATGCTAAGAATATGGAACAAAAGTTTGTAGGTAAGACTCCTGAGAATGATCCAGTAGTTAAAGAACTTTATAGTATGTTTAAACAAAAAATTGGAGGTATTTCAGAAACTCTTGTAGAAAATTATCATAAAGATATTGATTGGCAAATGTTAGCTGTTAATTTTGATAGAAAGTTTTTTGATCCGAAAAAAATTAAAGGCACTCAAGATATACTTAGAAATTTTTGGCCATATCTTGAAAAAGATTCTAATATAGCAAAATTAGTCGCTAAATTAGGACAAGTTAATTTTGAAGTTAAATTTTTAAATAATGAAGAGTGGGCAAAAGAAACAAAAAATAGTAGAGGCAGTACTTATATGTTTTATTGGGATGGTGCAATATATTTAAACGAAGAAAGAATAAGACAAACAGAGAGTGGATCATTTTATTTATATGCCATACTTCATGAGATAATACATGCTTATACTATTGCGACATCTTTTGGAGTCCGAACTACTACAAAAGATGGAAAAACTGAAAGTTTTGCAATAACAGAATTAAAAGATCCTCGATTAAAAGAACTATTTAATGAAGCAAAAAATTTAGATACAATGAGTGGCTCTCCAAAAAATCTTTATGGTTTTACAAATGAGCTTGAATTTGTAGCAGAAATTTTTACTGATCCTGAATTTGCAGAACATATTAAAACTTTAAAAGCTCCTCAAGAATCAAAAAGTATTTGGGAAAAATTTATAGATTGGGTAACTTCATTATTTGTTAAAAAATCAAATACAACAAGAGGAAAAGAAATTTATGATGAATCTATGAAGCTTATAAACGCAATAGTAGAAAATGTAACTAAAGATTATAAAGATCGAATACAACGTGAAAAAGAGGAAATAGAAGCATATAATAAAAAACGTCAAAAACAACAAGGCGGAATTGTCGAAGAACTAAATTTATGGTCTACACAAAATGAGAAATTTATTATATGGGAAATTGATAATGATGGTGAAGGTAATATGTATAGCGATATAGTTGACTATCTTTATGGAATTAAAACAGTTAATGGTACAAATACTAAAACTATAATGTCTGAAACTGATTGGAATAGTCTTTCTCCTGAAGAAAAATATAATGTTATAAAATGTAACTAATGAGTAAGTGTATAAATAAATCTCATCCTGAATTTAAGCAGCTGTTACTAGATACAGATATTAATCCTTTTATTCTAGCTGCTAAAGTTGGTATATGGATGGAACAAAATAATACAGAAGATTTTCCTACTATAAAACAATTAAATATTTTAAAAGGTAAGGATACTCCGAGAATAGCTGCCCATTTAAAAATAATAGATGTACTGCCTACTCTTCAAAGAAATGTTTTTTCTAAAGATAAAATACAAGGATGGTTAAATGATCTTCAAAAGAAAGGAGTTTCTGCGGCACAATTAGAAATGTTTAGAGAAGTTGCAAAACCAGGAATGACTAAAGACGATATAATTGTAGCTATTGCTGCTAAAAATAGTTTTGCTGTTGAGGTTAATATAGCACTTGGTAAAGGCACTTATGATCCTACAAATATAGATAATTTTGATCCAGAAACTTTAGCAGCTAATGTAGAAAAAGATAAAGAAACTCCAACTCAACATTATTCTTACTTAACAGTACCAGGAGGAACTAACTATACAGAAAATGAAATAGCTACACCTGAAATTACACCTAATATTAAAGGACATGCTGACTTTAGTACTGATAAAGGTATAGGTTGGTTTAGAAGTGATAAAAAAGTAGTTAATGAATATGGAAAAGAAGAGGAATTAACAGGAATGTTAAATGCTGCTGGATTACCTTTAGATGTGGAGAAAGATTTACAAAAAGAATTAAATGATTTAAGAAATTCTAGAATAGATACTAAAACTCGTAGAATACTAGAATTTCAATCTGATTTATTTCAGAAAGGTAGAGATAGAAAAGATTTAATTGGAACAGGAAGGAAGACAACTGAAATATCAGAAGAAGAATTTAATTTAGCTAAAAAAAATGGAAAAGAAATAATTGATAAAGATCCAATAGCTGCTTCTAATTATTATATTTATAATAATAAAGAATATCATGAGGGTCTTTTACCAACTGAACCTGATTTTTATACTGTAGAAAGACCTGAACTTAGTAAAGAAAATCAATTCCTACAACTTCTAAACAAAAAGAATAATTGGGTTAATTTTTTTATTAAATCAATTATTCAAGATAGTGCTAGAAAAGGATATGAAAAAGTATTATTTCCTACTGGTGAAACTGCTGCTAAAGTTGAAGGACATCAGACTATTGCTGATGAACTTGTTAATATTAATGATACTATTAAAGAATTACAATTAAAAAAAATTACAGAAAAAGATGTAAATCTTAAAGATTATAATACTAAACAAAATAAAGCAGAACAAGCAAAAAAAGGTATTTTGAGTTCTCATTATTATCAAAATACTACTTTAAATGGCAAATTAAAAACTCCTGTAATTGTATTTGGTATAAACACGAAAAATACACAGAATGAAGTTGGAATGTGGCAAACGGATAAAAAGTCTAAAGAGTATAATACTATTAAAGATTATATAGTAAAAGAAGATGAAAACATACATGGAGTTAAATTTTGGATATTAAATAATGAATTTAAAAAAGAGGCTTTAGACTCAATTATTGATGCTAATGATATAAACAAAGAACAGTATATAAAAGACGAAATAGTAAGATTAGAAAAAGATAGAATTTTAAATATACAAGAATTAGAAACTAAAAAACAAGAAATGAAAACCCAAGGTTTAGAAAAAATTAAACCTATTGAAGCTTTTTATAAAAACAGAGTAACTAATGTTCTTAAAAAACAAGGATATAATCCTAAAAGAATTACTGATGAACACGGTAATACTTGGAATGAAGTTACTATAGAAAAAGAAAGAGATGAAGCTCCTATTTTATATCAAGTTGGGCCTAGTAATGGAAGAGCGGTTATTAAACAAGCTAGAGATATTTATTTTGATGAAGTATATCAAAAAGAACTTTCAGATAATGATATCATTAGAATTAATTCTAAACTTAGAAAAATTTCAGATAGTATAGGAGATCAACCCTGGAGACTTCGCAAAAGTCATCAAGGTAATTATTATATAGCAGGTTATAAAAATGCTAATGTAGCTGCAAAAGAAGATACTTATTATTCTCCATATGCTAATGGTATGTTTAGACAATTAAATTCTAAAAATACTGAAAAAGCAAATGCTAAATTAGATAGATTATTAGCTGCCTGGGCTCGTAAACATGGAGTTGCTGTAGAATCTTTAAAATCTGTTATGAAAAAATTTCCTAATAGATTTGAACAAAATGCTATAGGAGTTGCTGATTTTATGAATTCTCTTATTGCTTTAGCAGATGGCAGAAATATAGATACTTTTGCCGAAGAAGTTGCTCACTTTGCTATTGAAATGCAGTTAATGTCTGAAGGAGAAGCTCATTATATTTTAGGTCCTCCTACTATAAAAAGAGCATTAGAACAAGTTACAGAAACTGAAACATATGCAGAAGTAAAAGAAGAATATAAAGACATTTATGAAAATGAAGAAGATTTTAGAAAAGAAGCTTTAGGTAAAATATTAGCAGCTGAAATAGTTAATCAGTTTAAACAAACAGATGAATTTGTCAAAGAAGAAGTTTCAGGATTTTGGCAAAGTCTAAAACAAGTATGGCGAGATTTTACTGCTTGGTTAGATTGGGCATTAGGACTAGAAACTGCGGGAAGAACTGATATAGAACAAGTTATTATTCCTTTAGCAAGAGATATTTTAAATTTAGAAAGAGTAGGAGATTATAATAAATTTGAAGATTATAAACAGTTAAAAAAATATAAAGGAGAACGTCCTTTTACTGATGTAGATATAAAATATCAAAAAGAAAAAAAAGAAGATAAAAAGAAATTAAATAAAAAAGAACAATTTTTAAAAAAGGTTGAAGCTCAACTTTTAAAAAAATTAAATACTCTTAAAAAATATCAAAAAGATACTCGAAGTGAAAAAGATAAAAAAGCAATTCTTTTATTAGATCAAGAAATAACTAGACTTCAAAAAGATATTATAAATCAAAAATATAATACAGGAATTTCTAGATGGATTTATAATGCTAAAGAAGAAGTATATGAAATTTTTAAAATACTTGATGCAGCAGAAAAAGGAGAAGTAACACTATCTCATCAAGCTGCTAATAATTATAAAATATTTTTAGATAGTTATAATTCTCTTATAAATACTTTAATAGAAGATGTAAGAGTTTCTACTGTAACTAGAGAAGAAGGCAATGATATAGAAAAAGCAATATCAGAATTAAGAGATTTAATAAGTAAATCTAGAACTAGACTAAAACCTATAACACTTGAAAAAAGTAAAGAAGAAATTAGAAGTGTTAATAGAACACCAGATGGAGAAGTAATTGATGAAGAATTTGATGAAGATGCTGCATTTGAATCTTCTCAAACAGGTTTTTTTGAATGGTTTAAATACTGGACAGGTAATTTTAAAAATGCTAAATCTCCTATTATACGAGCTGTACATAAGCTTATATATAATGCTTATGGAACTGTTAAAAGATTTGCAGTAAAAACTGCTAGAGATGTATTAAATTCTCAAACTTTATTTGCGACTAAATATAAACAAGAAGAATTATTAGAACATGTAGACGGGAAACATACTCATTATTTATTATCTGAACATCATTATTCTAAGTATTTTAAAAATAGAGAAGAATACAGAAAAACAGTAGCTAAAGCATTAGGATATATAGATCCTGAAACTGGAGAAGGAGATCCTTCTTTAGTAAATAAAAATTATTTTACGGAAGAACAAGCAGCTATTTATACTAAGATGTGGGAAAAATGGTATGCTCAAAATGCTATTAGTGTTAAAGTTAATGCTGTTAAAGATTATATAGATGATAATGGTAATCTTAGAACTAAAACATTAATGCAGCTTAAAAATTCAAATAGAGATCCTATTTGGGTAGATCAAAGTGAAGTAGACGCTAAAAAGAAACAAGGATATTTTATTAAAAAAGAATATAAACAAGTCCCTAATAATACTTATAAAAATAAAGATTTTGAAAAAAAGATGAAAGATGAAACTTTTAGACTTCATTATAATACTATTATGAGGGTTAAAAGAGAAGCAATAGCAAAACTTTATGCGGGACTTAGGACAGATCAATTATTATATATGGCTCCTGCTGTAATGAAAAGTACTTTAGATAGAATATTCAAAGCTGATGGTAATATTTTTACAAGAATAAAAGAAGTAGCTAGAGAAGGAGTAATGATTGAACAAGATGATACTCAATTTGGGGAATTAAGAGAATTAGATAAAGAAGCAGTTCCAATTTTCTTTACAAAAGAATTAAAAGATGTGTCTAAATTATCTACTGATATAGGAAGATCTATTGTAATGTTTGCAGAAATGGCAGAAAATTATTTTCAAATGACAAAAATTGCTCCTGCAACAAATAATATATTAAATTCTTTAAAGGAAAAAGAATATTATAAAACTAGAAGAGGAGGAATTAAAGAATCAGTAGCTTCTGAAGCAACTATGGAATTCGCTACTGTTAAAGAAATGATTGACTCTTTAGTATATGGTCAACAAAGACAAACTGCAGAATGGACTATTCCTGGAACAAATAAAACTTTTTCTTTTACAAAATTAACTGCACTAATAGCTAAATATATACGAAATAATAACCTTGCTTTTAATGTTCCTACTAGTTTAGCAGGTTATATAAAAGGATCTATTGATTCAGTTATAGAAGGTTCTACTGGTTTATATATTACTGCTGAAAGTAAAAATTGGTCAAGAGCAGAATTTATGAAAGAAATAGGTATTGTTATAGGTCAAATAGGATCTATTAAACAAACTAGTAAAATGCATCTTATTAATCAAGATGTAGGAGTAGTTTCTTTAGATTCTATGTTATTTGAAACCGATAAATCTAGATTAACTAGAAAATTAGCTAGTGGAGATTTAATGTATGTAACTTATGCTACAGGAGATTATGGACTAAAGTCTAGAATTACTTTAAGTGTTTATGATAATTACAGATTATATGATGGAGCTTATATTACTAAAGAACAATTTCTAAGAAAAACAGCTGCTAAAAAAGGAATAGAATATGGAAAATCCAGAAAAGCTGATAAAGCACATGAAAAATCTGTACAAAAAGAATGGGCAGCACTTAGAGAAAAAAGTTTATATAATGCTTATGAATCTGTTGACGGTAAATTAAAAATTAAAAAAGGTTTTAAACAATATATTAATGAAGGATTATTAAATGCAGTACGAGGTAAAATTGAATATGTAAGTAATAATATTGATGGAATTTTAGGAGCAACTGATAAAGGTAAATTAGCTAGAACTTCTGCAGGAGATTTTTTATTGATGCATAGAGGTTGGTTTATTAACTTAATAGATGCTAAATTTCAAAGTCAAAAAATTAGTTGGATTACAGGCGAAGAAGAAATAGGTCACTATAAAGCATTTTTTGGACAATATATTCCTGCTGTTTTTAAAGGTATGAAAGGAGGAGATTTTATGGCAGCACGTTCTGTTTATGATCAAATGAGTAAAGCACAAAGACGAGGAGTTAAAAAATCAGCTTTAGATGCATTAGCAATGTTAATAGTATCCTTTTTAGCAGGATTAGCTAATGTAGCAGCAGATGAAGATGATGATGATCTTTTTATAACACAATTTACTGCTTTAATTTTAAATAGAGTATTAATGGAGCAATCAGCTCCTTGGAGTCCTGCTACATTAACAGATCTTATTGACGAGCCAGTAGTAGGTACTAAAATGCTTAAAGGATGGACAGATTTAAGAGATCTTTTTAGTGGGGAAGCTATAGAAAGCGGTCCTTATGAAGGACAATCTAGAAGATCAAAATGGTTGCAGAAAAAAATTCCTTTTGGTTGGAAAAATATATATGAATTACAATATCCTGAAGAGAAAAATAAATTTTATAAAAATTTAGTAGGAGATGGATTTTTCTATAACGCATTATCAAATGATCCAGAAAAACAATATTCTCTTATAAAATGGTTAAAACAATCTTTAGGACCTGCTCCAGTAAGAGACTGGGATAATTATACTGAACAAGAACAATCTGATATTTTATTAGAAGGAATTGAAACTCTAGAACAAGAAGAAGACAGCTATAATGGGTGGAATTAAATAATCATTTAAATGGAACTTATAAAACATGCTAAAAATATTCACGAACTACGAATTCATGGAACAAAAGCACAGATAGCAATGTTATCAGATATACACTGGGATAACCCAAAGTGTAATTTAAAACTTCTTAAATATGACTTAGATTATTGTTTAAAAGAATCAATCCCTATTATGATTAATGGGGATATGTTTTGTTTAATGCAAGGTAGGGGTGATAACAGAAGAAATAAATCAGATATTAGACCAGAGCATAATAATGCTAAATATTTAGATAGCATTGTAGAAACAGCTGTAGATTGGTGGTCACCATATGCTCATTTACTTACTGTAATCGGCTACGGCAATCACGAGACGAGTATAATTAAGTTCCAAGAGACTGATATCTTACAAAGATTTGTTAAACTATTAAACCTTAAAAATGCTACCAATGTTGAAGTAGGTGGTTATGGAGGGTGGTATATAGTAAATCAAATAGTGCGTAAGAGCAGTGATCATAGAGGATCTGGTAGTACAACTAATATAAAGTATTTCCATGGATCAGGCGGAGGTGGTGTAGTTACTAAAGGAGCTCTTAATTTAACTCGTGCTTTAGAAATGTATGAAGGTATGGATGTATTTACTATGGGACATATTCATGAGAATGCTGC
>JAZGEW010000015.1:0-55647 GCA_036478875.1 Promethearchaeia archaeon | reverse complement strand
TATTTATACTTAAATTACTTTTATAAGTTTAGGTGAAATTTAACTTTGGAAAAGAATCTTAAACAATCAATATTATACTTGAAAAAAAAGGAACCCGAAATAGTCGTAAGTCCAAATAAGGTTCTTTTTACAGGCTTAGATGATGCCGGCAAAACAAGTATTATTTTATCACTTCAAAGAGAATTTTCTAAAATAGCAATTCTTTCCCCTACAAGAGGAGCACAGCGAAGAATTTTTAATTTCTTAGATAAAGAGATCTCAGAATGGGATTTAGGGGGACAATTAGCATACCGCATTGCCTATTTAAAGAATCCAGGCAAATATTTTGAAGGAACTGAAATTGCTATCTATGTAATTGATATCCAAAACAAACCAAGACTACCTGAAGCTATAAGTTATTTTAAAGATGTAATAGAGCAGTTTAAAGATTTAGAAGTCGAGCCTCCGATATATGTATTTCTTCATAAATTCGATCCTGCTCTAAGAAGAAGTGCCCAAAATGAAATGGAAGCTTTAATTATAGATTTAAAAGATAAATTAAAAGCAACGAAATATAAAGAAGTATATTATTATGAAACTTCTATTTATAATTTTGGCTCAATCATTACAGCTATGTCTGAGATTCTTTTAAATTTATATCCAAAATCAGAATTAATAGAAAAAACAATTCACGAATTTGCTAAGAAGGTTGAATCTGATGGAGTGGTGGTCATTGACGATAATTCACTTATAATTGGATCCTACTATAAAAATGATGAAACAAAGCATTTACTTACAGCAAGCACACCTTACTTCTTAACATTACATGATTCATTCCAATTCAGCAATCCTATAGAAGAAAAATATGAAAATAGGATGATAGTTCAAAGGTTTGGCAAAAATTTCATATTTAAACAAATTATGTTAAAAAAGGAGTCAGCACCATATTATTTAATCCTCTTAAAAGACGAACCTATCTTTCGGAAAGAAGATCTCGAGGCCTTCGCAAATTTATTAAAAGAGATTCTCTATAAATAACTGAATTTATATTAAATTTATTTCTTTTTGAAAGCGTTATATATTCATTTTATAATTACTAATATTAATAATATTAAATTTTTATTTGTATTCTATAAGGTAAAAACTAAAATAGTAGAATTACGTGATTTAACTTAAAAAGTCTAATTAAATAAGGAGATCAACCAAAAGATTAGAGAGTGTGGCGGATCTATTGATTATATGTCAGAATTGTGGTACGACCAATAATGAGCTTAATACTCGTATTTGCAGGAATTGTGGAGCGTTATTACCAGTTTCATCTAGAACAACCCGAGTAAGGGGCCAGAAGATTACTACAGAAAAGAAAAAGAAAAAAAAAGTATCGAAAAAAACAAAAGAAGAAGCTGTTAAACCAAAAGAAAAAATAGAAGATGAATTAAAATTAGAAGAAATTCCAAAAGAAACTGAGATTAATGATAAAACTATGGAATTACATGAGATTCCTTCAATATCAGAAGAAGAATATGAAATACCAACTCCTAAAGATAGTAAACCAACAATTTTACAAGAAATTCCTGCTAAACCCTTTCAAGGATCAATAATTAACGCTCAAAGTAGTATTAAAAGGCCCTCATCTTTACCAACTCCTTCTCCTCGCTCTAAGGATGCAATTTCAGATGCTTTTTCAGAACTAAAAAGTTCAGTTTTAGAAGATCAGATTGAAGAACAAGAAACGCCATTATCTCCAATTCCTATAGGAAGTACTGAAAGTGAAAGTGAAGAATCTGTTTTAAAACAAAAACAATTAGAAAAAGATATGACAGAGGTTTTAGGTTTTCTTTCAAAAAAAATATCCGTTAAGAAATTAGAAACTCCTAAAGCTAAAAAAAAGGATAAGGAAGAGCCCAAGGAAGAGATTCCACCATCTAGTATGAGTGAAATCTTGAAAAGATTACTGACATTAGACTTAAACATTGAAGCATCAGCAATAATAAAAACAGATGGAACCATATTGGCCTCAGCAACATCAAGTAGAATCTCTGATTCTTTATTTGCCACTATTGGAATGAACCTCTCGATGATAGGAACAGATATTATAGAAGGATTAGGTGCCGGTACATTAAAAACAATTTCAATAAAAGCAACTGAAGGTGTACTAGATCTTGCTCCTGTTGATAAAAATAATCCAAGTGTTAAAGATATGTTTTTAATATTATTATCTCATCCTAAAGTAAAAAGTGGAATAATTAATTTTGCTGTTAATATAGTCAAAAAACAAATAAAGGAATATTTAGGTTTAATAAAGAAACAAACCTGAATTACTATGGATGAGCTTATTTTAGACTCGTAATAATTTTTTTTGTATATATATTTTATTAATTTGGATTGTGTTAAAATAAACTAAATTTTTATGTAATTCTTGCAAAAATGAATTCAGTTCATAAATTGAAACAAGAGGAATTTGATTATTATTAATTCTAAAGCTATTATCTTCCAATGTAACCATCAATGGTATTATAATAAATGGCAATCGTTTCTTTAGATTTGTTTTGTTCCCTAATAATTCTTGAATTAGCCTTGAGAAGATTTCAGGATTTTTTTTTAGAGCTATAGCTCGACGAAACTGCAAATTTGCTGCTTTACTGATAGAGCTATATGAATCCTTACGTTTCCATTGTTTTGCATCAATTAATAAAACAAATTTTGAATAAACACCAATCACATCAATTTCATAACGCTTCTGTAAAGTTTTAGATTTAAAATTTGATTTATCTGAAAATCTAAAATTCTTTCTGGTGATATAACTATTTCTTGAGAGAATTTCTTGTACTAAGATTTCAAATCCGTCATAATTTAATATCTCAGAGATTTGCTTAATATCAAATTCTAAAGTGTTAACGCAATCCAAGATGAATAAGATTTTATTAATAGCAATATAGTCTTGGTAATTTCCTTTTTGAATAGAGATAAAATTAAAATTCCCTAAAAATTCTCTTAACTCCGATTTATTGAATTGATTGAAGAAAGGAATTTTTGAAAGTTCCCACCAAATCTCAATGACATTTGTATCAGTTTCCTTTAAAATCTGATAAATTTCCGAATAAAACTGTCTTAATGATATCAAAGAAAAGGTTTTCATTATAAAAAATATCCTATCTTAGTAAAATAAAGTCAAGAGAGTATAAGAATTCTGAAATTACAATGAGAGCTGTATATAGAGTATAATTTCTACTAATAAATTTAATGAAATTTGCATTTAGAAGCGATTTTAATTTTGTAAATACCTTTTTTAAACTTTGTTGCTTAAATCCTATTTTTCTGATAAAAGATCTTCAAGTTCAATCCATTAATAATAATGTTATTTATAGCCTCTTAGATTTTATTAATCAATAAAAATATTCTAACCGGATAAATATGGATATGAATTTATTACCTAAAGTATTTAGAACTGAAGGAAATATTGCTGAATTCGACTCAGGTAAGATTTTTGAAAGCATTTTGAAAGAAACCGGCATGAGTGAAACAGATGCTAAGCACATAACCGAATTAGTAGTAAGAAGAATAATTAGTTCTGGTATTAAATTTCTTTCTGGACCTCATATAAGAGAAATTGTTTGTTCAATACTTTCAGAACAACATTTTGAGAATGAACGTAAATTATATACCCGAATTGGAATGCCTTTAATGGATTATGAAGAAATTCTAAAAAAAGAATCTAACAATGAATTAAATAAGTGGATAAATCCAGAAAGAATAAATCATTGGTCAGCAAACCAAATAGCCGAAGAATACACACATTTAAGAATACTTAATAATGAGGAATCTAAAGCCCATCTATTTGGTGATATTCATATTAACGGCTTATCTTATTTTGATCTAAGACCATTCACTCAGATTTGGGACCCTCGTTTACTTTTAATTAGTGGATTTCCTCCTATTGATAATCTAAAGGGACAAATTAAACAAAAGCCTCCAAAAGATCTCACTTCAGCCCTTTCTCAGTTTTCTAAATGGTTTGGAATGGTTCAAGGTGAATTTTATGGCAATCAAGGTTTCAATCTAATTACTATTTTTTTGGCTCCATATATAAAAAATTTATCTGAAGAAATAGTCAAACAAGAAATTCGAAAATTTATCTCTGAAATAAATCTATTATCAATTATTATTGGACGTGAAATTCCATCAATATCATTATCTTCAAGCATTTCTATCCTTGAATCATTTTCTAAAGTTCCTGTTATAAATCCTAATGGAATAATCAATACTAATTATGAAGATTATGGGGAACAATGCTTAAAATTATTTAAAGCCCTAATTTTCGTGTTTAAGGAAATTAGTGAGAAAAATATTAATTATTTAACCCCTCACCTTCAGATATTCTTAGATAACGATTTTTTTAAAGAAGTAAATCAAACTTATTTGAAATTTTGGGATGACATTAATGCTTTTAGAGATGTTAGTTCTATAAAGTTCTGTCTAAATGCATTTTATAATAGAAACCTTGAAAAATCCTTAGAGAATAACTTAAATAATTTTGGAGTTCTTCAGAATATTAGTTTAAATCTGCCAAGATATGCATATATTAGCAGAGATGAAGGAAAATTTTTGGAGTTATTAAAATCGAAAGTAATTTTAAGTTCAGAGATTTTACTCAAAAAATATCAAATAATTGAAAAAAGATTAAAATTGAAACAATTACCTTGTTGTGGTGGTTTAATTAATAGAGAACCATTCTTTAAATTGCAAAATCAGGATTTATCAATTAGTTTGATTGGATTGAATGAATCAGTCAAATTCCTAACAAATTATGAGATCCACGAGAATTCAGATGCAATTAAGCTAAGTTTGAGAATTTTGAATGAATTAAATAAAATAAGTATAGAATTATCAGAAAAATTTGATAAAAATTTTGTAGTAAGCGAAAATGGCTCAAAAAAAGCAATTAAAAGATTTACGAAATTAGACTTAAAACATTTTCCAAAAGAAGTCAAATCATTAAATAATATCCAAAATTATGAGTATACAAATTCAATTCATTTTCGTAATAACTTGGAGATTGATTTATTTAAAAGAGTAGAAATTCAAGGAGATTTTCATCAATATATTCAAAATGGAGCAATTGAATATATTTATTTAGATGATCTTAAAGAAAATAATTTGTCAATTCAAGAATTTATCAATATTATCAGTAAAAAATCAAGAATTTCAAGCTTAAATTTTTATCCTTAAAAAGGTTAAATATTTTAGATTTTTGGTAAAAAATAGTATTTAATAAGAATAAATATTTTGATTATATTGAGTAATATTAAGATATTAAATTATTTTTAATTATCCATAAGTTTTAACTTTAGATAGAATAAGATCTACCCAATAGATTAATGGGGATTATTTGACCAAATCAAAGGATAAGAATAAAAAAGGCAAACCAAGTGAACCACAAGATAATGAATCGAAATCGAATATTATTAAAGCAGTTGTTTTAAGTATTTTTGATGAAAATGGACCTGCGCCTAAGATTTACTGGCCACATGATTTAGATGAACAAGCAGGACTTTTGATTGCTATGAAAACTATTAGTTTATTAATGGGAGATGCTACTTATCAAAATGGGATAGGAACAGAGGGAGTTAATTACTTTGGAATATTGCCCTTTCCCGATTTAAAATTAAATGGTTTAACATATTTTTTTCTAATACCTGAAGTTAAAGCACGTGGAAAAGCATTAGCAGCGACTATAACTGTATTAATTAACGAAGAAAATAAAGTCTTCTTTTATGAAAATATGAAATATCTAAGAATTATAATAGATAAAGCAGCAACTCAAATTCAAAGCAATAAGCAATATAGTGAACGAGAAATAATTATGGAAGAAATACGAGAAGAACTTTTCGAATTCGCCAATGAATTAAAAGATCCTTTCTCTACTAGAAGACAAATAAAAATTTTGTTAACAGGGCTAGATAAAGCTGGAAAATCAAGTTTTATGTATGGGATTAGAAGGAAATATAGTGAAATTATTAAATCTATGCCAACAAAAGGCGTTGAGAGATCAGAAGAAAACATTTTTGAAGAACAAAATTCCCAAATCAGTGTATGGGATTTAGGGGGTCAAAAAAAATATCGAGAAAGATATCTCGATCAAAGTAAAGTGTATTTATATAATATTGATCTAATGTTTTTCTTTATAGATATTCAAGATGTAGAAAGAATAGATGAAGCTTTAAGTCTATTTAGAACAATAGTAAATACGATAATAGAATTAGATGAGTTTCCACCGATTGTTGTGTGTTTAAATAAATTTGATCCAGATCTTAAAGGATCTAAAGAAATTTTTAAGAATCTAGAAAGAATTGCTGATACGATACAAGAAAATTCTGATAAATTTTTTATTAAGATTTTCCAAACAAGTATTTTTGATCACTGGAGCCTTATTACAGCATATTCTTTTGGATTATCTCAATTAAGTCCTAACCGCGAATTATTTAGGAATCAGTTGAAAAAATTTGCTAAAAAGACAAATTCAGATGCCATTTTATTGTTAAATGAAAATGGTATTATATTATCCAATTTTGCTAAGTCTGATGTTTCTGAAAGAGTATTCGAGATTTCGGCACCGCATTTTCAGACATTATATAAAACTTTCAAGGAATTTAAATTATTAGAACAAGATTTTATCGTATCATCTGGGATTACTAATAAATCTAAAAGAATTATCTTTAAAAAAATAACTGTTGGGAAATATAATTTATATCTACTTTTATTTTTGGAAAAATCTTTAGATATTGAGAAAATTGAAAAGAATTTACCTGATTTTTCGAAAAATCTTGTTGATTTAATTCACACATATATATAAAATAAAAAAAGTAAGGAAGAAATTAATATTCGTAAACTAATATATCTTTTTTACTTCCTCTTCTTAATAATAAGATAATTGCTAATAATATAACCGCTAATCCTGCTACTATAAAAATCACAACAAATATGGGAAAAGAATCTTCAGGAGTAAGATTCGATTCAATAACAGTAATTTTTACATTATAATCATAATCAAATGCATCTCCTTGCATGTAACCAAAGACAGGATTGCCGAATTCACTAACAGTACCTATAGGTGGAAAAAAGATATTCGCTCCTACATTAAGGTTGAACCTAAGAAAATCAATTCTGTTAAAGTAATTTGCACTCTGATGCCATGTGGGATCACACGCAATCCAACCGACATCTGAGACATAATATTCTACCCACGCATGGCCTAGTATATTGGTATCTAACTGATTTACATTAAAAGTCCAGGAGTTTCCAGCTTTAGGTCTCGTGGATGGATCATTAGATATCAGAAATCCAGTAACTTTACGCGCAGGGATTCCTTGAATTCGTAATAATGTAACCATTAAGCTTGAGAATTCACTACAATCTCCTTGTCGTTGATTATAAGCTGCTAGCGCTCCTATCTCCTGAAGTGGCATATCGTCGTTATATGTCAAATAATTTGATACCCAGTTGTATATTTTTTCTGTTTTCTCAATTGGGTTATCTCCAATGCTTACAATACTGTCAGATCTACTAATTAATGAGGAATTATCACGTTCATAATAAGGTTCAGGATCGTTACAATATAATTCAAATATCTCATCTGAAGTATTATAGGTTCCAATTTCTGCATCATCAATATCTTGAAAAGAAATCGCATTTAGTGTTATTTCATAAGTCTGATCAAATTTAACACTTTCATCTATAGACAAAGAAGCATTAAATGAATCGTATGTATTATTAAACTCATCATTCTGTCCGATTATAGTTTGATTAGGAATATTTCCTGATATTTTGCTGTATTTAAGTTCACTTTCTTGGTAAGGGGGGCAATATTGTGTTAAGGGTGAATTAGGCATACGATTGTTAAGTTTAGCAAACTTAAAAAAAAAATCTCCAGTACCGGATTTATGAGTTAATGTAAAATTGATTACTACTTCATAAGTTACACTTTGGGTAATATTATAATTAGAAACGCCATCACTAGGAACCGATAGTCGAGGATATGCTATTGATGCATTTATAGGAGATAGTAAAGATACAGCTATTGAATTCATTGAAGGAAAAATAAAAAGATATAGAAAAATGAGAGTGTATTTAGCTTTCATATTTGAAATCATAGATTATAAATTTAATTTATAATAAACATAAAATTTAGCTTTTTAATTTTTATTGTTTCAATTTTTAAGCAGAGGAAGTAAATTCAAAAGAGTGAATTTTTATATTTTTAATATAAAAAAAAAATTTCTTTTTTTGCGAATTGATTTATAAAATATATTTAATTGACGCAGATAATGGAATATCTCTCTTTGAATCAACATTCAGAGAATTAAAGAAGGTCCAAGATGATATTTTAACTGGATTCTTCAATGCAATAAATACTACTATAGATATTATTCAAGATTCGATGTCTAAAGGAAGAAGAGTAAATGAAATGAATAGAGTTTTACAGTCGGAGGACTCAACTATATTAATTTATTATCATCCTTTATCAAGAGTCCTCTTCTGTTCAATTTCTGATGCTGATGATAATACTGATAAAATTGAAGATGTAATTCACAAAATCGCCACACGATTTTGGAAAAAGCATCAATCTGATCTTAAGAATTTTAGAGCAACAACAGATAAAAGCAGATTTCATACATTAATTGCTGATATAGAAAATCTAACAATTGGCGGTCGTATTGCAGAAGTTTTCCCAAAATTATTAATTGTTAAAAAAGTATTAGAAAAAGTTCTAACTATGGGAATGATAAATGATATTGATTTTCAAGTTGCATTGGAGTGTAACGGGCGGCGATCTCCTCTAAAAATTTCAAGAAATTTAAGCAGAAAACGTACAGAAATAAATGAGATCTTAAAGAAATTAGAAGAGTTTGATATTATTAAAATCTAAAATAAATTTCGTATGATTTAAGATTTAAAAGATGAAATTCAAGATTTTATATTTTAATTAAATATAAATCATCAGTATAAATCGTAAGAAATAAAAATTTTCATAGTTTTTCAAGATTAATTAAGAGTATTTTAGAATCGTTGAAAAAATATGGAAAAAGAACCTACACTTATAACTATTGTAAAGAGTCCTGCAAAGGATGCTCATAAACGGAGGGGTACTGGTTTTTCTTTAAAAGAGATTGAGGGCGCTGGGAAGACTCCTGACCTATTAAGGAAATTGAATATTAAGATCGATTATTTTAGGAAATCAGCGCATCTTGAGAATATTGAGACGTTAAAGTCTTTAAAAGCGCCAAAATTAGAAAAAAAGAAAAAAAAACCATTCGTTTTGAAAGAAAAGAAGAAAACTCCATTTAAACCTAAAGTAGAAGAAATTAAACCTAAACCTAAAAAACCCGTTGAAGAAAAACCAAAAACTGCCCCTGCTAAGCCAGTTCCAAAACCTAAAAAGAAAGAAAAGGTAAAAGCTGCTAAAGTAAAAGAGATCTCAACTAAGCCAACAGGGACTCCTTTAACAGAATTATCTGGTTTAGGTGGAGCAACAGCAAATAAATTTATCGAACTTGGTGTCAACAATGTCGAAGATTTATGTAAAGAAAAACCTGAGGAATTAGCGGCATTAATTAAAGGAGTATCTTTAGACAGATTAAAAAAATGGATTGATGAAGGAAAGGAATTAATGAAATAAATTCCTGACTCCTTTATATTTATCTTTTTTATGAATTAGAAATTAATTTAAGAGGAAAAGGATATGGAGTATAATTATTTTGTATATAATAAACCAGAATGCAGAGTAACAATTAATAGAATGCCAAAATGGTATAGAGAAATAGAATTTGATGGTGATGGGAATATTGGCTCGATAATTTTACATACACAGAATGAATATGATGAGATTTGGGGTCCAGAATCTAAGATGGATGTAAGTTGGGAAAAAAAAGATCGAATGAATTTTTTTTATTACAAGGAAGTTCAAAATTCTATAGATGTTTATAATGCTATCGGCGTTGTAGTCACTGAAAAAAATAGAGATTGGTTAATGAGTCATGAAATAACATTTTGGGAAGGTCATCGAAACAAAATGATAAGAAAAAGACTTTATCATGAAAATGGATTACATTGCGTATTCTATTGCGATATAACTGAACGATTATTTAATGTTCACACAGTCGTAATTGGGGATAAATATGAGAATTATAAACCATATATATTGAAATCATACAATTCTATAATTTGTCATTAATAAGTAGGTTTACGAGCAAAAATAAAGAAATTATCCTTCTCAGTAGGACCACCTGTTATTTTAAATTCAATAACGTTGAAGATCTTTAATAATTTCTTTAGTTCATATTTAGAGAAAAAGTGGTAAAATCTATAAAATGTCTTTTGTTCTTCCGATAGAGTCCATGGCACATACTTGTCTCCAAATTCTTCTAAACCAATAACTCTTTGCTGTTTCTTAAATTTAACTGTAAAAGTTCTTTTAAACCATTCCAAGAAAAAATCGCTTCTAAATTTCTTTTGCCATTTGCGCCATACTGTAAGGATTAATGTGCCATTTTTTTTTAATAAATTAAATATCTGAAATATTGTATTTTTTCGAACACTTTTTCCCTCAATATGATGTAACGTAGCAATTAAGTAAATGGTATGAATTGAATTCTGTCTAAAAGGAAGACTTCTAATATCTCCAAGTAAAAGTTGAATAAAACTTGATTCATATTGGGAATATTGGTTAATAACATTCAAATTATTCCTAGCTATATTTAATAATTTGAGAGATATGTCCAGTCCGATTAATTTATTGGGAGGCTTACTCATCAATTTAAAATTTCGACCATTAGCACACCCCAAATCCAAAGAGATCCCTTTAAAAGTATAATCTTTATTTTTTAAATGGTCAAGAAAAAAGACAAGGGGTCGCCATGGTTTTTTTCGTTTTAAATGGTAATCTTTTGCAATTTGGTTAAAACAAGAATTCTCCATAAGAGTTAAAAATTAAAATATGTAATTTTTCCTTTTTCAGCCATAATCATACCATCTTTAATAACAAAGAGCAAATTATTAGGATCTTCTAGAATTGATATATTCTCTATCGGATTTCCATTACACACTACTAAATCTGCAAATTTTTCAATTTCTATAGAACCAATTTCTTTCTCCATCTTAATAGCCTTTGCTGCCTGAATTGTCGCTGCTTGAAGGGCTTGAGTAGTTGTCATACCTACATTTTCTATCATATTAATAATTTCAGATATTGTTGTACCATGAGGATTACCTGGAGTTCCAGCATCAGTTCCAACTGCTAGAAGTACTCCTTTTTCAAAGGCGAGTTTGTGATTACTTTTCATTTTTTGTATAATTTGTTCTATTTTAATCTTTACTTCAGGAGGTAATTGCTTTAAAATATCAGGTTTGCTTATTCCAAAACATGCAGTCTGAGTTGGTATTAAAAAAGTCTGTTTTTCTATCATTAAATCAATTGTTTCTTCATCAATGAGGGTACCATGTTCAATGGTATCTACGTTTGTTTTAACAGCTTTATATATTCCTTCGCGACCATGAGCATGACATGCTACATGCATATCAAATCTATGAGCTTCTTCTGTCATTGCTAATAATTCCTCATCTAAAAATAGGTTGGTATCAACTTTAGATGATATACCATGTAATACTCCTCCAGTTGTAACTGTCTTAATGAAGTCAGCGCCAGAACGTCTTCTATCCCTAACTGCATGCTTTATCCCATCTATCCCAGTTTTAACTTCACTAAATCTCCCATAGTACTCTATTACTTCAATTGGTCCAATTGCTTCCTGATTACCCCACTGACTAATAGGAAGATTTGATATAATCAACCTAGGTCCTGCAAAAACACCATTATCTAAAATTCTACGTAAAGATGGGGCCCAATCTGGAAAACTTCCACAATCTCGTATACAAGTAAAACCATTTATTAAATGTTTTTGCGCATTTTGTAAAGCATAATAATGCCACATCGCTTTTGTTGTCCTAAGATATTTTCTCTCATAATCGGGTTCTGCTGTGTTTTCAAGATGGACATGACAATCAACCATTCCTGGAATAATTGTATTTCCCCTTACGTCAATAATTTTATCATTCGATTCTTTCTCAAAAGCATCATCCTCTCCACACCATAGAATTTTATTTTCAAGAATTACAATTGTTTGATTTTCTTTCAATATCCCTTTAACAGAATCAAAAACATTTCCTGATTTAATTATTAATCTAGATTTTTCTTGAGGCATATTAATGAAATTAATACCTTTCAGATAATAAAGATTACCAACAAGGAAAAAAATAAATATACAAAAACATAATTAGATTGATAAATAATTTTCAATATATCTTATAGAATATTATAAAAGATTTGAGACATGAAAGAGATTACTGACATTTTTACTACTTTTTTTGCTTTAATGAGAGAGGATATTTTAGAATATTATCAAAATAGTTATTCTTATTTAAAAGATCTAATTATCTATAAAAAAATTGATTTGGATAAAAAAACTGAGACCGAACATGAAAAAGATTTAATATCAAATCTTAGAAAGATGTTAAAAGCAATTAAAACTGGTTTAAATACAATTGGAGTCTCAATGGATAAGTTAAATGAGAGTGAAAAAGATTTTTTTGAATCTTTAAATAAAGATAGAATTGATATTCAAGATTATAATTCTTATTTTCAAATTTACTTAACAAATTATGTGAACAAGATATTATTCGACATCTTAATTGATTACCTGCTTGAATTGGATGTTAAAAAACTTGAGAATGCAAATTTATTTGATCTATTACCTCCATATTTTATTTCAAAATTAGATGAATATAAGAGGAAATATTCTAATGTTCCAGAGATTATGAATATGTTTAAACAACAAAACCTTGATAATTATATTAATTATACAAATCTCTCTGTTAAAGCAGAAGAAACTACAGAATTAGATATATTAAAGCAATTACGAGAAGCGAAACAAGATATTATTGAAACTTTAAAATCACCTAAAAAAGAATTAATCAAATTATCGATGGATAATATAGAAAGCACGTCAATATCTAAAGAAGAGATACCTCTAGTCAAACCTATTGCACAAATAGACCAAGATTTACATATTGAATTGGATAGTGGTACTTTCCTTGATTATTTCGGACAATTTTCACCAATTGATACAAGTATAATTAATCGTTTTAAAATTGAAAAGGTGAATTTAATCAATTTAAAAGTATTAAATCCACACTTTTTTGACTTAGAAAATTTATATTATTATACATCTATTTTAAAAATGTTAAATCTCGAATTTCCTTTTACTAATCTTGAAATCCTAGAAATTGTAAAGAATTTTATAAATGGTAGGATTTTTAAATCTTCATTAGAAGAAGTTCCAGATTCAAAAAATATTTTTTATGGTCTAGCACTTCTTTCAGAATTAAATTTACTAGACAATACAGATCTAGTTAATCTTCAAGAAATTGAAAATTTTCTCAAATCTGAAATCGAAAATTTTATTCCTGAAAAATTAGAATTAAATTTCCATTCAATACTTAGTTTAAGCTTTATAGCAAAAAACCGAAAAATAGAGCTTAATAGAAATTTAATTTTAGATTACCTTCTAAAAATTAGGTTATTTAATCTTGAAAATTTTAAACCCATTTTAGATATCTACAATCACATAGCCTTACTGAAATTATTAGATAAAAATACAAGTCTTAAACAATTTGAAACGCCTTATATTAATGAAATTAAGAAATTGATGTTCTCAAATGGATCAATCAATAATCTAATAACGGATTCTGCAAGAGCTTTACTTATTTTTGATTTATTTAAATTAAAAAATCAAGAACCAGATATATGTAATAAATTATTGAACTACATTTTAAGTATAACTGATTTTTTTAATATAGAAAACCTCGATCAAAATTTCAATTGGCGAGATGACAAATTAGGTTTTAAAATCGAATTAGAAATGTTATATTGGGCACTTTTGGCTAGTTCTCAATAGGCTCCCATGAATATTTAATTACATCTTTTTTTATACAAATAGTTCTGGTTCGATTAGGATATAAGAAATTGATTAATATTGAAATTATCAATAATCAGTTATTTTAAAAATCATTAATAGAAATTTTTTAACCGTTGGTATAAACTTACCATTTTTGAAGGAATTATTCCATTCTTCTATTATTTTGTGATTCTTTTTTAATTTATGTAAAGTTCTTCTACCTAATTCAATCCAATAATCTTCATTAATAACAGACGCTTCCTTTCCAATTCCTGGACAGTATTGTTTCCCTTTTTCAGTATAAAAAATATCTATAGCATCAATAGTATCACCATTCTTCTTATCTAACAACCCAAATGAAAAAGGAAATGTTTGACAAAACATTGGTCTTAGACTGTAAATTAAACACCTTTTATCTTTTGAATTATAAAAATAACACCCTCCCAAACTATTTTTGAGTAGACCAATAAAAGCTAAACCTCTTTCTGTTTCTATCGGAGTGAGAGTCATTCGTTTTTTATCTTCAAATGTTACTGGTTTATCAAATGTGTAAAAACCTAATATATCAAGAAGCTCATTTAAATCTAAATCTAGACCATTTTTAATCCTTAGTATATCCAAATACGTAAGAGTTACTAATGTGTTTTTATCTGTACAACATTTACCGCACCTTATACACGTAAATGTTAAATGTTTCATATGGGTCATAGAAAAAAATAAAAAATAAATGGAGATCTTTTCTGATTAATTTAATTATTTAAAGGTATAATTATTTTTCGTTTAATCAGCGATTCAGTTGTTATGCAAATAAATCCCCTTGTAAAATGAAATCAATTGTTATTCTTATGTAATAAAAATAAAATTTCATAAATTTAAATGATTGTCATATAGAAATCATGAAAAAATCTCGAATAACGACTATATTATCTCTAATTTATTTTTACCATTCTTATGGTTTATGTTAATTACATAAAATAGAGTAGTAGATTATTCAATTTGGTAAGAATTCGTTTTTCAAATTTAAGATTAAAGATTTTTTATCCTTTTCTGAAATACAATTTATATTATGCCCTCGGTTATTGCATATATCTGCGGGAATATCTTCGAATAATGAAAGTATTAAAATTAAAGCATTTGTTACTAGAGTTCTATTTTGGGTGCGTTCAAGATATTTCATGAGTTCTATTATTGATTGATTTTTCCAAATTTCTATTTCCTCCCGACTGAGTTTTTCATTTTGGAAATAATCAAAAATTTTAAAATATAACTCTAATTCAAATTTATTGCTATTTGTATTAATTTTCATCTGTTTTTAGCTAATGCTTAATTTCTAATTATTTAAACTTAAAACTTATTTTTAAGCCCATTCATTTTATTAATTTTATGTGATGGTATTCCGCACAAATAGATTATATATTATATTTATTCATCCAAATATGTCATATATCTTAAAATTTTTATGAAAATATTTTGTGTGTAAAAAAATTTATGTTATCCTAATAAAAAATCTTCCAGCTATTTTATTTGCTAATATGATATACACATATTATCTTAATTCCATAGGCCAAGAATTTAATATAAATTTTCGACATTTTTATTTTTTGAGAAATTAGTTAAGAAAAAAATAAGAGAAAGTGTTAATTTTAGTTTTTACTTCATTTTAAGTTGAATTTCCTTTACTTAAGAAAATACAATAGTTGAAAATAATAAAATAGGGAATTTTAAAAGGTGGGGTGAAAATAGATATTTTTAAAGGATTTATGGTTTTATTCCTATTTTTTGTAGTAAATGTACGAATTTTAGAGCTTAATGTTCACATTAGCCTTTTCTGTACATTGTATATACGTTTTACTCTATATATCACCCCTTTTTTTAAAAAGAAGGATACTTTTTCTGCATTACAATAATAAGACAAATATGTATATAAAACTTTTCTTATGATTCAGATTTACCAGGTAATTTTTAGTTTGTGAAAATATCATAAAAAAGAAAATGTAAAAAGAATTTAGATTATCAATTTACCTTCTTCATAGATAACCTTATCCTCAGCCAAAATCTTAGATCCAGGTAATTTCATATCTTTTAAAATATCCCAATGTATCCCACACTTATTTTTTGAACCAGCTTCTTCAATTCCAGATCCAAGAGCGCAATGAATAGTTCCTCCTATTTTTTCATCGAAAAGCATGTTTTTCGTAAATTGAGTGATACCATAATTAGTCCCAATAGCAAATTCTCCAAGTATATCAGCATTTTCAATCTTCAATATTTCTTTAAGGAACTCTTCTCCTTTATCAGCACTCGCTTTAATAACTTTTCCATCTTTAAATTCGAGAAAAATATTTTCAATTTCCCTTCCTTGATAAATTCCTGGATATGTAAATTTAATATGCCCATTTACAGAATCTTCAACTGGACTTGTAAAAATCTCACCAGCGGGTAGATTTACATGACCACAATCATTTATCCAAGTTCTATCTTTTACAGACATAGTTATGTCAGTATCTTCACCAATTATTTTTATACTCTCAACTTCATTTAAGAATCTACAAACTTCCTCTTGTTTTTCCTCCACTTCTATCCAACTTTTAACTGGATCATCATTGTCTAGGAATAAAGCTTTCTTTATAAATTCAAAATAGGAAAATAAATCCATATTTGCTTCTTGGGCAAAAGAATTGCAAGGGGATGGTACTACAAGATATTTTAATTCTTTCGTAGCCATTCTCTTCATCAAGATCTCCCAAACCTCCTTATTTCCAGGTGACCCTTGAGCTAGTGATATCAATTTTGGATCAACCAAACTCATTTTACGAGTATTATAATCTCCAGATATTACAATATATGAATCAAATTCTTGAAGTATCTTTTTTTGAATAGGATCTATATAAATCAATTGTTCTTCAGAAGCATACTTATATTTTAATTCTTGTATTCCTTCAATTCCCACAACAAGAAGAGGATGACCTCCAGCTTTAATAGTTTCTTTATACATAGCTTGAAATAGATCTTTTGCTAAAGAAGGACCTGCAATGAAGACCCTATCTCCCTTCTTTATGTTAACAGAATGATTGATTGCTAATTTGGCTAATTTTTCATAAAAAGTATTTATCATGTTATAATAAGTTGCTCATATCTTTTTTATTTTTTTAATGTAAAAGATTTAAATAATTGTAAATAGAATTTGCATTGTCATACATAATTTAAAATTAGGTGAAATTTTATGTCAAAATCAAAAAATTTAGTTGCTATGGCTTTTGATACTGGAGGTACAATGTCAGATACTTTTACAATTGATGAAGAAGGAGTTTTTATAGTAGGAAAAGCACAAACAACTCCAGATAATGAATCTGAGGGAATTTTAAACTCCATTGATGATGCATTAGACCAATGGAATACATCAATCGACATAGCAAGTCATTCTATTGAGGCATTAGTATATTCTGGTACAGCCATGGTAAATAGACTTTTAGAACGCCAGGGTAATAGTAATATTGGAGTAATTGTAAATGCAGGATTTGAAGATTTACATAGACTTGGCCGGGCTTTGCAATGTTGGATTTACCTTGATTATGGTGGTCGTTTGCATGCAAGAGAACATGAACATCCTGAACCCCTAATACCCAGAAAACAATTTAAAGGTGTTCGAGGTAGGATAAACTTTTGGGGCGATGAATTAATCCCTTTTTATAAGCGAGATGCTAGAAAAGCTGTCGAAGAATTGCTTGATATGGGAGTAGATAGTATATGTGTATGTTTATTGTGTTCATACATGAATACTAGCCATGAATTACAAGTAAGAATGATTGCGGAGCAAATCATGAAAGAAAGACATGTAGATATTCCTATAATTTTATCATGTGAACATAATCCTGTAAGAGGTGAAACTCCAAGATTGAATGCCCTAATAATTGAACAATATGCTGCAGAACCTTCGAGAGAACAATTAATTAATATTGATAAGCGATTAAAAGATAAAGGTGTTTCTGCCCCTCTTAGAATTCTAACTTCTTATGGAGGAACTATCTCTCCTCATCACAAATCACTGATTCCAACGATGGTATCTGGCCCTATTGGGGGGATGATAGGTTCGAAATTCATTGCTGAAAAATATGGAATAAAAAATCTTGTATCCTCAGACGTCGGAGGAACAAGTTTCGATGTTGGTCTCACAATGGAAAAATATGTTCCAACAAAATGGGAGAGTTCCATAGGTAGATTTATCTTAAATATTCCCATGATTGGCTTGGATTCAATAGGTGCTGGTACAGGAATGTACGTTAGATATAATGATGTTTCAGGTAGATTAGAATTTGGTCCTGAGAGTTCTGGCTATAAAATCGGAGTCTGCAATGAGGAATCAGGTGTAGAAACAGTTACAATGACTGATTGCAGTTTAATTCTAGGATATATTAATCCTGATTATTTTCTTGGTGGTAAAATTCTTTTGAACAAAAATAAGGCTTTAAAATGTATTGAGGAGCAATTAGCAGAACCTTTACAAGCAGATCCTTATACTACTGCTAGGGGTGCTTTAGATTTAATTGAGATTAACATGAAAAATCATCTCAATGGAATGATCCAAGGTTTAGGTTTCAGACCAGAAAATTATACTCTTATATCATTTGGTGGAGGTGGTCCCCTTCATGTAGCAGGTTATTCAAGTGGTATGTCATTTCAAGACATTTTAATACCAGAATGGGCAGCTGCATTCTCAGCTTTTGGATGTGTATGTGCAGATCACTCATATAGACATGAAATTTCAGTTGATTTAGTTATTGATCCTGAAAAAACTATGAGTGGATTTGTAGCCTCAATGCTCAGTTCGACATGGAATGATTTGAAGACAAAAATCAGGAATGAATTTGAAAAAGAAGGGAGAGATCCTAATGAGATGGAATTCAGACCATCTCTTAAGTTACAATATTTTGGAATGCTAAAAGACTTGGAAGTAGAATCAGACACTGATACTTACACAGCAGAGTATTCACAAGAATTAGAACGATTTGATTCCCCAGAATTAAAGGTCATTCTTAAAAAATACGACGATCTTTTTGAAAAGATATTTCGACGAGGTACAAAAAGCCCTGAATTGGGATATCATATAACTAAAGTTGTAGGAACAGGAATAGTACCTGTTCCAAAACCAAAATTACCAGAATATCAATTGAGTTCGGGACAACCTAATGATGAAGCTTCTAAAGGAACAAGGGAAACATTTTGGGAAGGAAAATGGCATGATTCATCTATTTGGGAGATGAAGATTCTTGAAAGTGGAAATGTTATAAAAGGTCCTGCAGTTATTGAAGCACCGGCTACGACTTTATTAGTTCCATCAGGTTATAGTGTAAAACTTGATAAACATAGAATATTTCACATGGAGGGAAAGTAAAAATGAAGAATAATCGAATTGGTTGGAGTGGAATGTCGCTTAAAGAAATGCTTGAAGCGAGCGAAAAACTTTTAGAAGAGAAAAAAAGTTATTATGGGATTGAGAAACTTAGTTTAAAAGAAGAAAGTCCCTTCAGATACGAACGTGCTTATGCAAGTTTAAGAGGGGCTTTAGTGTCTGCTAGAGAAACTGCATTACATGTCGCAGCATCTCCAATCGTCACTGAAATTGGAGAACTCTGCTTTGGTTTATATACTCCTGAAGGAGATTCTATAGCGGTCTCTACCGGGATTTTGGTCCATATTCATACCATGAGTGAAGGGATAAAATTCATGATTCGTGAAGGTTATGAAGAAGATCCTACTATAAATCAAGGTGATATTTTCTTAAATAACGATCCACAATGTGGAAATGTCCATACAACAGATGTTCAGACTCTCATCCCTATCTTTTGGGAAGAAGAACTCATCGGTTGGGCTGGTGGTGTTACTCATCAAATAGATATTGGCGGAATTACTCCTGGCCATACCTTGGTTTCTTCGATCCAAAGATTTGATGATGGAGTGTACTATACTTGCCTAAAAATTGGATCTAATGATAAAATCTGGAGGGATCATATGATTAGTGCTAAGAAATCGGTTAGAAGTCCAATGTATTGGGAGCTAGACGAAAAATGTAGACTCGCAGGAAATCTAATGATAAGGGATGCTTTATATGAGTTCATTGAAAAAGAAGGTATCGATTATTATAAAAAATTTATTCGGGAAGCTATAGAAGAAGGAAGGCAAATCGTCCAAAAAAGAGTAAAAGAGAGATTAATTCCCGGAAGATATCGAGCAGCTTCGTTTATGGACCTTCCCATGAAACATCAAGCATGGGTCCCAATAGCAAGAGTGGATAAAATATCCAATCAGCCCATCGAAATCAACGTAAAGGAAGATGGTACTTTCTCACTCTCATTTGATGGTGCCAGTGCAAGTGGGGCTAATGCATTTAACTGTGATAAGGGAGCCATGGAAGGCGGACAATGGGTTCTTCTAACACAAATATTAATTTATGGAGATAAAGTAAATGATGGAGCATACTACGCTGTTGAAAAAGATTATCCATTAGGTTCTTGGGCAAATCCAGGAGATCCATATCTATCATACCAAGCACCTTGGGGTAATTTAATCCCCGCGTATACGACTATGATGAAATGTTTATCTTATGGCTTATTTGCACGCGGGTTTAGGGAAGAAGTTGTTCCAGGATATGGATTTACTGGAGATTCAATTCAAGGAGGGGGAATTTATAGCGCCGGACCCTTAATGGGAGAGAGATGGATGTTATCAACTTTTGAAATATCTGGTCAAGGTTTAGGAGCAAGTGCTGTAAGAGACGGTCTTAACTGGGGTTACGCCATGTGGAATCCAGAGTCTGACCTTGGTGATGTTGAAACCTGGGAACTTTTTCAGGGAGGTATTCCTTATCTATCTAGAAAAGTGAAACCAAACATAGCTGGTTATGGTAAATACCGAGGAGGGGCAAATTATGGTTCTGTTGCCTTCATCGCAAATTCAGAAAAGGTTGAATTTTTCGCGGGTAGAGAAGGATTAGTATTTCACGGTTCGGGAGGAATGCATGGAGGATATCCAAATGCGACTGGTTATAGGTTACAAGCAACAAATACTAATTTAGAAGAAATTTTTCGAACAAAACAAGATTATCCAATAAGTGATGATGATCCAGATAACGGAGAATTTGAAAGATTTTTAAAAGGTGATATTGAGAGAAAACCGATAGGGACAATATATCCTATTTCACTTCAAAATTATGATATTATCCATTTTTCACAGAGTGGAGGTCCAGGTTATGGAGACCCTCTTGAAAGAAAAATCGATAGTATTAAAAGAGATCTTGATGAGGGCTTATACACAGCAGAAATTGTAAATAAAGTATTTGGAGTTATTGTTAATTTTGATGATACTAACAAAGAATGGACTGTGGACATTGAAGCAACAATTAAGCGGCGAGATGAAATCAAAAATGATAGGAAAGAAAAGTCCCTAACATTTGAAGAGTTCTGGGAGTATGAACGCAAAAAAATAATTGAAGGAGATCTCTCTGAAACCGTTAAAGTAATGTACTCAGAGAGTCTTAAACTTTCTAAAAAATGGGGAAAAGAATTTCGGGAATTCTGGAAGTTTTCTGAGGATTTCCAAATGGAGGTGGAATAGAAAATGAAAGAAGATAAAAAAACATTGGAAAGAATGCTAGAAGGGGATTTACCATGGGAACAACTCAAACTAATTATTGGTAGCCAGAAAGATCCGAATCGATTTGATATGATAATTGAGATTTTACAAGAAAAAGTAAAATGGAAAGAGAAAATTCTTTTACCTCTCCATGAACATCTTTATATTGTTGTAAAAGATGGTGCGAGAATTGTAAAATGTGATTGCGGATTTGAATTCGGAGATTATAAAATAAATTGGAAAACTAAATGTCGAGTAAGAGTAAGAGATACGGTTGAAGCAATTGAGGAACTTTATCATAAAGACATGGGAAGTGATCCTAAGTGGGAAGAACTCAGAGAATACTTCTGTCCGGGATGTATTACTCTCTTAGATGTTGAGGCTGTACCACCTGGTTATCCTACAATCTTCAACTTTCTACCAGATATTGATACATTTTATGAGAAATGGTTAGGACGAAAACCACCTGATAAATAAAAATCATTTTTTATTTTTATATTGAATTAGTTGAGATTTCTTACTGTATTATTATTCTAGGGAAGTATATCATCTTTTAAAACAAATAATAAATAAAAATAGTATTATACTATTGGAGCTTTTAAATCTTCTTTTAGCTCCCTTTCATCATAGTGTTTTTCTTGGTGCCATAAATAGATCCCTAACCCAATTAGAAAAGAAGAGAATATCAACCAACAAATCCAAAAGGTAAGACCAAATATATACCACCTCCAGTCTTTTACCTCACCTGATATACCAACAAAAATTATACCAATTAATGCTAACACTGATGAAATAATACCTAATATTATATCAAAATAAATTGCTTTTCTTTCGTCTTTTATTTTTCTTCTTGCCGACGCCATTTATTCTAGCCTTTTAAAATTAATTTAGTAGTATTACAAGTAGTATTAATGAGTTTTAATTAAAAAAGTTTCAAGTAAATTGTAAATTGTCTCTAAAATCTCTTTTTTGGGCAGAAATGTAAACCTAAAATGATTTTTTCCATAGTCTCCAAATCCAGAACCATATACTCCACAGATCCCCGTAGTTTTAAGTAGATCAATTGTAAAATCTTTATCATCTTTCCACTTTGTAAATTCCTCAAAATCAATTTTAGGAAACAAATAAAATGCTCCATTTGGTTTAACACAAGTTATACCTTCAATTTTCCTTAGTCGATTATATGAATAATCTCTTCTTTCTTTTAACTTATTAACCATCTCTTTAGTATGTGTTCCTGGATTTTTTAATATTTCAATAGCCGCATATTGTGCTACAGAACTTGCAGAGAGTCGTGCACGAGCTAACTTTGCAATACCTGCTTTTAAATCTTCTAATTTATTTTCAGGATCGTGATAATACATATAACCTAAACGCCACCCTGTGGCGAGATGCGATTTCGAGAAACCATTTAATCCAATTATAGGAACGTCATTGGAAAGAGCTGCTGGTGAAGTAAATGGTTTTTCATATGTTATTTGATCATAGATCTCGTCAGATAATATTGGTAAGTTATATTCACCGGCAATGTTAATGATTTCTTTAACCGTTTTTTCACTATACATCACACCTGTGGGATTATTGGGGGAACATATTAAAATTGCTTTTGTTTTTTGATTAATTTTATTTCTTAAATCTTCTATATTTGGTTCCCAATCATTTGATTCATCTAATTCATATTCAACTGGAATCCCATCAAAAAATTTAGCATAATTAATATAAAGTGGATAACTAGGTCCTGGAATCAAAATCTCATTCTTGTTTTCAAGTAATGTGGCAATAATAAAAAAAATTGCTTCAGTAACACCTGAAGTAGCTAAAATATCATCTGCATTAACACTAATATTATAACTTTTTTTCAAGTTTTTACTTAATTCTTCTCTTAATTCTAAAACTCCTAATGAATCGACATAGAAATTTTTCCCTTTAAAAGAAGCATCAGCTAAAGCTTGTGAAATATATTCAGGTGTATTGAAATCATAAATCACGGGGTCTCCAATGTTTAAGTGATAAATTTTCTTACCACTTTTAGCAACTATGTTAGCGACTGCTGCAATTTCACGAATCGCATACGATATGTCCTTAACTCTTTGAGAAACCATAATTTATCATACTAAGTTTAATTAAGAATAACAGAACTAATTCTTTACTTGGATTCATGTTTTAATTCTAATTAAATTTACTATTTTAAATACTTGTTATAATTGAAATAAATCTTAATTACCTAATTCATTAATTATTTGGTCAGAATTCATCATTCGAGATATTATTTTATACATTTAAAGGAAGAGAAAAAGTTAATTTGATTATGTTCAATGTCATAAAACATAAATTATGAATAAGAAATAAAAGTTATCTTAAAAAAGATTACAACAATTATTTAAATTTATAAAATTAAGTCCCAATTAATATCTTTTTCAATTAAGGTCAAGACTTTTTCCATTTCATCTTCTTGAATAGCTGGTTTTAGCCGTTCTAAATTCCTCATAGTAGTATAAGTATCAGAAGGACTCAAGATTATAGGAATACCTTTCTCATTCGCTGCTGTTATTACTCCCATATCTGGTTGCATAAAACCTGTTAATATTAAAGTTGAAACATCCTGATCTAAAGCAGCCATAGCTAAATCAGTTCGATCCCCACCTGTAATAAATGCTGCTCGGTTAACTTGCCGTAAATATTTTAAGGCACCTTGTGAGTTCATAGCTCCGATAAGAAATGTTTCAACTAGGTTATTTAACCCTGATGATGCTTGTTCATTTATTAATTCTCCACCAATTTGCTCCTTAATTTCATTTACTCGAGGTGAAAATAACTCTTTGCTTTTTTCTATTATTCCTAATACTGGAATATCATATTTTGTTATATGGTCTTCTGTTAGCTCTTTAATTCGTGCAATATATTCATAATCTATTTTATTGAAAAGAATACCCTTAATGTTAACATTTCGGAATTCGAAATAATTCTTAGTGAAAAAGAAATTATCTATACATCGATCTGAAGATTCTGTAGAAACATAGATCAACTCATTTATACCAAGAGATTGTGCAATACTAACATCATCCATTCCTACTCTAACAAATTTTCTGATACTTGGATTACCTTCAATAATGACATAATCAACATCTTTAGAAATTTTATTATATGCATTTTTTATCTTTTGTAAAAATTCTTGTTTTCTACTAGTATCAACCAAATCAACATAATATGAATCTGGAATCGATACAGGGGAGATAAAATCATATGGATAATCTGTTTGGAAAACTGTCTTTAAGATAAATCCCACATCTGGGTCAGCCTTGTTTGTGAATGCACTTTTAGGAATGCCTATTGGTTTAAAATACACAAAATTCTTTTCTTCTTTTTTTAATTTTTGAATAAAGCCTATAGAAAGAAAACTTTTTCCAACACTTTCTTCTAAAGAACTTAAATAAAATATTTTTACCATTTTCTTCCCTTTTCTTAATTCTTTCCTTATTATTTTATTTTTTTCTTTTTATTATATATTATCTTTTTATTGTAATTTTTATGTCTACAGCACTATAACCTTTCACAAAAGCTAGGAGAGGATTAATATCTAATTCAACGATCTCTGGAAAATCAATTACAAGCTGTGAAAGTCTAAGCATTACATCAATGATAGCCTCAATATCCGAGGAATGCTCACCTCTTACTCCTTGCAAAAGGCTAAATATTTTTGTATTTTCAATCTGTCGTTTAGCATCTTCTCTAGTATATTTATAATCTAATGCAAATGACACATCCTTCATAAAATTAGCATATATTCCTCCCGTTCCGAACATGAGTATAGGTCCAAAACCAGGGTCTCGTGACACTCCAATAATTATTTCATTAATCTTTTCTTGTAATTTGAAATCAATCATTTCTTGTACTTCTACACCATAAATCTTAACATTTTGAGGACCAAACTTTTTAGCATTATTAACTATTTGTATATATGCTTCAAAAGCATCTTGTTCTGTTTCGATATTTAATAATATCCCTCCAACATCAGTTTTATGGATAATTTGTGGGCTAACTATCTTCATTACTGACTTACCTATCTCAGATTGTAGTGTCATTGCTTGCTTAGGAGTTTGAGCTAAGCGTGATTTTGGAGATTTTATTCCATAGCAGTCGAACACTTCACTTGTTTCATAGCTTAATAAAACCCTCCTGTCATCGTCTCTGACATTAGCAAATATTTCCTTTACTCTCACTTTATTTACTTCAAATGAGGGAAGTTTTAGTTTGTTTAATGGAGTACTGTTTAAATATTCACGTCGTTTTATTAATGTTTTCAATGAATGAGCGGCTCGATCTGGGAAGTGATAACAAGGAATAAAATTTCGTTTTAAATATTGTCTACCTTCTGAAATATTCTTTCCACCAATAAACGAACAAACAATTGGTTTGTCGTTTAGATAAGTAGAAGAAAAATTTTGAATGATTTTTGCAACTTCAGTTGGTTTCGTTTGAGCTTGTGGTGTTACAATTATTAGAGCACCTTGAGTAGTTATATCACCAAAATCTTGGCCGGCATTAATTCCAAATACAGTTTTCATAGTAAATTCATAACGTTCTGGAGCAGCGTCTCCTACTATATCAATTGGATTAAATATTGCAGCCTCTAAAGGCAGTTTTGCTCTTAATGAGTGGAGAATCGGTTCTGAAAAGCTTGAGAACTTCAAATTTTCACGCTCAAATGCATCTGTAGCAACAATCCCAGGACCCCCTGCATTAGTTATTATTGCAAAAGAATTTTCTTTAGGAACTGGTTGGTAAAGAAAAATTTCACCATAATCAAATAAATCTTCAATTGTTTTTGCTCTGATAACTCCACACTTGTCAAAGCTTAAATCATAAGCAATATCTGCTCCCGCTAAAGCCCCAGTATGACTAGAAGCTGCTCTTGCTCCAGCTTCACTTACACCAGATTTTAATATCACAATTGGCTTTTTTCGCGTCGCTTCAGGTAAAACCTCTAAGAATCTATTTCCATCCTTAATACTTTCTAAATAACATAAAATCACCTTTGTATCAGTATCAGCAGCAAGATATTCTATAAAATCTACAGCTCCCAAATCAGCTTTATTTCCTAAACTAATATTACATGAAAAACCAAAAGCCTGTGTCATACTATAATCCATCATGCCAGTAAGCATAGCACCTGACTGGGATATCATGGCAATTCCTCCCTTTTTTGGAGTATCCGCTGCGAAAGAGCCATTGTAAGTGAGTCCAATAAAACCCAAACAATTTGGACCTAAAACTCTCATATTATATTTTTTACTAATTTCAATAAGTTTTTCTTCCCTTTCGACTCCTTCTCCACCAATTTCTCTAAATCCTGCTGAAATAATAATTAATCCTTTTACTCCCTTCTTACCACATTCCTCTGCTGCTCCATTTACAAATTTACTTGGAATAACGAAAATAGCGATATCAATATTCCCCGGTACATCCAATACACTCCTGAAACAGTTTAATTCACAAACTTCATCAGCTCTAGGATTAATAGGATATATCTTTCCATTATATCCTGAATTTATAATATTATTTAGAACAGTGTTGCCCACTTTTCCCTCTTTCTCACTAGCACCAATTACAGCAATACTTTCAGGATTAAAGAAAAATGAGATATCAGTATTTACCATTTTTATTTCCGAGGAATAAATATAATCTACCGTTTGTATAAAATTCTATTATTGTAATCATTTTTAAATTTTTCATTGATTAAAAATAGATCTATAGAAAAGAAGTCCAAAAATATAATTATTAAAAAGATATCGAGTATTCTTCTTGTATAATGACAAATATAGTTATGATAACTTCTAAAGGAAATATAAATTTAAGATTATTTGATGAAGATGCTCCTATGACCGTGGCTAGCTTTCTCTATTTAATCAATCAGAATTTTTATAATGGGATTGTTTTTCATCGAGTTATTGCTAATTTTATGATACAAGTTGGCTGTCCTTTAGGTCGGGGAACAGGTGGACCAAAAGACAAAGGCATCAGTTCTTTTCCTTATCAAGGTCAACAAATTAATTATCCGTTTGCAGATGAATTTCAAAGTGGAAGAACCTTTGAAAAACCAGGCATCTTAGCAATGGCAAATGCGGGATCAAACACCAATGGATCCCAAATCTTTATTACCCACGTACCAACGTCGCATCTTAATAATAAACACACGATATTTGGGGAAGTAATAGGCGAAACAGATAAATCTGTTGTGGACCAAATCAAACAAGACGATAAAATCATTGAAATAAAAATCAGCTAAAATATCATATTTGAAATTGAAATTTTTATTATTCTTTATTTTAACTCATACTAATTACTGATGAATTTTTATCAGTGTAAGGAATTATATTTATATTATATAAAATCTATTGATAGTACTAAACATTTATAGATATTATCAATATTAATAAGATAAGTGAATTTTTCTTAGAGAAATTATTTATCGGATATTTAGCTCATGAGCAAGGATTTAAAAAATATAATTAACACAGTTGAAAAAGAGTCTAAATCAAACTCAGAATTAGAACAAAAGATTCAGTCATTAAAAGAAGACATAAAACGACAGAATTTTACTATAAAAGAACAAAAAATATTAATTGAAAACCTTCGGAGTCAGATGAAAAATGAAGAAATCGAAAAAGCAGAATTACCTAGTGAAATTGATATTTTGAAAGATATTGTCACTTCACAAAGACAAGAGCTAGATAAAAAAGATACTACTATTGAAAAATTAGATAATAAAATATTTGAATTAACTTCGGGATCAGAAAGTAATGAAACTATTAATTCACAACATATAAAATCTGAAGAACTTCTCGGAGCTCAAAAAATGCTGGTCCAATTAACTGATGAGAATGAACAATATAAAAATCAAATAGAACTCTTACAGGCTCAAATAGAAGATATGCAATCTGGAAATATTGAAACTGAGGATTTTATTGAAAATGATGTTGAATCCGAAGTAAATGAAGCATTGATAAATTTTAAAAGATTAAATTTTCAATTGATGGAACAAAATGGGTTATTACGAGTAGAAGTTGAATCATTAAAAGCTAAATTGCACGAACGAATAGATATAGCTGGTTCTGAAGAATTAAAATTAGCTAATGACAAAATAAATATTCTTACATCGGAAATAGAAGATTTTGAAGCCCAAATTAAATACCTACAAGAAAGATTAGAAAAAGCTAGTGAACCTGTGATAGTTTCGACAGAGGATGCATTACAATTTGCTAATCTAAGAGAAGAATTTGATGACATAAAAACAGAATTATTAAAAGTTCAAAAAGAAAATCAAAATCTCAATCAAATGTTAAATGAGTTAAAAGAGAAAAAAATAAAGTTGGAACAAAGAACTGATCTTGAATTACCCAATGTTATAATTTCGACTGAGGATGCTTTACAATTTGCTAATCTAAGAGAAGAATTTGATGACACAAAAACAGAATTATTAAAAGTTCAAAAAGAAAATCAAAATCTAAATCAAATGTTAAATGAGTTAAAAGAGAAAAAAATAAGAGTGGAACAAAGAACTGATCTTGAATTACCCAATGTTAAAATTTTACCAAAACGTACCCAACAATCTCTTTTTTTTAGAATGTATAACCTTCTCGATGATTTTAATAAAGAAAAAGTAATCAATTATCTTATTCAAGATTTAAAGAGCAGGAATTATCAGGTTAGAAGAAATGCTATAAAAATATTAAGTGTATTAAAAAATAAAAAAATTTATGATGCTTTTCTAGAAATGATAAATGATAAAGATTGGATAGTAAGATACAGTATAATTAAAGCATTAAGTAAATTTGAAGATAAAAATAATGAATTAAAAAGTTTATTCCAACGCTTTTCTAAGGATGTTGATGTAGATGTTAGAGAGCTCGCTCTAAAAATTTTGAACGATTTTCCTAAATAATAAAATATATAGACAGATTTGTAATCAACTAATACACGTATTCATAAATCATAATTCTTTAAATCTAATTACAAATCTTTAATAACAGGATATTAAATTATGGGAAAAAGGCTTTTTTCACCAAATAGATGGAACTGGTCCCAGAAAGCTGAAAAATGGGTGTACATTGAAATAACTAAGGAAGGTAAGAAAAAATACAATTATAAAGTAGATCCCCCCAAAGAATTTATAGACTTAACACTAAAAATGAAAAGCCTTAATGAAAAATTATTAATAACAACAGATCCAGAAGAAAATTCGAAAATTTTTAGGGAATTAATGAAAGTATCTCAAGAAATGCAAGAGATGGGTAAACCGAGTTAAATGTAATTATATACTTCTTTTTTTGAAAGATGATCTGCCAAATAAAGCGGTTCAGGTTGTCGATGTCCTATAGTGGTATCTAGACAGACTTTTAAAGCAATATCAAGAGTAATTTTGTATCCCTCACTAATAAAGACCGGCTTTAAACCATCGTCTAAACAAACAGCATAACCTAGTAGTTCATTTGTTTGTTCTTCAGCCATAATTTTCGGATTTTTTGCCCATATTAAAGATTTATTTCCTTTGATTCTCTCGATTCTGTGCCGGTCTGAAAATCCAATGAAAGGATTTTTTGCAATTCCTATGCAAGAAATATCTAAAGTATATCCTAAATGAACAGCTTCTCCGAATCTTCTTGGATGGATTTTCCCATGACCATCACACATTATAAGATCTGGTCTATTTGGAAGTTTTGAAATCACCTTTGCTAATAATTTGCATTCTCTAAATCCTAAAAATCCGGATTTATATGGAAATTTAATAAGATCTTTAGTGAAAAAATGACTTACTTTTGAATTTTCTTTTAAATTCCAAATTACAGCACAAGCAATACCACATTCATAATTCTCCTCTTTAAAGTACGAGATATCAACCCCAACAATAGTTTTAATAAGCTCTATGCTAGTAATAAGTTTATCTTCTGAGGAATTTTTAATTAAATTGTGGTATTTAATTTGGATTGCTTCTGCTTGCTCAAATGAATAATCATCTCTTAATAACTCTTGAATAATCGTCATTCTCATGGAAATATTTTGTATATCTTATGTATTATTAAATTCAGATGGCTAAATATTATTCTAGTTTAGTAATTTACTCCAAATTTTTTAAATTTATAAAAAAAACATTTAATTTATCTCGAATTCTTATAAATTTATAATCTTAATTAGTTTGGTGTTTTTTCTGTGAAAATAGCTGTCTCAGGTAAGGGGGGTGTCGGAAAAACCTTAGTTGCAGGGATACTAGCAAGAATGTTTGCAAAAGATGGTTTTAAAGTTCTTGCCATTGATAACGATTCAGCAATGAATCTAAGTTATACATTAGGGTTTGATAAAAATACTAAAGATCAAATCGTTCCAATTAAAGAAATGAAATCAATGATTGAAAAAAGAACATTTGTAAAAGGTGCTGGTCCCGGAGTATATAATATAAATCCAAATGTCTCTGATATTCCCGATAAGTATAAGGTATCAGGACCAGATGGATTACAATTATTGGTTTTGGGTGGAATTGAAGAACCTGCTACGGGATGTTTATGTCCTGAAAATGCTTTAATAAGAACTCTATTATACAATTTATTTGTTAAAAGAGATGAAGTAGTTATAGTTGATTTTGAAGCAGGTATAGAACATTTAGGACGTGGTACAGCAAAAGGAATTGATTTGATGCTAGTGATTACAGAACCTTCTCAAAAATCTTTAGATCTCTGCAAGAAAATTATTGAACTATCTAAAAAATTAGGAGTCATTAATATATATTTAATTGCAAATAAAATAACTGATGAAGGGCAAAAAGAGACCATAAATAAAAAAATAAAGAATTGGGAAGTTCCCCTTTATCATTCGATTCCTTTTGACTCATATGTTGGGAAGGCTGATTTAGAAGGTAAATCTCCATTTGATTTTAACCCAAATTCAAAAGGAATTTTATCATTAAAGGTTCTTTATGAAAAATTAAAGAAGTTAAAACAGGAATTATTTGATTTGTAGTTTTCTTAAATTATATCTGTAAGATCTAAGTCTTGCTCTTCAGCAATTTCTCTCCATAGTTCTATTGCTTCTAATGCTTCTTTTTCATTCATCATCTCTATTGCATACCCTGCATGAACTATAACATATTTTCCTATTTCAGGATTCTGAATTAATGCTATAATTACATTTTGTTTAATCCCATCAAAATCTACTAAGGCAGAATTTTGATCAATTTCTAAGATTTTTCCCGGAATTGCTAAACACATATAAAATCTCTACTTAAAACTGTTATAAGTAATTTTTATAATATTCATAGGTAAATAAAATTAATCATTTTTATCTCTAAAATTATTAATTTTGGAGAATGCATTAAGAAAACTATGATCTACCTGTATAGAAATTGATTAAATCATCTAACCAATTGAAAATCTCCTCTTTAGTAAGACTGTCAATATTAAACTTTAATCTTTCTAATTCTCTTACAATATTTTTAACATCTAAAGGAACTGATTTTTGGCAGAGTTCAAACATAAATTCATTGCTTTTTGAAACTAAAGATTTTATTTCAGAATCCAGAGGTTCAAACATAGGAGATTTATCGATTTCATCGACACTTTTATCAAAATCTACAAGGAGATTTATTAAATCAAAAAGTCTTCCCGTTTCATTCCCTTTAAATGAACTGTTAAATTGAAAGTAATATCCCTTGTAATCATCTATTGGGATTAATTCCGAATATTGGTTTGCAATCTTTATTACAGACTTAAAATGTTTATAAAGATTTGATGGAGCCCATGTATAGAGATCAAAACTTGATTCTGCTTCATTACATCGTATGTCTAAATTAAATTTATGCTCATCTTTAAAATAACCGAAAGGAATAATAACAAAGTCCAATGAATTTATAGCTTCATTCATTAAAGTAAAAGATAACTCATCGATGGTATATGCTTGATCAATTGAATGTTTATATAAGTCAAATTTAACTTTTTTAATATCTGGTTTATACATATAAAATAACAATCCTTCAAATCCCTGAAGACTAAATTCTACTGAAAACTCAATATTTTTTTTAATCTTCTCCCCATTATTAAATCTTATATTAAGAAATAAATGATAATAATTTTCAAGATACTGAAAAAACCAAGGAGCATCACGATTTAAATTAAACATTATTATACTAACTCTCCATTATTCTTATTCTTTTATCTTAAATAATCCCTTAGATAAATACAAAGAAATTGGTAAATTTTACAAAATTATAAAATTCCAATTTATTAAATAATTCTTTGTTATTTAAATCTTATAATCATAAAAACAATGTTAAAGAAAGTAGAAGAAAAAAAAAATAATAAACTAATTATTTATTGAGTAATTGATTTTTCGCTCCTGCTTGTACTAAATTTATCAATTGCAAATGCTAGAATAGATAAAACACCAGAGATGAAAATTCCGATAGAGGCAAAACCAATAGTCTCAAAAGCAGGATCAAATTCAAAGATCCAGTATAATATGGTGAAAATAGGTATTATAATTCCTAAAAGCAAATATATTAACGAATCCCGTTTAATTTCATTTCCTCTCCAAGTATTAATTGAGGTTATCAAAAGTAAGGTTATCGAAATTAAAGCTGCACCAAATAGAAGGAGTCCAAATAAATCCTCATGCCAAGCTCCCGAATCAAGTTCATATATTATACCGCCCCCTAGCTAACCTAGAAGTTCCCCATACTCTGCAGAATCTACGATACGTGCAGGAGTAAAAAGTGATATGATAGCAAGTATAGAGGCGATTAAGGCATATAACCACGTGTCTTTTTTTAAATCTACCATATTTTTTCAACTTATTTTATATCTAAACGATATATTTTTTGTATAAAATCAACTTGTTTTCATTTCATTATTGTAATATTTAAAAATTATTGAATTTCTTAGTATTAATCTTAATATTAAAGCTAATCATTTAAACCTGAAATCTGTTAAAAATCAAAAGGAAAGAAAATAAAAAAAAATAAAAATAATTTATAGATTTTAGCTTAAAGATTTTCTATTGCTGTATTTCGTCTAGTTCGATGGTTTTTTAAACCAATCTCCTCAGAACTTACACCCATAGCTAAAGCTAACAATTCCGTTATATATAATATAGGAATATTATATTCAGTTTCAAATTTCTTTGAAAGATTTCGTTGTTCTCCATCTAATCGTTGAAAACATGCAGGACAGTTTACAACGATACAATTAGCGCCAGATTTTTTAATCGAGTCATATTTTTGCTTTAATATAGCATCTCCATGTTCTGGAAACGGACCTGCAACAGCGTTTCCACAGCATAATCCTAACTCTTCATAGTCAACTACATTAGCTCCTGAAACAGCAACAATCTTTTTCAAATTCTTTGGACGTAAAGGATCATCAGAATCCATCCATTCAACAGGTCGCATGTAATGGCAACCAGGATGACAAGCAACTTTTAAATCACCCATTTGCTTCGTAATTGCACCTTTTATCGCATCTAAATTTGACAATAATACGTCAACAAAATGCTTTACATCAATGGAACCTTTATATTCCTTGCCAATTTTAGCCAATTCTTTATTAATGGCTTTCTTTTTATTGGAATCATGTTTTAATTGGTACTGTACTCCACGAAGTGTATTAGTACAACCATTACAAAGAGAGATAATATTTTTGCCTTCAGCTTCCGCTAAACATAAGTTTCGAGCACCTAAGGCGAGCCACGCTGTGTTGTCAAAACTTTTAACTCCAGTAGGATCTGGACAACAAGCAAAAGGAGCTTGTGATGTTTGAACCCCAATTTTGTCTAAAACTTTTCTGGAGGCAGCCTCAATAAACGGAATTCTGTTTCCAATAACACATCCTTCAAACATTTTATATTCTGTCATCTTCTTATCCTCCATTATAATTTTTTATCAGCACCTATTGCTTTTAATAAAGTTTGAACTTCATTAACATCTGGTGCAACAACACTTGGTAAGCCTAATTGCTCACGTCTTCTCTCGATCGCGGGTTGAGATGGAATAGCTTTTCCACTCTCAAAAACAGTTTTTGCTTGAGCCACAACATTGTCTGGTGCTAATCCAGCTCCCGTAGTTATGTTTTTTGCTAAATTAATAATTTCAGTGACCTCAATAGCTTGAGGACAGACAGTATCACATGTATCACATACAGTACAACCCCATGGTACAATCGCCGATTTTGTACCGGCAAGAGCCATTACAACATCTTTATATCCTAATAGAGTACCTAAGACAATTAATCTAGGATCAAAAATGTTTTCGTAAAATGGGTTAGCTACTGCAGCGACAGGACAATTGTCTGTACATCTGCTACATTGATAACAGTATTTGATTTTATCAGATCCAATATGTACGTCCATTATAAGTTTCCTAAATTCAAAATCTATACCTAATGGTAATGACATTTTTTTTTCACTTTTTTTTACGTTTTTTATTCTGTTTTTTTTATTATTGTTGGTTTTAACCCTTGCAAGGGCAGTCATATCCAATCTATAATTTTTATTGGATATCTCATCCTAAACCAACGTTCATCTCACGAGAGTAAATTTCTTTACCATCCTCATCAACTACTGTGATGTGAGCGGCACACGATAGTCAACAGTCAAAACAGCGGACTATCATTTCTAAGATATTTACTACTCCTTCTGGTATATCACTCATTTTTTTTGTTCACACTCTAAATTTTGATTTAGTTTATTTTATCCATGGATCTGGTAATTTTAATCCATCTAACGCTTTGTCCTCAAATACTTGTTTAGCTACATGCATCAGTGTCTTTTCAATTCCAGCAATGTTGTGATTAGTTGCAACTAAAAGGTTAGCCTTCTTACAAATACCCTCTGCATCTGACCAAATGTTATATAATAGTAAGCCTCTTGGAGCTTCTGTTACACCAACACCACTTCCTTCTCTGGGTTCTACATCAAGGGTTTTACAATCAGGGTTTACGACATCAGGGTCTTTGAGTAAGGTCGCAATCATTTCAATTGACTCGACTAATTCGATAATTCTTGCCCAGTGGAACGCGAATGTATGATGTATGATATTAGTTCCAAGTTTTTCTCTCATTGCCTTTAAAGCGTCGTCTGCTAATGGTGTTGCCATTTTGTCGGCACAATTAATCATCGCTAAGGTGTTTGCTCGATAAATTCCGTCAGGGTATCCCGCAGGTTTGTAATACATATGGGTTGCGTAAGAATGTTTTGGAATATGTTCACCTAAGGCATCAAGGTATTTTTGAGGAGCATAATCGAATTTTTCCCCATCTGGAGAAACAATTCTAATATCTCCATCATAGATATCATGAACACCGTTTTTAGTCATACCAACATAATATGTGGGTACTACACCAACGTTAGCTACAACGTCCCAATAATCTGTGATAACTTTTAACGCAATATCTACAGTTTTCTTTGTAAATTCAATCTGCTCATCAACAACCTTAAGGAATTTATCTCGCACATCCTCGTCCAACGGCTTCTTCATACCTCCAACGATCGCAGCAATAGGGTGAATTGCTTTTCCTCCTACGGCGGCGCACAATTTTTGTCCAAAATCCATCATTTTTAAAGCCATTTTACCTACATCTGGCATTTGATTAATAACATGTACTACGTTCCTTAGCGCAGGATCTGCAAAAGGTCCTAATAAGAAATCAGGAGCCGCAAGTGCATAGAAATGTAATGCATGTGATGAATATTGCTTTGCATTCTGTAACAATTGACGCAATTTATATGCAGCAGGAGGAATTTGAACGCCCCAAGCGTCTTCTATTGCTTTAGTGGGGGTTAGATGATGAGGTATCGGACAAATACCACAAATTCTCGGAGTAATTCGAGGAATATGTTCACAATATCGTCCTTCAAGGAATTTCTCAAAAAATCTTGTCGAAGTGATATTAAATTGAACATCTTGTACTTTTCCATCATCACCTAAAACTACTCTCAGACCTCCATGCCCCTCTAATCGAGTAACGGGTTCTACCACTATTTCTTTTACCATTTTTCTATACGCCTCCTTTTCTTGATGCTAATGTGAATTTTTCAAAAGTACCAATAGGATCTTTTACTTGAGCAAGTAGATCATCTTTCGATAAGCTCACATTAAACTGTTTTAATACTGTATCTGCAAATCTCTCTGCTTGATTAACACCCCATTCTGTTTGACCAAAACAGCCACTACACGGAGCATTAACCTTCATACACAAACCACCACAACCAGCTTTAGTGACAGGCCCCATACAGATATATCCTTGTTCAATAAGGCAATCATCCATATTAGGAAGGCCTTCATAATCTCTTTTTACTCTTGTCATCGTAGATTTACTTCCTATGATTCTAGGACATGTATCACACACATTTGAAATTTCAATGAAATCTGGATTATCTCTCAAGAAAACCATTAATCCCTCTACAATCTCCTCCGTTGTTGGAGGCAAATTTGCTAACGGGGTATCAGGAGTCCCATGTTTCTTGACCTGTTTTAATATATCTCCAGCTAAATCAAATCCTGCCATCAGTGGAATATTTAGGAATAGTGTTAAGAACTCATACAAATTCTTTTTATCCCCTGAACTTATTGATGCAAGACTTTTTGTCATTCCGTTTAATTTCTCTGCTCGTGAATCTATTATTTTTGCTGGACCAAAGCAACCAACACATGGATTTCCATTATTAGTACATTTTAAACTACAACCTATACTAGTAATTGGACCAAAACATAGTTTTCCTGCATCTAATATACAATTGTCTTTAATACTGCAATCATTACAAAATGCTAGATCATTCATAGGAAAAGGCTTTTGTCCTAATAGAAATGCTATCGCAGAGACAATACCTTCTGGTTTTGGAGGACATCCTGCAATATACGCATCTACATTAATTACTTCATCAACGTTTACGATTTTATCTCTAAAACCTGGTGTATGTTGTGATGGTTCACCACCACTTCCATCAGCTATACTTTCTACTTCAGAAAATTTTCTTTTTACTAAGTCATCTTTATTCCACTGGTTTGCTAGTCCATGTACATTTCCATAGCATGAACAAGTACCAAAACAAATGATCAAAGCACATTTATCTCTCATTAATTTAACGTTTTCATAATCTTCGTTAGTTCTAATTGATCCTTCAATGAATCCAACTAATACTGAACCATTTTCTCTTGCTTTCAATGAATCGTGTTTAAAGTCCACTACTGCAGGCCAGTAAACTATTTCGAGTGCTGGAAGAACAGGCAACAACCCTAAGTGAGTATTTAATAAGGATTGATGACAACCCCAACAATCGGAAAGTTGCATAAAAGCTACTTTTACTGCCATTTTATTTCAATTTTTGTTGTTTTTTTTTATTTATTTAAATTAGCTAATTTGTAATAAAAAAATTAGTTGAGTTTATTTATTCATAATTTTATTAAAAAATTACTAATTAGGTAGAAAATCTCTGGAAAAAAATGTAAAATAATAAAATGATTTGTGCTCAAAAAGTAATTCAATAACCTTTTCCTTAATTTTAATTTTATTTGAAGTTTTTATCTAAATTCTTTTAATTTTAGCTTCTTTTTTTTTATTATGAGTGCAAAAAAAGAGAGCTTAAATGTGATCCGCTTGGCTCATGGAGCTGGTGGAATTTTACAAGAAGAATTAATTAAATTCATTACAAAGAATATTCCTTTTAAAAATGTGAATAATGGAATCGGTGTTGAGGAATTAGATGATGGGGCTACTATTCCTTTAATTGACTATGAAAAAGAAATAGTTGTTACGGCAGATGGGCATACAATTTACCCAATATTTTTTCCTGGTGGAGATTTGGGAACTCTTAGTGTTTGTGGAACCGTTAATGATCTTCTCATGATGGCTGCTGAACCAATAGCTTTAACATCTATAATTATCATTGAAGAAGGCTTTGATTTCGAGAAGTTAGAAAAAATTGTAAATTCAATGAATTCAATAGCAAAAAAGGCTAATATTGCTATCATTGCTGGAGATACTAAAGTTATGCCGAGGGGAACTTTAAATGAAATAATAATTGCAACAACAGGTATAGGGATTAAAGATAAAAAAATAAAGATTTTAGATAATCGTTTAAAAGTGGGAGATGAAATTATTATAACTGGCAGTATTGGAGATCATGGAACAGCATTAATGGCTTCTCGAGAAGGATTAAATATTTCTACAGATTTAAAATCAGATCTTTCATTATTATTAGAAATTCATAATGCTATCAAGTATGAAATTAATAATAATTTTATTCATGCTATGAAAGATCCTACACGTGGAGGTATTGCATCTGCTTTAAATGATTGGGCTAAGAAATCAAATGTAAGCATCTGGATTGATGAGGAAAAAATCCCTCTTAAAAAACAAGTTACGGCCATATGTGATATGTTAGGATTAGACCCTTACAACATAGCAAGCGAAGGAAGAGCTCTCATAGCAGTTGATCCAGAACATTCTAGAAAAGTATTAGAAAAAATAAAATCAACTGAGATTGGAAAAGGAGCTGAAATAATTGGGGAAGTAAAGTCAGATAATCCTAAGAGAGTACTTTTAAAAACGATAGTAGGAGGAACTCGATTTATTGATATGCCGTTAGGTGAACCAATACCTCGTATCTGTTAATCATTATTTTCATTCTTATCTTTTTTACTTAATATTTTCTCAACACTCATTTTAAGAGAATTTATATCTCTCTTAGCAGTATTCCATACTTCTTTTAGATCCACGTGAAGTATCCATGAATTAATTTATCTCTCATTCCAGCTATTTTTATCCAAGGTATATTTTTAAAGGTTTTTCTTATATCATCTCCAAGGTTCTTTGTAGCTTCTCCAATAATTCCAAGTTCTCTAATTACGGCACTTTGAATTAATCGTGTCTTTTTGAAAGTCTTAAAATCAACATTCTTAGTAAATTCTATGATGTGCACACATGAATCAAGTATATGATTTAAAAAGAGGTTATTTTTATCATTCATTCATAAATCACAATTGATTCTTTCAATACTTTATCTTTAATATACGGGCTTATCCCATTTCGAGATAATAGATCTATTTTCATATTTAAAGCTTCAGATAGTTCAATCTCTATACCAACATGATCTAATAGACTAGTTCCTTCAGGAAACTCTACAATTAGGTCTAGATCACTTTTTGGTGTTGCTTCATTGCGAGCATAAGATCCAAAAACTAGGATTTTTTTAATACCATGCTTTACTAGAATTGAAATTATTTTTTTTTTAATTTCCTCATTTAATTCTATCTCTTTATTCATTTTGTATCACTTCTAATTTAAATTGAAAATATTTTAATTATAGAGAAAAATTATCTTAAATAACTTCTACTATAAATAAAGATAATTTACATTATTATAATTTGCTGAGCTTTCAAAAAATTTTATTTAGATAATATTATGAATGTTCCCGGATTAACTATCCTTAAAAGTAAGGTATTTACAAATAAGATTATAAAATCAATCAATAAACTAATAAAAGATATCAATAGACCGCTTAAATTAATGCATGTATGCGGGACACACGAGCATACAATTTCAAAGTATGGTCTAAGAACCCTATTACCTAAAGAAATCGAAGTATTATCAGGTCCAGGTTGTCCAGTATGTATATGTCCTGCTGCAGATATCGATAAAGCAGTTGAGCTTGGAAAACGAGATGATACGATTATAACTTTAAATATTTATAAAGTTGGAATTTAAAGTATGAAAAAGTATAAATAATCAGTTATACTATTATAAATTATGATTATCAAAAGGAAAGTTGGGCCAAAAGGTCAAGTTGTTATACCAAAAGATATACGAGATTTATTACATATAATTCCGGGTAGTGAGATAATAATAGAATTTAGCGGAAATGAAATTATTATACGTGCTGCAAAAAATGATGAAAATTTTTTAGAAAATTTCACAAAGACACCTAAAAAGTTGAAGGAAAAAATAGATTATAAAAAACTTCTTGATGAGCAATATGAACGATATTAAAGAGATGATGTATATTGATTCGAATATCTTTATAAATAATGTGTTATATAACTTAGAAGAAAATATAGAGGCGAAGAATTCTAACACATTTCTACAAAGAATAATAAAAAATGAAATTCTAGGAATCACATCTGCTTTAACTTGGGATGAATTTACATGGATTGTAAAAATTAACTTAGGAAAAGATGTAGCAGTTGAGAAAGGAAAAGAATTTCTTATTTTTCCTAATTTATTAATAAAAAATATTACCTTATCAACAATAAACAAGGCTCAAGAATTAATCTCCAAATATAATATACGTCCAAGAGATGCTATTCATGCCGCATGTGCTTTAGAAAATAATGTTGCTTTAATTTGTAGTTTCGATGACGATTTTGATGAAATTAAAGAAATAAAAAGGATTGAGCCATAATAAGATGGAAATTCCTGGTGCAAAAGCCCTAAAGAGTAAAAAATTTACTAATAAAATAATCAAGACGATCAATAAATTAACGGAAGATATTAATAAACCAGTTAAATTCATGCATGTATGTGGTACACATGAGCATACAATATCAAGATATGGTTTACGTTCCCTCTTACCAAAAGATATTGAGATTTTATCTGGTCCTGGGTGTCCAGTATGTATTTGTCCAGCAGCTGATATAGATAAAGCAGTTGAGCTTGGAAAACGAGATGACACAATAATCACCACTTTTGGTGATATGATTCGCGTTCCAGCTACTAATCTTTCCTTAGCTGAGCTAAAAGCCAAAGGTGCTGATATTCGTATTGTTTATGGTCCAAATGATGCGGTCAAAATTGCTAAAGAAAATCCGAATAAGGAAGTGATATTTTTTGCTATAGGATTTGAAACCACGGTTCCTTTAATTGGATATGAAATACAATCTGAACCCCCACCAAATTTTTCAATAATATGTGCTCATAAATTAATTCCCGCTGCCTTAGAACTTTTAATGAGTCAATCTCAATTAAGATTAGACGGGTTTATATCTCCGGGTCATGTATCAACTATAATTGGTTTAAAGCCATATGAAATATTTTCCCAGGGATATAAAATACCCAATGTGATTTCGGGATTTGAACCAAATGATGTACTACTCTCAATTTTAATACTTTTGAGGCAATTGAGAGATAAAAAGTTTGATTCAATAAATGAATATTCTAGAGTTGTAAAACCTGAAGGAAATTTAATCGCTCAAAAAATAATAGAAGATGTCTTTGAGCCCGTCTCATCTCCATGGAGAGGCATCGGGAGAATTTATGACGGAGGACTAGTTATTAAAGAAAAATATCAAGAATTTGATGCCGATAAAAAGTATGATATAAAAATTGAAAGCTCTCAAGATATTCCTCCTGGTTGCTCTTGTCATCTAGTAATGGTTGGAAAACTTTACCCCTATGAATGTCAATTATTTAGAAAAGAATGTACTCCAATTAATCCTATTGGTCCGTGTATGGTTTCACAAGAAGGAACATGCAGTATATATTATAAGTATCATAGTTACAACGATTCTTAAATTGACCAAGGAAAACAAGCATTGTATTTATCAGTTCTCCACACATCTGTAGCAGGGAAATTACAACGATATCCTTTTTCATAGTTTTTATTATAATATGTTTTTACGTGCATTCCCCATACTATTTTATCAAAATCAGCGCGAGTTATTCTTTGGGATTCCAAATTTTGGGAATAAGTTTTAGTGCTATATTCAAGACTACATTTCCAAAAATGACTTTTATCTTTAAGAAATGATGCTTTATTTCCTTGATCTTCTTGAACCCAAGAAACGAAACATACATCATCTTTACCTTCTAAGCAATTGTTTAAATATTTTAGCCTAGAATCAAAACCACCTTCACTCGCCGCCCAATATCCACCCCAATAACTCACAAGTACAATTATGATACAACCTTTTAATTCTTTTACTGTTGGCCATTTGAAATTGTTTTCCCTGAAATCTCTAAAAGTGAAAAGTGTATTTGAATTAAATGAATCAATTATAATTTTATTTAGTTTCTTGAAACCATAAAGTTCTTCTGGTTGATTGTTCGAGTCAATAATAGAATCTTTAAGCTCAATAAATAGTGTGATAGGTGCATGTTCTTTATTTTGTTCATTAGACCAATCATCTAACACTTTAAGCCAATTATACAATAGAAGATCATTTGGGTTACCATCTTCGCTCAGAAGCGAATCAATATGGTTTTGTAAATGATAAACTTCAAAATCTTCTAATTCTTGTATTTTATCATCATGTATATCATATTCAAGACCCCTAACGCCCATATTTAACTGTTCTTTTATAGAATGTATATATGAATTATGGCTAGTTTTGAAAAATGCTTCATAATAAGGTATATCCCATATTTTTCCAGGTACAGTCATGTTAGAATATCAGTTCTTTAATTATTATTTGGATCTAAAACAAAAACTTAATCTAATAATACTTTTCATAATAAAATATTAATCTATATTTTTAGGATGTAAAATAAAAATCACTTGATTTATATTGCTTTCAGATTTAAATTTAATTGAATGGCTATAAAAACTGTAGAAATTAATATTGATGGTATAGTCCAAGGCGTAGGATTCCGTCCGTTTTTATTTAATTTAGCGAGATACTTTAGATTAAAAGGATATATTTTGAACCAAGGGGGTGCAGGAATTCGCCTTGTACTTCAAGGAAATAATAATCAAATAGAAAAATTTCTGGAAAATGTAAAAGTTAACGCTCCTAAAATCTCTTATATTGAGAATATAAAGACCAGAGAATTAGATAATAGTAAAAAATATAAAGATTTAAGAATTAAACCAAGTGAACAAGGAAGGGGTATAAGTCTTACATTACCACCAGATATAGCTATTTGTGATAACTGTCTTAATGAAATGAGAAATCTAAATATAGATCAATATTATAATTATCCTTTTATAGCATGTGCACAATGTGGTCCACGTTTTACAACTGTAAGCGAATTGTCTTATGATCGAGAAAGGACAACAATGAAATTCTTTCCCTTCTGCGATTTATGCAAAAATGAATATTCAGATTTTAATAATAGAAGATTTCATGCTCAAACTTTTGCCTGCTCAATTTGTGGACCAAGTTATCAATTATTTGATAAAAACAAAAAAATAATTCCAAGATCATCCATAAAAGAAATCTTGTTAGAAATCACAGATAGAATAAATAATGGTGAAGTAATTGCCATTAAAGGTATTGGTGGTGTTCATTTAGTATGTCTTGCAGATAAAGATAAAACAATTTTAGAACTCCGGTCAAGAAAAGGTGGAAGAAAGTATAAACCATTTGCATTAATGATTCCAAATTTAAAATTAATTGATAAAGAATTCAATATTTCTAAAAAGGAGAAGGAAATATTAACATCATTTCGTCGTCCAATTGTTCTATTAGAAAGAAAAAAAAATATAGAAACCACTAAAATAAGTGAATGGGTTGCTCCTGGACTCAACAATGTAGGATTTATGCTCCCGTATTCCGGTATACATTATTTATTATTTGATTTTATCGGAAACAAACCCTTAGTTTATACAAGTGGTAATAGATCAAATATTCCAATGGGAATTGATAAAGATACAATTTTTGAACAATTAAAAACATTAGCTGATATATTTTTATTACATAATCGAAAAATTCATCAGAGAGCAGATGACAGTGTTTTAAGAGTTCATGATGATAAAATAAAATTAATTAGACGATCAAGAGGTTATATTCCAGAATATTTACCCTTACCTTTTGATGTAGAAATACCTAGTGCTTTGGCTACTGGTCCTGAATTAGCGGTTACTGGAGCTGTTTTAAGAAGAAATCGAATATTTCCTACTCAATATATTGGAAATGTTACTCATTTGGAAACTTACAATTTTCTTAAGGACGCTCTTATGCACATGAAAAAACTTCTACAAGTTAAAGATTCTGAAATAAAATTTATTGTCTGTGATACTCATCCAGCTTTTATAACCACAAAATTTGGTGATGAATTAGCGAATCAATTTAATGTCCCTTTATATTCAGTACAGCATCATTTTGCTCATACTTTGGGTCTTATGGCAGAAAATAAGGTCCAACTAGATGAAAAATTAATTAGCATATGTACTGATGGAGTTGGTTATGGGGATGATGGCAATATTTGGGGTGGTGAAGTATTATTAAGTTCTTATGATGCTTATGAACGTCTTGGTTTTCTAGAGTATCAACCTATGATTGGAGGAGATCGTTGTACTAAGTATCCTGCTCGTATGTTAGCCTCAATTTTATTAAAAAAACTTGGAATTGAAGAGGCAGTTAAGATCTTTAATAATTTAAGGCTAGAAAATGATTTAGAATATAAAGAAACAGAATTAAAAACTCTAATCTCACAATTTGAAAAATGGAATAACGGGCTTTCTTCTGAAATCATTCCATTTACTAGTTCTACAGGTAGAATTTTTGATGTTGTTTCATATATTTTAGGAGCATGTAATATTAAAACATACAGAGGAGAGCCCGCTATGAGACTTGAAGGTTTAGCTTCAAGAGGAACCCCTGAAAATGTTAAACTTAAAGTAAATATAAGTAAAAGAAATGGTAAAACTATAATAAATAGCTCCAAACTTATTCTTGATATTATTGATTTATTTCAAAATAAAAAAAATCGACCGTCAGATATAGCTGCTAAATTTCAAGAAGAACTCGCTCTAGCATTTTCTGAAGTAGCTAAAGAAGTGGCTGAACTAAGAGGAATTAATAAAATTGGTTTAACTGGAGGGGTTGCTTATAATTATTCATTTGCAAAAACAATGAAAGATGACTTAAAATTAGAAGGCTTTAAATTTTTAGAACATAACCTGGTTGCTCCTGGAGATGCTGGTATTAGTTCAGGTCAATTAATTGGAGGGTTATTCCAATACAGAAAAGAAAATATATAAAAATTCATCGTGAAAACTTTTTTATTTTTTTAAAATTTCAGTTAATGAAGACGATTGTATTGCTTGTGGAACTTGTATAGAAAGATGTAAATTTGGTGCAATAATAGTCGATGATATTGCACACGTAAACCCTGATAAATGTATAGGGTGTGGATTATGTGCAGTAACCTGCTCAAACAACGCAATAATTATAAAAAGATTTGAAAGAGAGGAAATCCCGGGAGCAAAAATTATCAATTAATTAGACTTTTTTTTCCAAATTATTTAGGTGCATCTTAGCTTTTTCAAATCATATTGGATTAATAGTTTTATTTAATAATATTTTTCGATTTAAATAAATAGTGAAGTAATTATGGGTGGTCTTTTTGGAGTTTTTTCAAATGCTGATTGTATAGAGGATCTTTTTTATGGGACAGATTATCATTCCCATTTAGGAACCAGAAGAGGTGGATTGGCAGTAAAGAATTCTGGAGGATTCCAAAGATTTATCAAAGATATCACAACAACTCAATTCAGGTCAAAATTCGAAAAAGATATTAAAAAGATGCATGGTAATAAGGGCATCGGCGTTATAAGTGATCATGATGATCAACCTTTAATAATTAACTCACACTTAGGCGTATTCGCCATAAGTACCGTTGGGAAAATTAATAATTTAGAAGAATTAGCAAACAATGCATTACAGAATGGATCACACTTCTCAGAGATGCATGGTGGGGAAATTAACCCTACTGAAATGGTTGCGACTATAATTAGCCAAGAAAACACTTTTGAAGAAGGAATTCAAAGAGTACAAGATATGATTGATGGTTCATGTACAATGTTGATATTGACAGACAATGGAATTTATGCTGCACGAGATAAACTCGGAAGAACACCACTTATTGTGGGAGAAAAACTTGGATCTTATGCCGTTGCAATGGAAACTTGTGCTTTCCCAAATCTCCGGTATAAAATAACAAAATACCTTGGACCAGGTGAGGTTATTTTTATAAATAAGAATGGTTTAGAGCAAAAGATCAAGCCTGGTAATCGAATGCAAATTTGCGCTTTCTTATGGGTGTATTACGGATATCCAGCATCAAATTATGAGGGAATTAATGTAGAAGTTGTTCGTTATAAATGTGGTTCTTATTTGGCGAAATTTAATAATGTAGAAATTGATCTTGTGGCTGGTATTCCAGATTCTGGGACGGGACATGGTTTAGGTTATGCAAGTGAAGCGAAGATTCCTTTCTCAAGACCATTTGTAAAATATACTCCAACATGGCCCCGAAGCTTCATGCCCCAAGTACAATCTATTAGGGATGAAGTTGCGAAGATGAAGCTCATCCCAATTAAAGAACTTATTAAGGATAAGCGTTTACTTTTCTGTGAAGATTCAATCGTGAGAGGAACACAACTTAGAAAAACAATTCAAAGATTATTTGAATCTGGTGCTAAGGAGGTTCATATGAGACCAGCGTGTCCTCCACTTGTTTATGGCTGTAAATTTCTTAATTTCTCTAGGTCTCGTTCTGAGTTAGATTTAGCAGGGCGATGGGCAATAAAAGAACTAATTGGAAAAGATATTGACGATCCTGCGGAGTATACAGACCCAGAATCAGACAATTATAAGGCCATGGTTAATGTTATACGTAAAAGATTACAATTAACGACTTTACAATATCAGAGACTTGAAGATCTTGTCAAAGCTATTGGATTACCAAAAGAAAAGTTATGCACATATTGTTGGGATGGAATTGAATAGGTATTAATTAAATTCTACTTTTAACTATGGATTGTTCCATATCTGCTAGTTTTTCTACAGACTTTAAAGGGTAATTACCCGTTAAGCATGCTAAACATAATTGATTTTCATTTTTTCCTAGCGCCGATAATAAATTTTCAATATTTTGATATAATAAAGTATCTGCTCCTATTTTTTTTCTAATTTCTTCAATATAATTCTCTTTATATGATTTTTGGAATCTTCCAGCAATCAGTTCATCTTTTGTAGGAAAATCTATTCCCATATAACAGGGACTTACAATTGGCGGACAGCTAATACGTAAATGAACATTTTTAGCTTTTCCTCTAGTTTTTAGTAATGATACAAGTTGTTGAGTAGTGGTTCCACGTACGATAGAATCGTCTAATAATATTATATCTTTTCCCTCAATAACACTTTTAATCGGATTAAGCTTTTCTTTAACAGCAGCTTTGCGACGAGCTTGACCAGGTATAATAAATGTTCTCCAGATATAGCGATTTTTCATTAATCCTTCTACATAAGGAAGCTTAGCTTCTTTAGCATATCCAACCGCTACACTCCTGCCAGAGTCGGGTACAGGAACAACAACCGCGTTTTCTCTTATTTCAGGATCTTTCAAAATCGGATCATTTTTTGCTAAAAAACTGCCGAGCCTTAACCTCGATTCAGCAACTGAAACACCATCAATAATTGAATCTGGCCGAGCAAAATATACAAATTCAAACTGACATAAAGCTGTTTTCTTTGATTTAATTGTTAATTCTGAATGAATATCTTTTTGATGACTTAGATGCAATATTTCTCCCGGTTTCACATCTCTCAACAAATTTCCTCCAACAGCATCTATAGCACATGATTCTGATGCCACAAAATAGAGATTTCTTTTTTCAGTTTTTAATTCACCAATACAGAGGGGTTTGAATCCTAGAGGATCTCTCATTGCATAAATATCTCCCTCATCAGTCATCAAAATTAAGGAATAGGATCCATCCAACAATCTGCTAGTTAATTTTAATACTTCAGGCCAATCTTCAGTTCCTAATGCAATAGATCCAATTAATTGAGCAATTACTTCAGTATCAGTATCAGTGATAAAAATACGCCCCATATCATCCATATTTTTCTTGATTTCATCGAAATTAGCTATAGTTCCATTAAAAGCCATTGAAAACTCTATTTCGTTGTTTTTAAAATGAAATGGTTGAATATAATCCATTGATTTATACCCTACTGCTCCCGTAGTTGCATATCTATTGTGTCCGATCCCCACGTTTCCCCAATATTGCGAAATATTTGGATTTTCTAACACTTTTGAAACTAATCCATTCTTTTTATATGTATAAATTTTTCCACCTGTTTTTAGAAGAGAAATTCCTGTAGATTCTTGTCCACGGTGTTGTAAAGCAACTAATCCTTGATATAAAAGCTTTGAGACAGAATAACCGAGATCATTACAAGTTACACCAAAAATAGCACAGTTTTCTCGAGGTTTTTCTCTCATTTGTTTGATTGTTTTTTTAAGAAGCATTGTATTGTTTTAATTGAGAGAATCAGTTTTATTATCTTCAATTTATTTAAATCATATATAACTTTTAATTATTAGTTTAATAGAATATAACTACTTCCATGAAAAAAGTGTCAAAGATTAGAAATATAACAAAATCTCTAGCAATAACGATTTTAATTGGAGGTAAAAGTACTCGATTTGGAAATGACAAAGGTCTCTATAAACTCTCTGGAAAACCTTTAATTTCCTATCAACTTGAGACATTAACTCAAACCGATTATGATATTTTTATAGTGGCTCATTCTAAAAATCAAGTATCACGCTACCTTAGAATCATAGATATTACAAAAATAATGGCGTTTATCATAGATGATAACAAAATATCTTCAGATTCATCATTAAGAATTCCTTTATTAGGATTATATTCTGGATTTAAAGAGTTAAATAAATTAGGATATAAAAAATCATTTGTGATATCATGCGATTTACCACTTATTAATCTCGATGTAATTGAATTTATGATAAAACAATCAAGAGGATACGATTGTTGTATTCCTAAATGGAATAACAATTTTATGGAACCTTTGTGTGCCATATATCCTATTAGGAAAGTATTTCAGAAAGCAAAAAAAAACATGGAAAATAGAGATTATAAGTTGACAAATCTTTTAGATAAAAATTGGAAAATCAATTATCTATCAATTGAAGAGTTAATTAAACCCTTAGATGAAAAATTACTCACTTTTCTTAATATCAATACTCCTGAAGATATTGAACTTTTAATGGAGGTAAATTAAACATTATAAAATGGTTAAAAAAAAATTAATTAATTCTGCTTAATCTACAGTAGCTCCACCTATTAGCCCCAAACGCCTCCTCCGATTGCTAAAAAGAAACCTATCCATACACCCCAATCCACTATAGGCTCGCTCCCCCAAAAGAAGTTATCAACTAATAAGGTTTGAGCTATATCATCGAAAATACCCGATTTACTGAATATCGCAATTGTAAGGAGAATTGCCCCAGCTAGCATAACTACTCCGCCCAAAATTCCAAAGAATTTATTCCCTATTAGGCCACCGATTATAACTATAGCTCCTCCTGTGACAATTAATATCGCTATAATCAACATAATTATATCTTCTCCATATTCAGGCCCAAACTCTACGGCTGAATCTACACCAGTAACAGCTCCAAATCCCCTAAAAACCTACTAATAGTAGGAGCAGCATCAAGTTTCCATAAACAAAAAATTTCGGGCAACACATGATATAGTGCTATGCTAAGAATTCCTAAAATACCACCAATTATGGCGATAATTTTACCTGCACCCATTTTTTTCACTCTTTTTTTATTATTATTTCAAATCTTAATTTAAATTCTTTTTAATATAAGATAGATTGAATGTAATATAAAAGATTTATCTTTAATTTAGGTGGAATTAATCGATTATAAATCCTTGTTAAGAAAAAATGTAAACCGCTTATTTCAAATAAGTTTAGGAAATTATATTTAAACTGTTATTAAAAAAAAAGAGAGATTTATATAATTTAAAATGGCCCATGTTCATAAACAGAAGCAAAAATCCCTACAATACCCCCAGCTAATAATAAATACATCCCTATATCAAAAGTACCAAGACCCAATATTTTTAATGGAATGATATTTTCTATTAACGGTTCGTCTGTACCTAGAATATAATATACCCAATTTGCCTTATCAATTACATTAACATTACTTAACAGGAGTAAAATTGCTATTCCAAGCGATACGATAGTCCCTACTATTACAAATGCACGGTGCTTTTTTCCTAAAATTTGTAAAACACCCGAAGCCAAGAATAAAATAAATATACCCGCAATAATATAAAATGCAAAAACAGGTATAGCTAATGTGCTTCCTATACTTTCTGCATCTGTAAACATAGCTGGAAGATTTTGAATTATCCCTAAGCCATTAGCATAGTAAATTGTACCATCTCTACCTATTTCAAGAGCAATCCATGAAAATAAAAAGGTCGCAACAAGTGTTATTATTCCAGATATCACACTTAATTTTTTTCCTTTTGCCATTGTCGATCACTTTTTTTAAAATTTTTAATTTTTATTGTTAAATAGATCTTGTATAATATAAAATATAAAACTATTTTAATCAATTTTTAATTGATAAGAGAGTTAGGTGAAATTGTTAAATTTAAATAGAACAATTTCCAAGTATTATTCCACTATTCTCAAACTATAGACAATTTCTACAGTTTAAATTAATTTTATAATACTTATCGTATAAAAAGTATAGAAAATAAATCTAGTAAAAATTTCAGTTTTCTAATACCAGTTCTTCACAGAATATGGTGCTCAGGAATAGTACCATATTTCTTTTCCCCAAAAGTTGCAGTAAATGCTATTCAATGGGCCATTGGCTTAGAATTGATGCTCTTAACTAAGAATCCGTGGCAGGTGTTCATGACTACCGATCATCCTAATGGTGGGACATTCACATCATACCCTCAAATCATTAGATGGCTTATGGATAAAAAATCGAGGGATGATATCCTACTCAATCAATGTTCTGCAAAAGCTAATACTAAATCACAATTAGGAGATATCAATCGTGAGCCAAAGCTAAACGACATATGTATTATTACTAGAGCAGGCACAGCTAAATGTCTTGGAATGGTCGATAGAGGTCATCTGGGGACAGGAGCTATTGGAGACGTTGCCATCTACAAACTAGATCCGGATAAAGCAGATGGACAAGCAATAGAGAAAGCATTTTCCTTAGCAGCTTACACAATAAAGGATGGTCAAATCGTCGTAAAAAATGGTGAAATTACCGCTACACCAATGGGCACAACGATTTGTGCTGAAGGAAAAGTCAAAGATCAGGTCATGGAAGCAATGTTAGAAGATGTCAAGGCACATTGGCGGGACCATTACAGCATAAATTTCAATAACTATGCAGTCCACGATGCCTATGTCCCAAAACTAAAAATAGTAAAAGGCTTCTAAAGAAATTTGATAAAAGCATTGACTATAATTTCGCTTATAGCAATGTATGGGCAAATAGAATTACCGATGTGTATGAATTAGATGAATTTATAAACTCTTTATAAAATTCTTGTAAACCATTTCTATTTTATCTGTTATTACATCCCAAGAAAAATTCTTTAGTACTAAATTCCTTCCATTCCTCCCAAACGTACTTAACTTGTCTTGATCATGTAAAACATCTATTATTTGTGAAATTGCTGATTTTGCATTAAAATCTTTGATCAATAAGCCGTTTTCATCATTTCTTAGGACTTCAGAAATTCCTCCAACATTTGATGCAATTACTGGTGTCTCACATGCTAGACTTTCAAGTAATATTGTTGGGACACCTTCAAATCGAGAAGTAATAAGTACTACTTTACTATGATTGTAAATATCAACCATTTTTTCATATGGATAAAAGTCAGAGTGCAGAATTGGAAGGATTTTTTGCGCTGGTTTAATTAATCTTTTTAAAGGACCTTTCCCTATTATTAAAAAATTCAAGTCTTTATCATATTTATAAAGTTCTTTAATAACATTCATAAATATATCAAATCCTTTGATATACGATAACCTTCCGATGAATGTGACATATATTTTCCAATTTTCTTTTTTTTTTTGAAAAATCTCAGTATTTACACCATTTGGAATGTAGTAATTATTATTATGTCGAATATTATAGCGTTTTTCAATAATATCTAAATCTTTTTTAGATACAGAGATTAATGCATCTGCAGTTTTTATTGTAAAACTCCCTATCCATTTATCAAAAATCATGTTTTTAAAGCCTAGTTGTAACTTTTCAATAAGGCTTGAACTAAGATTTTGTGGAGTTCGTATACCTCCATGTATGTGTAGTATAAAAGGGAATTTTCTTATTTTTCGAAATAGTGCACTCTGAAAAGAAGTTAAAAAAATATAAGAATGTACATGAATCACATCATAATTTTGAAAATTTTTTTTTAAAAAAGAGTATATATTGACAAGAGGATTCATCCCCCATATACTATAATAGTTTTTTTTATAAATTATCTTAATTGAACCATCAAGGAAATCAATTTTAACATTTCTTTTTAAGATATCTGAGGTTAGAATATTAGAATTAATGTTTTTTTTTTTTTTCAGATTGATTGCTAAGTTTTTACAAAAAAGTTCAGAACCTCCTAAATTTTCAGGAGGGTAAGGATTAATATGTAGAATCTTCAAATTGTTAACAGTATTCACCAAAGATATATAATTACTTGAGAAATCTAAAAAAAATACTTAAATAATAAAAATCAATAAATCTAATTTAAAAATTAATAAAATGCTTGAGATTTTTTAAATAAAGTAAGTTTTCAACTAATAAAAATATTTTTTTAAAATCGAAAAATAAATGCTCCCATTCCTTAAAATATATTAATTTGTTCAAAATTTTTAGCTCAAAACACTTTCCCTCTTAAAATTGGCAGAAGAACCTAAAGCTATAACAAAATGAGAATTTATATAAGAAATCTAATTTTCTAATTTTCAATCATAAAATAAATATGGTCAGTTAATTCAGAGTTAATTTAGCTTTCATAAAATGATCTAAAGAAGCAAGTAAAATATAAAATTTAAATAACGGTTCCTTATCTATGTTAACCGTAAAATTTAGCAATTTAATCAAAGAATAATATGAAAAAAGATGTTTAATAAAAGGATATATGTTTTAATTCTAACTCTCATCTTCTGCATACCTTTTGGAGTGTTAATGCTCTCTCTCAATACTCCCGAAATATTACAAACAAGTAGGAATAATAATATTAAGGATAATGATGAAAAACCAAAAATATCGGCAAATAACGACACTATTTTTATTGATGGTAATAATATGTTCGCCGATAATGCAAGTAGCGAAGGTTGGAATGGCAATGGAACTTACAGCAACCCCTATATCATCGAGAATTATAAAATCAATGCTTCTATAAGGTACGGGATTGAGATTCGAAATACAGATGTGTATTTCATTATCAGAAATGTGACCGTGAGCGATGGTCGTTCAAACTATAACCATGGATTTTATTTCACCAATGTGACCAACGGAGAATTGATAAACAATATTGCTGATAATAATATTGCCGGCTTTCTCCTCAGAGATTCCAATAATAACACCTTGACGGGTAATACAGCAACTAATAGTTTGCATGGCTTTCGAATCTGGTATTCCAATAATAATACCTTAACCAATAATACCGCTAATAGTAATATTGAATACGGTATATTTTTAGATAATAGCAACAATAATACAATTTCGGAAAATATTTTATTACTTAATGGTTTAGGTGGCATTTATGAGGAAAATTGCGAGTGGAACGATATTTCAGACAATAATTGCGGTCTGCAACCATTTATCTTATTTTCCGACGTCGATGGCTTCGACCCAGACGGAACATTCACATTAAACTGGACGGTTTCGGAAAATGCCGATAAGTATACATTATATCAAAATAGCGAAATTATAGCTGAAGGATTAACGATAACGAATTACACTATCACCGATTTAGCTATTGGAACTTACGTGTTTTTTGTGAAAGCGATTAATGAATATGAAGAATTAGATTCGAATACGATTGAAATCATTGTTAGCCATATCATTCATATTGATGGAAATGTCGATTTTTATCAAACAGCAGTTGCTCGAAATTTTACTGGCAATGGAACTTACGGCAATCCCTATCTTATCGAAAATTATGAAATCATTGCTTCAGTAGGACACGGAATTCATATTCAAAACACGGATGTCTATTTTATTATCAGAAATGTGATCGTGAGCAATGGTCGTTCAAACTATAATTATGGATTTTATTTCACCAATGTGACCAACGGAAAATTGGAAAATAATACCGCGAATAATAATCTCAATGGTTTTACTCTCAGCTCTTCCAATAATAACACAATAACAAACAACACCGCTAATAATAATGACCAGCATGGTTTTCACCTTTGGTACTCCAACAATAACATTTTAACCAATAATACCGCTAATGATAATATTGAATACGGTATATTTTTAGATAATAGCAACAACAATACAATTTCGGAAAATATTTTATTACTTAATGGTTTAGGTGGCATTTATGAGAAAAATTGCGTGTGGAATGATATTTCAGATAATAAATGCGGGTTGCTACCAGTTACCTTATATTCCGACGTTGATGACTTAGATGAGGATGGATCATTCACACTAACCTGGACGGCTTCGGAAAATGCCGATAAGTATACATTATATCAAAATGACGAAATTATAGCTGAAGAATTAACGATATTAGAATATAATATTACCGATTTACCTGTTGGAACTTACGTGTTTTATGTAAAAGCGATTAATGAGTACGAAGAAAAAGGTTCAAATACTATTGAAGTCATTGTTAGCCAGAACATTCATGTTGACGGAAACGCTGATTTTAATCAAACAGCAGTTGCTCTAAATTTAACTGGCAATGGAACTTACGGCAATCCCTATATTATCGAAAATTATGAAATCATTGCTTTTAAAGGGCATGGAATTCATATTCAAAACACGGATGTCTATTTCATTATCAGAAATGTAACCGTGAGTGATGGTCGTTCAAATAATTATTTTGGGTTTTATTTAGAGAATGCGACAAACGGAAAATTGAAAAATAATACCGCGAATAATAATCTGTATGGATTCTTCCTTAAGGATTCTTATAATAACACAATAACAAACAACACCGCTAATAACAATTTAAAATATGGTATATACTTAGAAGAAAGCAATTTCAATGAAATTTCGGAAAA
>JAZGEW010000014.1:0-13773 GCA_036478875.1 Promethearchaeia archaeon | reverse complement strand
TGGAAAGACAATTTTTTAAAGTAAATGATATCTTCATCTTTGAAAAATCTTAAATACATTTCTTTTTCCAGTTCAGTTTGATATTTTAATTTCTTTTTTTATATTATAAAGTTTTTTTATCATTTAGCATTTTGATTATTAGATTATCTTCTTTGATTTATCCAGTTTATATAAAAGACAGAGATAAATTAAATATTAATATTGGGTGAATGAAATTACTCAAGATATTGAAAAATTAAGAAAAATCACATATGATATTCTAATCAATCATTTTGAAGCTTTCTTAAGAACATTCATCATTTCAGAAGTTTTGATAAAAAATTTTGGAAATAAATGGAGAGATCAAATATCCAAAACTATCATAACTCGTATAAAAAAAGAACGAAAAATTGATATTAAGACTACGGACATCCACGATTTTTTTCAAGAATTATACCTCTTTGATTTGAGAAAGATTCTTTATCGATATTACGAATTAGCTACAGATTTATTCGATGATCTCACGAAAACACTTTTTACTGAATTAATGAAGGAATTAAATAAAATAAGAAATAAAGTAGCCCATGTAAATGAAAACTTTTGCAAATTAGATTTAGATAATACAAAAGCTTTTATTAGGATTATTTGTAAGGGAAAAGCTGGTAAATCAATAATTAAATTTTTAGACAAGAGAGAATATGAAGACTTAGAGGAATTAAACTCAATAAAAATAGTTACTCTTGATGATAGATGTATAAACAACATACCTCCTGCGGATTATGATCTAGATGGAGGATTTGTTGGAAGAAAATTAGAGATTAAAGATATAAAAAAGAGGCTTTATTCAAAATTAGACAGAATTATTACAATAATGGGAGCAGGTGGAGTTGGAAAAACAGCGTTAGCTTTAGAAGTTGCAAAATCAATAATAGATGATCCAAAGAATCCATTTAAAGCTGTAATCTGGTTTAGTGCTAAGGATGAACGTTTAACTGATATTGAGATCGTACAAATAGAGCCACAGATAAAAGACTTGGAACAACTAATAAATGATTTATTAGAAATCATTGATAAAAGCGCTTATGAGAATTTTCATTTAGGAAAAGTTCCAATTGAATATTATATTGATTTTTTATACGAAAGATTTTCGAAAGATAAGTTCCTTCTAATGATTGACAATCTTGAATCTATTTTAAGCAAAGAACCTCTAATAAAATTCATTGAAGATGTCCCTTGTAAAGTATTAATCACGAGTAGGTGGGGTTTAGGAAAGCTAGAACGCCCAATTGCACTAAAAGAATTAGAAGAAGTTGACTCAATAAACATGTTTAAACATGTTGTTAAAGCAAAAGAGATTGAGGATTTAATAAAATTAAAAGACACAAAGATTGCAGAATTAGTGAATAAGGTTAAGAGATATCCTTTAGCATTGAAGTGGTCAATCGGTCAATACTTATTAGGGAAAGAAATAAATGAGGCCTTTCAAGATATATTTAAAGGTGAAAGCTTAATTGCCCAATTTAGCTTTGATAATATATTTACCTTATTTGAAGAAAATGAAAAGTTAGTACTTTATAGTATTACACTTATGGAAAAACCAATCTCACGAGAGATGATTAAATTTCTCACTGATTTAACAGATCAAGAAATAGATTTAGCTGTTAGAAGATTGTTAAGGGCATCATTTATTTATTTAACCGAATTAAATACTAAATATTCACTATTAAGTCTTACTAGTGGATTTATAAATTCAAAACTAAATGAAAATGAAAAACTCAGAGTAGTATTACAAGATAGGAAATTTAGGTTACTTGAACTAATGGAAGGTGAAGAAAAATTAAGATCGAGTCATTATTCACTCATATCATCCCTTGGTATTAAAACTTTAGAAGAAAAAATCGCATTTGAGCACGTTAAACAAGCTAAAGAAATTTCACTGATAACAAAAAATAATGAAGAAGCTACAAAATTATTTGATACGGCGTTAGTTTTCGCTCCTAAATTGGGATACGTATATGAAGAATATTCAAAATTTGAATTTTATAGAACTAAAAATAAAGAAAAGGCATTAGATCTTGCAAATAAAAGTCTTTTATATGAACCAGAGAATTTTCACTTATGGTTTAATTATGGGAAAATGTTAAGAATGGCTGGTTATATACAAAAATCAATCGCTATTTATAAAAGGGCTATAGAACTAAATCCACAATATATACCAACAATAAATCAAATAGCAAAATCATATAGTATAAATGGTGATTTTAAAAAAGCTGAAGACCAATTAAAACTTGCTAAAGAGAAAAAGAATGAGCAAGACACCCAAAGTTATCTCATAACACTTAATTTTATGGTAGCGAATTACATAAGATGGACGGAATCATTAATAACAAAAGCTGAATATGGAAATTTACTAAAAATACTAGAGAAGGCCATTAAACTGGTTAAGGAAATACTAGGAATTGACCCTAATAACAGGTTTATCTCTCCACAGAGGATAAAGATTCTTGAATTAATAGAAAAATGCATAAATGAAACTAATGGGAATATGGAAATTTATAAAAAATTAAAGGATCTAAAAGATTTAATCTGAATTCTTTTGTTTTCATGAAACTCTTCAAGAAAAATTGTTAAAAATTCCAGTTCGATACGGAAAAAGATAGGTAATATCACTTCATATGTGATCTGCATTTTTAATAAAATATCATCATGTATTTGAACCATTTCCAATTTACACCTTTTAATTTTGTTCTTGATGAAAATATTTAACGATCTTACTTAGAACTTCAGTAATTTTGCTAAAATAGTTTGTTCGCAATGTCTTATTAATCTCAATTTGAATTGTGTTAAATAAATTCCCATAATTCTCCTGATGGACTCTCTTAGATATATTTCCAATAAATTCTTTATTATAGGCAATCTTAAGATCTTTATTAAACACTTCTTTGCAATTTTCCTCTAATTTCTTTTTAAACCAAATAAATATTTCATTACTACATGTTTCGTTATTTCTCGTACCAATTTCAATTTCTTTATGTGCATAATTCCTCATTCCATGTAATGCTAATTGCAAATACTGTTTTATTAATTTATTACTGTTATCAAGAATCTTGAGATGCTTTAGAATAGATAAAATAGCTTCTCGAAATTCTAAAATTGCGGGTTCATTAATTTCATTTAACGGTCTATTTAAATCCATATCTTTTCTTGAAATTAATGCATAAATACCACTACAATCAGTATTTTTTATTATCATTGTAACAAGTTTCTTTGTATTAATTTCCCCTCGTGGTCTTTTAGAATGTACAGCATCTATATGACAATTAATATTAGGATTACCAAGATAATAAGCGATATATTTCCCTTTTTTAAAGGTTATCAATTTAATTCACAAATTTTTTTTAAAATTATCTTTTCATAATTATTCATTGAGACATCTATTGGAATGAATCTTCATATAATGCACGTTTACGAATCTCTTCTTCAACTCGTGATTTTAAGGATTCAATTAAAGCAATATCTTGCTTAATTTGAACTATTGAGGGTACTGTCCCTTTTAAATAAGCTAATTTTTGCCTATTCTTCAAATCATTGAACTCTTGATGATCCGATTCATTTAACAACCCTAAATCAATAAGATATAAGAAAGTTCCGTTAATATCTTTTGTGTATTTATCATGTTCCCAAACTTCTTCATTTAATAATAATCCCATTAATCCTTCAAAAGAACTCAATTTAGAGAGAAAATCTTCAATTAATACTTTTTTATTTACATTTTTAGATTCTTCCAATGCTTCTTTTCTCTCTTTTATTTTCTTAAGATAATCTGTTAATGCAGCTTGTTCAGGCTTAGATAATCCATATTTAACATAAAGATCATAAAGTTTATCTCTCTCCAATAAGAGTAATTGCCCTCTATATTCATCTTCAATCTGCTCCTCAAGGTACAACCTAGCATATTCATTTATTATACCTGTTGATACTAAAAATACATGATGTGGTTTGAAAGATTTTCCAATCTCATCATCAAACACTTTTTTATTAAATGCTGGGCGTATCTCTGTGAGGATTCTTTCGATCTCCTTACTTGGTACTTTTGATGAGGATTTAATATCTCCTTTTTTCACTTGAGCTACGAAATTTAAAAAATGTCCCGTAGGTAGCCGAAATTTCATGAGTTTTATATCTTGTCCATACTCTAATGTCTTAATTTTATGTCCTTTTACTTTAATATTTTCAAAATCCATGGCTCTTACGAGAGGGGCAAAAAATAACTGTGTGAAATCATCCTCACTAGATTCTTCAAAAATAAGAAATATTTCCTCTTTTTGTAATCTATCAACTTCTTGTAATTCATCAGGTTTTTGTAGTTTTAAATAACTTACCTTCTTAATCATATCCTTTAAATCTTCTTTTAAGTTTTCATAATCAATAAAAAGACTTTTAGTATATTGGAGGATATTGTCAATGTAAGGATATGATTGATGTAATTCTAACTTCAATCCATTATCCTTTACATAATTATAAATAATTTCATCAATTTCTCTTATAAAAAATTGTGGAGAATAGTTAAAAAGCAGTAATTTTAGATTTTTTAAATAACCTTCAAGCTTATTGAGAGTACTTTGATCATAACCTTGTAAGAAATTATCGTATAAAGATAATTGATTTAGAAAATGATTATGGGGAATATAAAAATGACTATATAAAATTCCTATTTGATAAGAAACTTGATTCATTATCTCTTTACAATGTGCTTTCGTGAATTTTCTTTCTTCCTTTTCTAAAAGAAAATCAAATGTAAACTTTATAACATTAATTGGGAGTCTTTCTGATAATCTTGGAAAATTATTATCAAAAAATGATTTAATGCCTAATTTGATTAACATTCCATAATCTAAAGAATAATGTGAAGATATTTCTATTAAGAAAGGTTGTCGACTAAGTTTAATAGTTTGATTATCTATATCTCCCAATTTCTCCTTTTCAAATTTCTCTATTATTTTTTGTTCGATAAAGTATTCAACAGAATGATTTATAAAAATATCCGTCATAAAATACGATGTACAAATAAGTTCATCCATTTCTTCGAATTTCTTTCTAAATTTATTATACTCCTCTTCTGAATATTGATAAGGATAATGAAATAACTCACTTTCAGTTTTAAATAATTCAGACTCAAATTCAATAGCAAAATAACGAAAATTTTTTCCATAATTGAATTCAATTAGATAAAATTTTACCTCTCTAGTATCATTATAAAGTTTTTTAAGTTTCAATTCTATTTTTGTTAAAAGTTCTTCGTTAGAAATGTTATAGAATGAAAATATAGTACTCCTTATAAATAGAGATTGTTCATCTTTATATATAATGGGGATATTGTTAAACCCATATAACTCAAAGCAATATAAATTTCTGGACATTTTTCCTAACTCAATTATAATTTTTTTATGTAATATTATTTGAATTTTGAATATCTTCATTCATAGGAATCAATTTCTTAGACTTCTTTTAGAATTTTATATGGATTTTTTATAATTTATAAATTGTCCTTATCTATATTAAATGCAATAGAAATATATCTTTTTCCTTATTCTCTCCTGTAATTTGTATCTCCCTCCGCCGTGGTGCCCCCTCCTAAAAAAGTAGGTGAATAATTATCGAAATTAATAATTAATAAGAGTCTACGATTTGAAATCCAGTGTTTATTATTTTGTTAATAGATTGATTTTTAACAAAAAAGTAATGTAAATTTAATAGAGATGTAAAATCACTAGGGTTTAATATGGCTGTTGGAGAAGAATTAATTATTGGGACTATAATATTATAAAGAATAAATCAAGAAAATGTATCCTGAAAAATCTAATAAAAAGTATAAAGTGGAAAAAGAAGAAAAAAAATTAGTCAAAAGACCTCATACTTGTCCTGTAGTATATCTTCAGAATTTCTCTACAATATCATCAAAATATTATGAAAAATTAAAAAATTTTGACGTGAAATCTTATCGAGAACCTAAAAGAAATGAATTCATGATATTTGCTCACGATAAAATAAAAAATTCAAAAATTTTTAAAACTTCTCTGCATAATATTGGAATTAGGAAGGAGTTTTATTCAAACCGAGTAGAAAGCTATTTAAAAGCTCTCGAATCTAGAGTAGGGAAACAATTTAGAAAGATTCGTGATATGACAATAGCCACATTTATAGATCCTTTTCCAGTCTTTCGATTTATTATGTCTCAACTAATACGGACTCCTAAATTTCAAGAAAAAATACGAAAAGATCAAATTTATTTAATGGAAATGGATGAAGAAGATTTTCGAGAATCAATCATGAGGGGATTACTTGTTCAGAAACCAGCTGAAGTGACGTCTAAATCTCTTAAAAATATTCATGAAGACTTTATTATGAACAATCTACTTGAAACTATTTACAAATGGTCTACAATCACTTTGGCTACCAATAATACGGATATTCCATTCATAACTTCAGATAGCCCTGTCGTTTATAATAACACAGAATTCTTTCCTTCTTATTTGAGTGAAGAAAAACATATCGAATTTGCAATGATTTTTAGTCAACATGCTACTTTTTACTTTCCAATCGATCCTCGATTTGCTTTTATAATCAATAGATTCAATAACCAAAAAAAGGAACCAACTATAATTGATGAAACTGTTTTTGATCCTGAGCTTGTGATGACATTGAATATGCTAGAATATCAATACTCTGAGAGATTTATTTATTTAAGAATAAAAAATGAAGAATTAGTTAAAAAAATCCGAATTAAATGTGGAAGTGATCTTAAAAAGGATTATCAATCTATGGAGTATTCTTATAGCGTAATGAGAGAAGAAAAAGAGAACAATACTAATTTAACTATGGATGATTGAAATCTAAAAAGAAGGATGAGCATTACGACCTTTGCCATCTAAGATATATTTATACGGGTTCTAGGTATCATAGAGTTGTACGTATTTGTTAACATCACTAATTTTATGATTTAGTAGAATCTTCCAGTCATCCTGAATCAAGTAAATAATTAGTGAATTTGATCGGGAATTAATTATATCAGTAAAATCACTTCAATAAGTTTTTGAATTGAGTTGAATCTCTTATATTATTAAAATCAGAATCATTTAGGGCTATATTCTTGAATTCTGGATTGATCCTAATGGCCTTTTGAAGATAGTTTATAGCTGTTTCTGGATCCTTTTTTAATGAATAAGCGCAACTTAAATTGTAATAAGGATTTGGAAGTAATTCATCGATTTCGCATGATTTAATGAAGCAAAGAATTGCTTGATCGATTTTATTCAGTTTTAGAAAAGTAAATCCAATATTATCCCATAAATTAGGATTGTTTTCGTCATGTTCTAAAGCTATTTTACCATACTTAACGGCAAATTTATATTCTTCTTTTCGTAAAGCATCATTAAAAAGAGCAATCCATGCTTCTTTATGATATTTGGCAAGATCAAATTTATTTTTACATTTAGGACATTCATTATTATTGAATTGAATATGCCTATGTACTGGAATAATAAATTCACAGTTTTTGCAACTTCTAAAAAGATATAATTGATCTTTTCTATCTATTACAATATTTAATGTTTTATTCTTAAATTGAAGTTCAAATTCATCAAAAGCAAAATTAAATTTGAAAATAATCCAATCAGCATAAAATTTATCACCATCAATAAACTTTTGAGATATCAACTCATATTTCCCCCTAGAATAATCAATATTAAGATTAACAATTTTATTATCCTTAGTTTTGATACCAATGGGGAATTTTTCAGGTGGTACAGTAAAGCTTGGCAGATCCATGTTATGTGAATATATTTCTCTCCAATCATAATTTGGAATTACTAAAACTGTTTTTCCCTCAGATTTTTGAGTTGAAGTGGCTATGTGTGTCTTTTTATAAATACTTGGATGATCCCAGTTTATTGATGGATACTTCAACTTTAATATATGTAAGTTAAAAGCATTGTATGCATTCATTATATAATCCCACCAAATATCAAGTTTAATACCAATTCTTCTTTTTATTCCCTTATTTCCAATTAGGAATGCAAATCTTATTCGATTTTTTTTTTCACTATATTGTAAGATCCCCTCATGAATGATTTCATTTCTAATTAACCTACCAAAATTCAGGTATTGAATAATTGTTCTAGTCTTCCGTAATTGTTTATTTTTAGGCAATTTCTCCCGTAATATACAAGATAATTTTCGTTGAGCTTTTTGAGTTACTTTTCGATGCTTTAATTTTTTTCTATAGGAATTAAAATAAAAACTCAAAATGTTCTTATACTTAATTTTTTTAAAATAATTGAATTTTGGATCGATCGCCTCAAGAGAATGAAGAATAGCCTCAAAAGATGTCATAATATTAAGGATAATATTTGGTAGCATAGTATCTTTATTAGCTCTATAAAAACTTCGAGCTAAATTAAAGAATTCTTGATATGGTAGAATTGGAATGTTTTTTCGATTAAGAATAAGCTTTTCTAATTCATTTGTTTTTTGAATATTTACAAATGTAGATTCTGGAATTCCAAAATAATTTCCTGAATCTTCTATAATTGGAGCTAATTGAACACCAAAATCTTCAAGAATTAAGTTAATTCCAGATTCACATTTACTTAATTCATAGTTAGAAAGAGGACGAATTTCATGTTGCGTTGTTTGTTTTGAATTGTTAATTGGATAAAAATTAGAATAATACTTTAAAAATACATTAACCTGGTTTTTAAATTTGTTGTAATAGAAACGCAAGCCTTTTTCAGGAATTGAGATATCTCGATATCTTAATTCTCTGTTTATTATTTTAGACCGGAAATCTTCTTTATTTATCGTTAGAAAAAATGGAATTTTATAATGCACATACAAAACTGTTTTCATTTTTCTTTTATAAGAATATTCTGAGTATGATTCATCAACTAATCCATCTTCATTAAATAACTGATCTTGACTTAAAAACCGTTTTTCCATTGTTGAAGGATTTTCAAGTTCATTTCCTTTTTGTAAATAATAAATATCTCTTCTAATTTTGATTTGCTTAGGAATGTTTAAGGAATATAATCCCGTAGGTAGTGATAAATTAAAGGGTAACTCAATAAAATACTCTAGTCTAGCATCTACTTCTATTTTTGATTCTGTCATAATTTAAATTAAATCTGTGTTCTTTTTTTCTTATTTAAAAAATATATAATTCTTTTTTATGAATATGGAGAGTTATATTTATTTGTGATACTTGTTAATCTTATAATTACTACAGATTGATTTCATTTTGATTTCTTTTTTTTTTTTAAAAAATTGGATTTTATTTAAGATTCTTTAAAATCTTATATCTTTCATTTTTAATAACTCCTAATGAATTTAAAATTTTCAACTCAAAATTTGTAAATATTTATTATCCCTAGAAAATAACAAGATTAAAGCTTGATAAAGCGGTCTGAATTTTTTAAAAATTTAATAAATCTACATTGTCAGTAAATACTTAAATACTCGTAAGGATTATACTTACATATGATAAAAACTAAAATTCCACAATCAATACGACAAATCTTGGATCTGTTCATTCGCTTTAATTTCACTCACTTTCAATATAAAATTATAGCTGATCGGTTAGAATTAAAAGTTGATACATTAATTCAGAGAATTAGTAGAAATAAAGAATATTTTGAAATTGATGATAGTCAGAGACCAAATCGAATTTCAGTAACAAAGGGAATAGAAGAACTTTATTTTTATCGAGACAAAAATAGGTGTCACGTATGTCAAAAAACCATCGATCCTGAGATTTTAACTTTAAAGTTTAGGAATCCTTCTGAGTATGATAAATATAATTGGAACAACGTCATTAGCGTCTGTGATGAATGTAAAGATAAGGAAATTGTTAAAAGAGAGAAAAGAGTCAAAAAACCAGGGGCATATGAATATAAAGAAATCTTTATAAAAATAACATCTAGAAGAAACCCCAAAACCAAGGATTATGAGAATTATTATGAATTTGATGAGCTTAACGGTGCTGGTGACTTTCCGCTACTCGATGAAGAAGATAATATTACCTCCAAAACCGTTGCTGATGTTTTAAATTACTTTAGTGCTGATGGATGGGAAGTAGTTCATATTGAAAGGATTATGGAAGAAGAGTATGCATTAGAAGAGTATCAGGTATTTTTTAAGAGAAAAAGAGAGGAGAGATGATTTTGAAATTTATTAATAATAAAGATGAGTTGTATAAGACAATTTTGCGAATAATAAGAGAATCAAAAAAATACTTATATATTGTGAGTCCTTACATGAGTTTTGAAAAGGGGTCTTCTTCCATCAATGCTCTAAGATTTGCTATTATTGATGCCATGAAACGCCATATTAATATTATCATTATTACAAGAGGTAATGATCCGCAAGCACCAAAAGACAACATTTATAAGATAAGAGATTTCCTATCATATTCAAAACATATCTATTTAGTTCCATATCTTCATTCTAAAATCTACTGTAATGAATCGCAAGCTCTAATTACATCACTAAATCTAAGTATTTCTTCTTTATTCAATCAAAATGAGGAATCGGGCGTTTTATTGAAAATTAATAGATATCCAGAATCAGGAGAGTATAATAATGTTATTTCATATCTCGATTCTCTAAAAAATAAAGCTTTCTGATGTAAGTTTTAAATGAATAGTAAATTAAAAAATTAAATTAATTGGATAATGGGAAAAAATAACGATCATGAACCTGTTCAATATTCTTTTAATAGCAATTTTGAGAATTATATTAAAAAAATTTATTACGAACTTGAAACAGAAAGAGCTGTAATGTTCGGGAGGAATAAGGATGACAAAGTTCTCTTCATCCCTAAAAGCTCAATTAAAGGTGGTTGGAAAAGAGATAAAAAATTACCACAAAATATAAAGGTAACATTTGGAATTAAATTATTTTGGCAACCCCGAAAGTTTTAGTGATTAATGACTCAAGAACGTATTAAATCTATTTTTCTTTATATAAATACTTAAATTCTTTTAATTCGATGAAGAAAAACCACAATAGGGGAAATTCTTAGCTTTCTTCTCAACTATAGTATTACAATTAAGACATAATCTATAATTTTCAATACTAAAAGTTTCTTTATTGTCTCCATCTTTACCAAATGAATTATCAAGAGAATATTTTATCTCAGCAGCTTCTTTAAACATATCTTTCATTTTTTGATTATTATCTCTTTTTTTAGTGATTTTTTCTGAGTTTTCTAAAATTTCTTTCGATTTACCTGTTTTTTCAGTAAGGATTTTGTCTTGTTCTTTAAGTTTCTTTAGGATCATTTTATTCTTTTGATTGATATCTCCTCTCTTTAACCAATGTCTTTTGATATGCGGTATTGAAAGTAGAAAAGGTCTTTTAACAGAATTTACTCTAGCTATACATTGGCCTTCTTCTAAAATTGATACATAATCTTCATCTTCTTCATCAAGGTTTAATAATTCACATAAAAAACCTCTCTGCATATGATTTTTGAAAATAATTAAAACACCGCAGTTAGCTAAAATTTCATCACTTATTTGAGGGCGTGTAGTGATCGAAATTAAACATTCACCAGTTCCTCTTTGCAAAAGGGCGATATCTTCTAAATAAGTTGTTAATTTAGTTTGATAAGTTATATCTTTTGGGGCAAAGTACTGAGCATCTTCGATAATTGTTATGTGCTTTATCCCTTTAAAATCATAAGCTCCTTGTGTTAAATTTTTATCCCATAAATATTTTAAGACCATATTCAAAAAAAATAATGCATCTTCCTTTTCTCCACCTAAACGAATAATAGAACTCAGGTCAATTAAAATATTTTTATCAAATAACTCTGTTATTTTTAATTTATATCTAGTAGCGAAAATTTTCTTTAGTGGTCCTAGGGAGAATCTTCTTATTCTATTTTGGATACTGACAAGACTTTGATGCAGCATTGGAATTTGCTTTTGCATAGTATTTAGATAAATTTTACATTGATCATAGAATCCTTTCCAACTCTGATGTTGTGGATTACTACAAACTTTTGTTAAAATATCTACTAATACTTTTTCCATTTGTGGTGAGAATTCAGAACTCTCATCTAAGAATTGGCCACTCTTTAAAATATCAAATATTCTTTCAGCATGAATCTGTGGATTAGATCCTTCTGGGTTAAATATATTTATTGAAAAATTTTCTCCAGGTCTAATTACTAACAAATCATCAATAATATCTTGTAAAAAAATGTATTCTCCCTTAAATTCCACAAGTAAGATCGGAATGTCATAACGTTTCTTGAAGTTTGTTAAAAAATATTGGAGAAAATTGCTTTTACCTGAACCAGTAGTGCCACAGACGAACATATGCCTTTCCAGGTCTTTTAAAGATAGGAGAAACTTGTGTTTCTTTCTTTTCTTTTTTACAACCTTTCCTATTTCAATAGATCCTTTTCGTGATTTATATATGGAGGGAGGATCTAATTCAATAATATCTTGTTCTGGTATAAAAAAGGAACCAATGTACACAAATAGTGAAAAAAGTAAAAATATCTGCGAGAGAATTGCTAAAACTAAATGCTTAGAAAGCATTACTTTTTGAGTGTAAACAAATGATTCTAAATTAAAAAAAAAGAGAGAACACATTATTATTGAAAAAAAACAAAGAAAATACTTGTATATATTCACGGGATATTCTCTCTTTAGTGAGAGATAATACAAAATCGTGAGTATAAACAAAATAATAATGAAACCAAAATAAATACTAATTGAAAACATATACTTCTATTTATTGAGTCATTTTTAAAAACTACACTAAACCCTATTTATCATTTTAAAGAGTTAAAGTGAAGTGTAATTCTATCATAAAGTGAATAAATTAAAAAAAAAAGGGTTAGAGGTTGGTCGCTTTCGCGAATACGGTTTCCAGGTGGCATGGACGTTCATCGAAGAAAGTCCAATGGATCTGGATACCTTTAAAGCGGTGCCCACAGTGGCAGGAGAGGTCGCTAGACTCTGGAGTTATTGGAATCTCCATGAGATTATCCAGAGATCTCAACTCTTCACACTTAGGACAGTACAGCCAATAGGTTGCCTTTTTTAGAACTTTTTTAATATTGATCACCTATGATAGATTTACATATAAAATTCTGAATCTAACAATTTAAATTACACAATTCAACAAAAAGTGATTTTCTCTTTATTGAGAAACCTTTTAGTAAATTTTTCTTTCTGATCATAATACTAATTTACATAATCGTGTTGATTTCTATCTAAATGGAATTATCTCAGGCTAGTTTTGATAAAAATCGAACTCATATTATAGAGTTTGAATAAGATCACTTAAATTTTATAAATTTCTAATTTACTGTGCACTAGTATAAATATAGTTAAATAAAAAAAAGAGATTGAGTTATTTATTTCTGGTTTTTCCTCAATATTCCTGCCAAAATCACTGGACTCAACTCAATTATACCAATCACTATATTGATCTCATAACTCGGATGAAAAGGTAAATTCAGAGTCTGAATTCAATGAAAATTCTATGTAAAAACTTCCCCCGTCAAAGTTATTTGCTTAAAATGTGATTACTATAAATATGTCGCTTCTGAAGCATAGTGATGAAATTGCGTGACAGTGACAAAACCAAGCCGTTTGTATAGATTCTCCGCCAAAGGCGACGAATGAAGCACTACAAGTTTCTGACCAGCTTGTCTTGCAGCCTTCATAGTTTCAACCATCAAGACGCTTGCTAGGCCTTGCCCGCGTGCTTCTGGTTTTG
>JAZGEW010000013.1:0-66878 GCA_036478875.1 Promethearchaeia archaeon | reverse complement strand
CTAATTATTAAACTATTAATCTATATAGGATTTTTAATTTATTAAAAAAGAGAATAATAATTAAGTAAGTAAATTTCTAATCAATTTCATTACTTTCTTCGTCTTCTTGAATAATAGCATCATTACTAGCTTTTTTAGGTTTATCTTCTAAGATATTTAAAAATTTTTTCTCTATCTTCAATCTTTTAGATTCATAGGTAATTTCTATTTCATCAATTTTTTCAAATACATCTGGACTAACATATTCTTCCATTTTATTAAAATCCCCTTGTGCATACAAAATGTTATGGACCTCTTTGGTTTCCAATAGATCAGGATTAGTAACAGTAAGTTCTTGAGTCACTAAATCTATAATTTCTTTCTTCTTTTGTTCTTCTCGAGCATATTTTCTTATTTCATACATACTAATAACCAAGAGAAGTAAAATGAAAAATGCTAATACTGCAATATTTTTAACTAGATTAATAGCGTCATTATCTAGAGAAGATAGAACATAAATCCATGGAATATTTACCTGTTCAAAGACTTCATAAGGGAAATAGTGGATAAATTCATACGTTACTTTTGAAAGAATTAACCAAATTATTACTGTATCTAGTCCAAATCGTTTAAAGCTTTTACTTAAGGATTCTGCTTGTGAACCCATAAGAGTACTCAGAGAATAAAAAATAATAAGCATATCTGGAATGATCATCATAATATAAGCCAAAATGGGGGCAACATTATTCTCTTTAGTATCAACGGTACCGAGATAGATCTTTATTACTAGAAATAGCGTATAGATCGAAACTAATATAGCAAATGTGCCAAACCAACCAGGAAAACTTTTTTTAAACTTATATACAATGCATAAAATTGCAAGTCCAACAAGCATTCCTCCAATAAGTATATAAACACCATTTAGATACCATGGAAAGACTATAGGTGTCTCGGTTAAAACAGATAAATCTAATAGTGAAGGTGCAATAATAAATAAGTATAATAATATAAGTGATATAGCTAATCCCCCAAAAAAGATAAGTGTTCTTAAAAAAGGCCTTGTCTTTGGAATTTTATGTAATTTAGTATCAATATTTTTTCCTACTAAATAACATGCATAGATGATAAACCATGATGTAAAGAAAAAATAAGTGATTATTGAAATCGCAAACAAAATTATAAGGAGTATTGAAATCAAGAGCATTATTGGCAAAGAAATTATTAAAAACAAAATAATTTTCCATGTTGGATATTCAAAGATATCTTTCTTAGAAATAAGAGATAGCAAAAATAAGAACATTAGAAATACTAAGAATGGTAAAAAAACAATAATACCAATTATTGAAACATAACGATTAGGATATGGAATTAAAGCTATACCTACTAACATCCAAATTACAAGAGTCAGTAATCTCCAATCTTTACCTAATTTCTTTAAATTTTCGATTATGTCCATAAAAAAATAGATAGATTATGTGTATTTAAAATTTTCTTATTACTTAGGAAACATACAATTTTTTTATTATTTTATTAAAACCAATTAAATAAAATCACTTAATCTTTTTTGATTGCTAAAATTATGATGTAATAACCCGAATTTCTTTTTTAAATCATTTACAGATTCGGGGGCAAATCCTGCAAAATGATTGTTCACAATAATGAAGATCTCATATATATTTGGTATATTCATTAAATTTTGAACGTTCTTATAAAGATTTCTTAAAGCTTCCTTTTGATCTCTTTGAATTCGATTAAACACTGTGAGTTCCCTATCTCCTATTAACCTAATATAATAATAATTTTGATTTTGCATATAATATGGGATAATCCCAGGCATATATGTCGTTCCAAGTATTCTATTACGTTCATCAATAATACTTGAAAGAATGTCTGGATTAAACCAAGAGTTATCTCGTAATTCAATAATGTATTTATATTCAGATGGAATGGTTTTGATTAAAAAGTTTAATTGTCCTAAATGTTTTTCAGTGTATTTAAACCTCGATGGGAATTGTAGAAGGAATCCAAAGAATTTTTCTTTTAAGGGTCTTATTCTACTATAAAATTCGTGAATTCTATAATCGAGTTCAGGATCATTAAGTTCATGAGTTATTTTTTGCCACATTTTGATAATAAAACGAAATCCTTCTGGTACACGCTTATACCAGTTAATTACCATTTCTTCAGAGGGTAAATTATAAAATGTTGAATTGACTTCGACTATATTGAAAAATTTAGAGAAATATCCTAAATATTGGGTTTTTTCTAACTGTTTTGGATAAAAAGATCCAACCCAGTCCTTATAAAAGAAACCTGCTGTCCCAAACGTAATTTTAACCATTTAATGTAAGAATAAACATTATGCTTTTAATGATTCAATATTTTTTTTTATTAAAATAATTAGTTGTTATAAAAGATTATAACTAGTTTAAATATTCTCAAGAATTACGATTAAAAGGTGATGTACTTATTAGTATTGATTGGATTAAAGCTGAAGAAAGACCTGATAAAAAAATTTCTGTTGAAGGAAGATTATTATTAGAACTTCGATCTAAAATCAACACATTAGAACAAGAGTTAGATAAAAACCATAAGGAACTAGAAAAGACATTAAGTGAATTGAAAATAACGAAAGAAAAACTAAGTGGCCGTGAAATAAGTTTGACTGATCTTACAGAGAGAAAATCTTCTGCTAGAAAATCTTTGGACCAAGTTAAAGAGGAAAAATTACACGCTGATATTGAACTTGCTAAATTAAAAACAGATAAGTCAAACTTAGAAGAAAAACTTAATGATGCGGTGTCAAAAATTACAAATCTTGAAAATCAATTAAATCTCATGGTTGAAAAATCAACTAAAATCGACAAAAAAATTTTAGAGAAAGGCAAAAAAATTCAAAATAAAGAAGAAGAGATAGTAAATAAAGCAAAGGAGCTCTTAAATAAAGAGGAAGAAATTCAAGACCTAAAAAGTGAAATAAATCATAAAAACGAAGAAATTGAAAATCTGAAAATAAAATTAGATGATGAAATAAAAAATAAAGAAAACCAAATTAAAAAATTTAAAAACTTTGAAGCTGAGATGTCAAAGGCAGTATTGACGCTTAAAATGGTTGTAAAAATGAAGAAATTATTGGAGACAAAAGGTTTTTTAAGTGATAAAGAATTTGAATCATTTTTAAATGAAATAGAAGAATAAAATCTATTTATTCATCATCATGTACTTTAATATAAAATTTATATATAATCAATTTTAAGAAAATAAATAAATAGTAATATAAAATTAAAAGTTACAAATACAAAAAATATTGAAAATTTAAACGAGGTTGACAAGATTGTCAATAGATTGGGTAAAAGCAGAAGAAAAACCAGATAAGAAACTAGCTATTGAAGGAAAATTTTTATTAGATCTTAGATCCAAAATTAATAGTTTAGAAAAGCAATTAGCTCAAAAAACAAAAGATTTAGATAAAACTTCGAATGAGTTTAAGACAATTAAAGAAAAGCTAACTGAAACAAGCAAAAAATTTGAAGATACAAATAAAAAATATATGGATATAAATAAGAATTTTGAGAGAGTAAAAGAAGAGAAGCTTTATGCTGACGCAGAAATTACTAAAATTAAAGCAGGAAGAGCGGATTTAGAAAAAAAATTAACTGAAAGTAATTCTAAGGCTACAGAATTTGAAAATAAATTAAAAGAAGCTTCATTAAAGATTGAGAGTTTAGAAAAGGAGGAAGGTAGTATTAAAAGTAAATTAGAAAAAGCGAAGGATGAACTTAAAGCTGATTTGCAACAACGAGAAAATGAAATCGAGAGTCTTAAAAAAGATTTAAAGAAATCTATCTCAGATAAATATGTAGATACTGAGACTCTTAAAGAGGAACAAGTAGCTAAAGAAAAAGAAATCAAAGAGTTAAAGCAAAAAATTACTTCTCTCGAAGAAACAATTGGTGAAGCTAAAGGTGCACCCCAACTCATTGGAAAAATTAAAGATATCATGATCCATAAAGGATTCTTATCAGATAGAGAATTTGATGATCTCTCAGAACAAATCGGAGATTAGTTAATTAAATTTTTTTATTAGTAGAATGGATATTAAATTAATCTGGGAAAACAAAAAAGATAATCTTTCTATATGGGAAGATCTAGAAAGATACCATCCTGATTTTTTTAAATCTTTTGAGCATCATTCATCTAATAGTAATATAGACTATGAGACTATCAAAAACTCGAAATTTTGGAAGAATAAACTATTTTGGGGCGATAATTTAGAAGTTTTACTTTTTTTATTAAATAATTTTAAAGAAAAAATAGATTTAATCTATATAGATCCACCTTTCTTTTCAGGTACCAATTACCAAATCAAAATAAAAGAAAATGATAAATTTTATGATTCGATAGCATATTACGATCATTGGAATAGAGATTTAAGCTCTTATTTACAGATGCTATATGATAGAATAATACTCTTTAAGAAAATTCTCTCAAAAACAGGTTTAATTTTCATCCATTCAGATTGGCATGCGAATCATTATATTCGGCTAATTTTAGATGAAATTTTCGGAGAAAAAAGGTTTATTAATAATATTATTTGGTATTATTATAACAAATATTCAGCTGGAAAGAAAAATTTGCCAAGAGCTCATGATACAATTTTAGTGTATTCAAAATCTAATAACTATACTTTCAATCAAATAAGGATCCCCCGAGAAAAACCCCGAAAGCAATTAAAGAGAGAGATGGTAAATGGCGTTTTAAAAAATGCGAAAGATGAGAACGGACATGTGATATATAGAATCGTAACTGACAAAAAGATGGACGATGTATGGCGAATTCCCTGTATGCAACCCGCATCAAAGGAGTGGACAGGTTTTCCTACGCAAAAACATCATAATCTGCTTGAAAGAATCATTAAAATAGGTTCTAATGAAGAGGACTTAGTTGCTGACTTTTTTTGTGGTTCTGGAACAACTTTGTTAATGGCAGAAAAATTAAAGAGGAGATGGATAGGATGCGATATTTCAGAGTATTCGATATATTTAACTAGAAATAGAATATTAAATTATCAAAATGCGACACAAAAATTTTATCCATTTGAAATTCTTACAAATCTTGACACAAATAAAAGTGGGATAATCGAATCGGGATTTTTTCAAAAAGAGATTTCAATAAAAAGAAAAAAATAAATTTTTAGATTTGTATTTATTCTTACTTTACAAGAGAGTGAATAATATTTCTCTTTTTTATCCTTTTTATTAAAATAAAGCTTAAAGTGATGATATATTGACGATTTTAAAAGCGATGGACGATGAAAAAATCAGAGATTGGAAAGAATCGTCAATTGAACGTCATGATCTTTATAACTTTGAATCAAAAATAGATTATACTTTGGAAAGAACCGAAAAAAAGAAAACATCATATCTTCTTGCTACATATTTCTTTATTCCAAGTTCTCTACAGATAAACAAGGATTCATATAGTAAAGAGCAATTTTTTTCAGACAACAACAATCGAATAAGGTTTAAAACCCCTAAAATGTCTATAGCGGGAATATTAGACGAGCAAAACAAGCTTTCTCCAATGAATACAATCCTGAAAGCATTGAAAGATATTGAATATGGGAAATCTAATACAGATATCATAACTAAAATTCAAAGAGAATTGTGCTTACTTGCAGATATAATAAAAGTCTCTTTAAGAGATCAGTTTAATTACATTCAAAACAACTATAACAACTTAAAAAAACAATATAATATACAAGATATGATAAATTTCTATCTCGAATCAATAAAAAAATTACAAGCGAAACTGGAATTGGAGGGAAATAAAATTCTAATGACCCAAATTCCAATAAAAATACGGGAGGCATTTCAATTTGCAAATGAATATATTAGTTTACAGATTGAAAAGTGGCTTACAAGATCTTTAAAAGTTTTTGAAGATGAATTTAGTCAAGAGATCAAAAATAGTATGATTGAGGTAATTGAAAAAGAGCAAGAGCATCGTGATTATTTAAAGAGCTCATTAATTATTCTAGAAAACGCTAACAATGAGACTTTTTCTTACCAAGAAGGGATTATGAAAAAATATGTGCAAAGTGTTTTATACTTAGAAAAAAAGAAAAAAGATCCAAAATCACAATCATTAGAAATATTTTATTCAGTAGCAGCTGGAGTTGCAATGTTTTTTTCATTATTTTTTGGTTTTTTAATCCTTTCATTCTTTGCTATGTATTCTATTCCCTTTATTATTGCTACTGTTGTAATTTATATGCTGAAAGATCGAATTAAAGATAATATTCGGGGAGTTTCTCAGAAAGCAGTAGGATCAATGTTCCCAGATCAGCGTATTGATATTGTAGATGGATTAAATAAAGAAAAAATTGGAAAAAGTAAAGAAATTGTAAATTTTAAAAGTAAAGATAAGATACCTCCAGAGATTTTAAGAATTAGGAGATCGAGCAACATTAGTTCGATAGAAGAAAGAGGTAAACCAGAGGAAGTTATTCTATATGAGAAAAGAATAACTCTATTCAACAAAAAAATAAAGCAATTCCATACAAGAAGAAAAGATATTTCAGATGTTATTCGTTTTAATGTTAGAGGTTTTTTAAGATATGCTGACGACCCAATCCAATTTATATCTAAATGGAATGTAAATAAAAAGGAGATTGAAAATTTATCCATTTCAAAAGTATATCATTTAAATCTTGTTTTAAAGCTAACATCATTTAAAGGAAAGAAAGTAAACAAAATCTATTATAAAAAGTTTAGAGTTGTAATTGATCAAAATGGAATTAAAAGAGTATTAGAACTTGAATTTACTTTGTAAGTGAGCGCTAACATTCAACTTAAATAAGTAACTAATACTTTATATAAAATTTCTTCAAAAGTTATTTTTTTTTCCTTCTTCTTCTGCCCCTAATAAATTGTTTATTCATTTTTGCTGCGTATCGTTCCATTTGAGATACAATTGCTCTACAATTTGCCCCACTAAAATGCATTGATCCTTCAATAAGAAAATCTTTATATACTTCATCATTTGAAATGAAGTAAAATCTATATGCTTTATTATTATGACCACCAGAAAATTTATGTAATTGAATTAAATCGAATTCAGACCAATTGACTTCAAAAATCGGTTCTCTTGGAACCACTATTTTAATGCCTTTAGGTGAAATGGAAAATATTCTACGGATACCCGCACCACGATACACCCATAAAATGTATAACAAACCAATAAAACTAACTCCTCCAACGAGTACAATTAAAAGACCTGCCGCGATAGTTGCTTCAAAAGGGTTCAATAAGCTTGGCATTACCACTAAAGAAACGTAAAATATTAAAACAATAAAAATGATACAGCAAATTGAAAAACTGTTTTTTCTAAATCTCATAGTCTGAGATATTTCAATGGTTTGAAAATCAATTGTAACCATATTAGCTCCGCAAAATTTGCAAAATTTGGAGTCTAATTTATTTTCTTTACCACATGCAGGACAATTTTTTTGGGCACTCAGATTTTCGTTCATTAATACCAATTCCTTCGATAATATGTTTTATGTTTTTATTTGTTTGAAATTGGATTATTTTTATAAAATATATTTAGATAAGATTCTATATAAAAATATCACGATTTGTCCAAATTGCAGAAATCATAGAGATACAAATCATTCTAATTTCCTTAAAAGAAAAATCAAAAAATTATATGGATTTATTAGGATAGACAATATTATATCCCAAATAGTTTGAAAGTGCTTCAAGTACAATATCTCCAACTTTATTCAATGAAACCGCTACATGATGTGCAAAACCTTCTTTACATAATGTCTTTAAAACATCTTGTAAATTAGGTATCTCTATCACTCCATAACCTCCAAATGTTTCTAGAGGGTCATCTGTATAATTTCCTTCTACTAAAAGGGCTTTAATCTCTCCGAAATTATCGTCAGTTTCAATCCTTAATAATGTACACGGTTTACTTTTAATTCTTCCTTGAATAGCTCCAAAACTATGGTCATCGCCTTTAAGATCTGAAATAATAGGATGGATTGTCATCTCGGTGTCTTTAAAGAATGATTTTGGAAGATTACTGCAGTGAAAAAGAACCATTTTATTAGGATCATCACCATAATTATTGTTCCAATCTAAAATTGCCGAAGGCGTTTCAGATGCGATTTGTAAAATGAGCATTCCAACTAATCCCGCGATATCAACTTCGCAAGCCGCTGGAACAAGCCCCTCACTGAACATACTCATTACCGCACACGGTACAATCCCGAAATTATCCTGAAGGCTTGGCCAGCATTGGAGCCCGAAGCCATCTAATTCGTTTTCCAATACCCAATTCTCGACAACAACTGATAGTTTTGCTAACTTTAATATGCCGTCTTCTGGAAATGTTGTAGTTGGTGTATAATTCTTAATGAATTGAATTTTTTCCTTTACTTTAGGATCCCCATCTGGTAATCTACGAATTTCTCCAAAAATTTCTGATAAATCTATAGGTTCTATACTGATTCCATTAAATTCTAAGATTTTTTCGCTATATCTCACAGTTTCAAAAGCATTTGGTCTTGTTCCGATTTGGCCTAATCGTGCTATTCTGAGCTTTTTTACGATTTTACATATTTTTTCAAATCTCATTAAATCTTCTTTAAAAATATCAGATTTTATAGGGCAAGTATGATATTTAGTTAGTGTAAATGGAATACCATATTGATACAATACACTTGTGACAGAAATTTTTCCACAAAACGCATCTCTTCTATGAACACGATCCATTTTATCAATCTCATCTGAAGATGCGTGAACCAAAATGGGAACATTAAGATTTGCCAATTTTAGGGTATTGACTATTCCTTTTTCATCTCCAAAATTGCAAAGGCACAAAATTATCCCCAAAATTTTATCAGAATTCTTTTTGAAAAGTTCTGCGCATTTCTTAGCATCTGAGTACGTCTCAACTGCTCCCAGTGGAGTATTTTCTTCATCTAAAATGACATATTCAAATCCTAATTCATTCATTACATCTTTAATATCTTTTCTACCTTCTTTTACTAAATGATCTGGAAATACGTCTCTATTTCCTAAGATAATCCCAAAAAATGATTTCACTTCTTTATACTGTATAAATGACATTATTTAAAACCTTTTAAGGTAATATTTAACTAAATAAGTAAATTTTCTTCTTGTTTTAATTTTTTTCTAAAAAAATAAAAAGATTATAATTTATAATAGACATTATAGGAAATACTTTTCCCAGGGTCAATCTCTTACTATATATTGTTTATTTCTTTTGATAAAGTTGTATAAGTATGTTAAAGTCTTTTTTGGTTCATATAACCATGCTCCCTTTTTATTGAATGTAATACACATTATAACATTAATATCGAATAATTTCTTTAAGACTAATGCATATGATTTATTATATCTGTGTTTCTTCTTGAAATTCTCAGAAAAGCAAATTTCAAAAAAAAGAGAAAAATAATCATCAGGAGAGCTATAATGATCTATTTCCAAATCATTAATGCTTTTTAATATTTTTTAATGATTAAAAATTTTTCTAACTAATTCTCGGGATTTTTGAAATGGAGCAAGATATCCTTTCCAGTCCTTTAATATACTCTTAAACTGTTTTTCAAAAGATAAATTAAATGTTTCAACTCGATACATTAATTCCTCTGATTCACCTAAAGAAATTAAAACACTACTGACGTGCGTTCCATGAGCAAAGAATATTTTCTTTTTGCCATGATCAATTTTTTTAATGTGATCATTATTAGCAAGAATTTCTTGAAAAAGCCTATCAACACCGGTAATAACTGCTCCTGTCAAATCTAAGTTTGGAATACTAGCTTCTTTCTTCTTTAAATGCATAAAACTGAATTTAAATAAAACATTAGAAGTGTTTAAATGAATCACAATTAATCGATCCATTTTATTTATCCATTCTAATTCTTTTAATGATGGAAGTTGTTTCCAAGACTGCTCCATTAAAAACCCTCCAATAGTTATAAAAATAGAATTCAAAAACCAATTCCAATCTCCTAAAATATCTTTAAGTAAAATGAAAAAGATTGAATACCCTGAAATATATAATCCTATAAGAAATGTTAGATTAGGTTTAGATCTTTTTTTACGCCTAACTATCTCGAGAAATTTAAATAAATTTAAATAACGAAAGCATACAACGGATACTGGTAAAGCTAGGAATAGGATTACAAATGTTTGCAAAATATAAGAAATTAAACTGAAGGGAATTAGGATAGAAAGCCCTATTACCGAAATAATTGTTAATGGAAAATTTAGAATCTTCATTTTTTTCTTGTGATTTATATTTATGTAGTGATCTAATTCAGTAAAAATTACAAATGAAAACATACCACTTAGCAAAATTATTACTGCGACAAAATAATACAAAGGAAAAGAAAATATTTCAGAATAAAATCTTGTTAGTGATACTATAAATACATAAGATCCAAATGATAACATCATCATAGAAAAGCCTGTTGTAGCAGAAATCCATTTGGACTCCTTAATTCTCAGAGTTGCCTTATAACCTAAATCCAGAATTATTAATGCAGAAAGGAATCTTATAAAGAAAAGTAAATCTTTTAAAGACCCTACAAATGATATCTGAAAAATTATAATTATCCTCTCCCATTACTAAAAAAATTATTTAATAATTTTAATTCAATTTTTTCAGCTAATTTAGATAAGTCATCTTGTTTAAGATCTTCTGAAACTAATATAATATGTTTTAAATTAGGGAAAATTTGTTCAATATTTTTAATATAAATATATATTCTATCATCGATAATAGCAGTGAAACTTTTAATTATTGAATTCGATGAATGAATAGTACTTTCTTCTTTATTCTGCTCTTTAAGATAATCGATCAATTTAATGATTAATTTATGAGAATTATTTATATAATCAATATTAAAATCTTTAATTTCGGACTGGATGATAATATTATTGTTTTTATTATTTAAGAAACACAAAGTTTGAGAGTAATCCGACAAAATCTCATCTAAATCCTTCTTTAACTTAATAGTTTCTGTTGAGAAATTGCTAAATATCTCTGAAAACGCATTATGAAGAGAAAATAAAAGTTTTGGCATTATACTAGTAAAATATAAATCTAATTTCTCTGACAAGCCTAAAAATTGATATATCTTACTTTTTAGTTCATTAATTCTTTCTCTTTTTTTTTCAGTAATTAAATCAATTTTATGGAGAAAAATTATTATTTTAGATTGACATTCTTTTACCCTGGTATTTTGAATTATTTTCAAGATGTCATCTTTTATTTCATGAGCATTCTCTAACCATTGTAGATAGTCAAAAACATAAATAATAATATTGGTACCTTCAAAAATTCTTTTTCTTTCTATTTCTTCTTCAAATAGAAAATCTAACTCTTGTCCAGATACATCAATTAACCCTAAATTGATATTATATAAAGAAAATATAGAATGTGAAATACCTCGAGTTGGTTCTAACGGATTATGTAATAACTCTTCTGACTTTTTACCTTTAAAGATCACATTTTTAATACTTGATTTTCCAGTGTTTGCTCTTCCTAATATTGATATTTTCTTCTTTAATGATTTCACATTTATTGATGAAATAAATTCGTTTTGACTAGTTCGATTGATTGAGTGTTTTTTTTTCTAGTTTAGCATAAACATATATCTAGAATATATTTTCTTTATAACTTTTTTGCAATGGATTATCGAGGATATTATTATTAAGAAGCAAATTTGGCAGCTTCAATTCCATCCCTAGCATAATCAACTATATTAAATAAATCATGTTCTTTAAGAAGATCCGAAATACTTTTTCTTAAATATTGAGAATGAAATTAGGTAAGATCACCAATATTCAAATAATCCTGCTTTAATTTTTTTCTAAAAAAATAAAAAGGTTATAATTTATTATGCTCGCTGTATCTTTGAATTTATCATATACTCTCAACCATATTGTTTACTAGAAGGAATTTACACTGGTCAAAGCGCTCACCCTTTGCAAAAATATATGCTTTTCCATAAAATTTTAATCATAAAATACTTTTGGCTTAACTATATCAAACTGAGGTGTATACTTAATATGATTAATAATAAAATGGGGAAGATCTACAATGCCTAAAGCGAAAGTAAATAATATAGAGATTGAATATGAGACGATCGGGGACGAGATTTCAAAACCTTTGTTATTGATAGCGGGACTGGGAAGCCAAATGCTTGCTTGGTCGGATGAGATGTGCGAAAGTCTTGCAAATCGTGGCTTTTATGTAATCAGATTCGACAACCGAGACGTAGGCTTGTCAACTAAACTTGAAGATGCTGGTTTGCCGAACTTTTTGGAGATTAATACTGCCTATGCTCGTGGAGAAATACCCGAAGTGCCATATACTTTAGAGGACATGGTTGATGATGCTATTGGTCTCTTGGATGCTCTGAATATAGATGAGGTACACGTCTACGGTGCTTCCATGGGGGGAATGATCGCACAGGTTCTAGCATATAGACATCCATCTCGGGTGCTATCACTCACATTAATCATGAGTACAACTGGAAATCCCGATCTACCACAATCGAAGCCAGAGATCATGGCTCAATTCTTTGCACCTGTTCCTTCCGAGCGTGAGGGATATATTGAAGAAATGGTCAAGCGTGATAGTCTCATTCAAGGTACTTTTTCTTTTGATGAGGATCAATCAAGAGAGTATAGAACAAATGAGTACGATCGCAGTTATTATCCTGAAGGTATAGCACGCCAATTAGCAGCAATGGCTGTTCCTGGTAATATTAAACCCTATATTTCTGCAATACGAGCGCCTACGCTAGTTATTCATGGGAGTGAAGATCCATTTAACCCTGTTGAAGCGGGTAAAGAAATCGCAACAACGATACCTGGAGCAGAATTATTGATTTTGGACGGAATGGGGCACAGTTTTCCTCGTGAAGTCATACCACGTATCATAAACGCATTAGTCGCGAATAGCAACAAAATTGGCAATTAGAAAATAATGAAAGAAAGCTTCCGTTTCTTTTGTCTAATTTTTCTCTCAATAAGTAATTTTATAAAATTTAAATTTAGTAATTTAATTTAAGAATTTAAAATTATAATAAAAATTTGTTAACTGCTCAATGAGTTTGAAAACCAAAATTTTTCACAGAATTAAGGAGCTATGGGAACAAAAAATATTTAGATATGCCCTAATCCTTCACAGTTTTTATTTTATACTCTCAATAATTCTATTTTTTGCCGTATATCAAGAAAAGAATGATTTTATAATTTTTTATAATGTAGGAAATATATTTATCAATGATATTGAGAATCTCTACAATCAAACATATTATTTATGGGATTTTAGATATTTTCCATTGTCAGCATTATTTTTTATACCATTTTCAATTTTAAATTTTCAAGTAGCATTTGTAATTTTTAATATATGTAATTTAATCCTCAACTTTCTGATTTGTAGTATTCTTTTTAAGATAATAATGCTAATAAGAAACGAAGATCATGAAAAGGATGATAAAAGAGTTATTTTATATATATCAATTTACTTAATGGGGTTGCCTCATGTATTGAATTATATTTATGGTCAGATAAATTTATATATCACTTTTTTTATTCTTTTATCTCTTTACATTTTTCTTAAATATGATGAATTCAAATGGCAATTAATTGGAAGTATTTTTTTGGGAATAAGTATCATAATAAAACCTACAGCGTTTTTCTTAATACCATTTTTGATTATATTTAATTTTGATTTTGAGAAAAAAAAGCTAAGATTCGATTTATTTAAAAGTGCAATTCGAATAATAGGAGTTATTATACCGGTTTTGTTGAATTTCATTTTATTCTTATTATACCCTGTTATATGGGAAGGATTCCTAGACACTAATTTTACGGGTAGTAATCCAATTGCTCTAAATTTTTCATACAGTATAACGAAATTAATTACTAATTTTTGTTATTTTTTCAACATCCCTTTTAATCAAATTTTTGTTTTATTTGGAGTAATTGGTATAGTAGGAGGTTTGGGGTTTATGGTCTTTATTATAAATAGATTAGAAAAGGATTCTATTATTTATGGTTATTCTTTTGGAATATTAATTATGTTACTAGCTTACTTTGACTCGTGGGATCATCATTTACTCAATTTAACCCCGATCTTAATAATAATTATTTTCAATATGCCCCGGCAATCTAAAATTACAGGTTCAATAAAAACAAGTTTATTTTTCTTTAGTTTTTTTGATCTTGCTTTTGTGGGTATTTGGTACCTAACATATCCATTGTTTCCATATAATTTTGTGCCGACAATTTTCCTAATTATAACTTTCTATGGGATAAGTAAATATTGTTTGCTTAAACAACGTAATAATATGGAGATGTAATAGAATGAAACGTAAGGTTGTTTTTTTGAATTTTACTCTCCTTTTCTTATTAATTTGCAGTATAATTTCAAATGTAGATGCCACAGAGTATAGTATGAGTGTCCAAAATGATCAAGAATTGATATGGAAATGTAATGTATGTAATCAAATAGAGATGGATAATATTTTTGGCTATGATTGGGATGATTCTGGGTTTTTTAGAGATTTAGGTAAAGGGAAAAGGATGAAATGGAGAATTGATAACATAGAAGTTGATGAAACATTCATAAAATTAAATTTTAGTATATGGGGGTGGATTAGCAGTAACACTTGGGGGGTTAAAGATAATGATTCTCAAATAATCTTTTTTTCCAATCCAAATGCTTACACTAAGGATTTAAATTTTTCAAGTTACTCATCTTTGGTGCCTTTTTGGTTTCCTATTCCAGTAGGAGAATATATGGGGGAGTTAAAGCTGAATAAATGGTATGATGTTGATAATAGGGTATTACCAACTCTGAATGTTGAAATTGAAGAAAACGCAATATTACCCGGATTTCCCTCAAAAAATATTAAAATTATCGCTATCTATAATGATCAAGGAATTCTAAATTCGTATAAACTCTATGTTGAGGGAAATGTAGTCATTCTAGAGATTGGTTTTGATTTTTTACCGATTTATGTAATACCTACAATAATTGGAGTAATGTGTTTTTTCATTCTAACTATAATAATATTTGTAATCAAGAAAAGAAAAACAAGAATTTTCTAACAATAAAATAATGGTAAATAGAGCATGAATCTGAATAATTACTTTATTAAAATAAAAAAAAGATTTAGAGAATTATGGGAATTCAAGATCTTTCGATATGCCGTATTAATTCATGGATTTTACTTTATATTATCAATGATTCTAACTCTTATTTTTTTCAGAGATCAAAATGATTTCTTAGTTTATTATGAAGGAGGGAAAGTTTTCCTTGAAAATGTAAATGATCTCTATAACCAAGCTAATTATACTCGTTGGCCATTTAGATACTTTCCAATATCAGCTATTTTTTTTGTCCCTTTTTACCTAATGGGTTTTGATTTGGGTTTTCTAATATTTAATCTCATTAATCTGATACTGAACATTATAATCTGTCTTGTTCTTTTTAAAATTGTTATTCTCATTAGAAGAGAAGACCATGAAAAAGAGGATAAAAGAATTGTAATATATATTAGTTTATTCCTAATGGGGTTACCTAACCTATTTAATTATATTTTAGGGCAAATAAATTTATACATTACCTTCTTAATTTTAGTATCACTTTTCCTCTTTCTAAAATATGAAGATACTAAATATAATTTAATAGCAAGTATTATTTTAGGAGTAAGTATATTATTTAAACCAATTACTATCTTTTTAATCCCATTTTTAATAATTATTAATTTTAACTTGGAGAGAAAGAAATTTGAAATTAAATTTCTTAAATCAGCAATTCGTTTAGTTGGTTTTCTAATACCAGTATCATTAAATCTTATCGTGTTTCTAATATATCCTGAATTATTAGATGGATTTTTGAATGTAAACCTTACTGGGGAGGATACTGTTCTTGTCAATCATTCATTTAGCATAACCAAACTCATTCAAAACTTCTTTATAGTTCTAGGTTTTTCGCAAACACAATTATTAAGTTTTCAATTACCAATTTTTCTAATTATTCTTATCATTATAGGTGGAATAGGATTTACTCTCTATTTAATTAGGAGATTTAATAATAATACTTTAATTTATGGATATACTTTTGGTATTTTAATTATGTTTTTAGGATATTTCGATTCTTGGGATCATCACCTCTTAATCCTAACTCCACTCTTGATAATTATTATATTTAATTTACCCAGGAATTCAGATTTAACAAGAAAATTCAATAAACCTAGTTTTTTCTTTTTTAATTTCTTTGATTTAGCATTTATGGGAATATGGTTCCTTATAAAAAAATGGTTTCCCTTTAATTTTGCAGGTACCATCTTTTTATTACTAGTTTTTTACAGCATGAGTAAATATTGTTTAATAAAAGATTTGACCATTGATAATAATAAATTCTAAATATGATCATTGAAACTATATAAACAAAAAAGAAAATCCTAAATTTAAAAGATATACTTCAAATTCAAAAAAAAAATGTTAGAATTTTACCCTCCACCGTTACTTCTGATCTTTGTTCCTGCTTTTACTTTAGGAATTCTTCATACTCTAATTCCATGTGAAGATAAAGCAATATTCTTCTTTTGGTCATTTGGGATCTCAAAAACGCCTAAAAAAAGTGTGTTTATTTTAATGCTTTATGGATTGGGGCTAATGACTTCTAATATGGTACTTGCCACTGGCACTGTTTTAATTAGTTTCATTCCACAGATTTTGATTCCAGGAATACATCAATTAGAACCATATATAATTAATTTTTTTGGAGCTCTTACTTCTATGTTTGCAGGATTTATTTTATTGTTTTTTTATACGAGAAAAGGGTATATACCTCACTCAAAAAGAAAAGATGAAATTTTTCAATTCAATTGGGAAAAAAAGAAGACACCTTATCTTTTTGGATTTGTAGCAGGATTTGCTCCTTGCATTTTTGAGTTTCTCATATATTCTCAATGTTTGACATATTCATTAAGCGGTGGTTTAGGATTTATTAATGGAATTTTTACTGTTTTCTATTTTTCATTAGGTACATTTATTGGATTATTTCCTTTAGCTTTAGCTAAACATGGAACAGCTCAAATGATGAAGTCTGATGGATCTAAAAGGACATGGGTCTTAATGACGATGATCATTATCATAATACTATTTAATACTGTTGTCATGATCCTATCATTTCTTGGAATTCATGTCTTCCCAGAAGTATCATTTTAGTTTATTCTAGAATTATCTTATGCAGTACAATACAAAATTTAAAAACTAGAGAAAATTCCATTGATACTAAAAAAATAAAATTGGTCTCCCATTAAAATATTAAACTAGGATTTTTTTAAATATAATATAGATTCAAAAATTAAAATTATATTTCGAACTATGAAATGTTTATTCTGTGAAAGCCAAAGAATCGATTTTACGTGTGAAAAATGCAAATCCAGTTTCTGCATTAATCATACAGCAACCACAGAAACGCATGAGTGCCGAAAACACAACCTTTTCTATTCAAAAGTTAAAGCTATTGAAAGGAATTACAAATGCACAGTTTTGGAAAATAGCGAATGTCCTGTATGTAAGCACCTATTAAGATTAGAAAGGTTATCTTCAGGTCAATATTATTTAGAATGTACCAACCCTGACTGTCCAGAAACATGGAATTCTTATTTAAAAACCCCTGGCTTATTTTTTCCTTCAAAAGAAAAATTAGCAAGAGAAGCAATAAGATACAACCTTATGAAAGGAAATAAAATGATATTATGTAGTAAGAAATTAAAACATATAATAGGGAGGGAAATCTGTCCTAATTGCTTCTTGGATTTATTAAAAAGAGCTCCATTAACTAACTTTTCAACCATAATGAATTCATTCATTATTTCTGCGGAACAAATGATCAAATTCATTAATAAATATATGGAAGAAGAACGAATCTATGGAATTATTGACCAAAAAAATCAGATGTTTTATTATATCTCTTCTGAAATGCGGGAAAAAATATTAGCAAAGTTTCAGGATGAAGGTATAATTAAAGTTGCAGATCTAGGAATAATGCTTGATATGAGTTCTGAGATTGCAATTAAGGTAATTTACAAATTAATTAATCAGTTCCAAATAAAAGGTTCTTTCTCATTAGATAAAGGAACATATTACACTCAAAAATATATATTGGATAATTTAATAAAAGAAATTAATACTAAAGGCAGGGTTTCCTTGAAAAATCTTGCTAATAGTTTTCACATTCCAAAAGAACTTGTAAAGTCATTTTGTGTTAATATAATGAGAACAAAATCTGTTAACGGGTTTTTTGCAGATCGTGGAAATGAAATTATTACAGCAGATCAGATCCATAAGGATATTAAAAGTTTTTCTAAAGAAATGGGTTTATTTGAGCTTTCAAAACTAGCTACAAAATTGAAAATTGCTGTAGAATTAGCAAGAAAAAGCCTTCATGAGCTAATAAAAACAGGTAATATTAAAGGAATCTTTACACAAAGAAGAGAATTCATGACAAATAAACATATGGAGAAGAGGATAAAAGAATTTGCTCGAGCATATAGAACTATGCCTTTAAGAGAACTTTCTAACAGATTAGGGGTAACAGAAACAAGCATTGAAGAAAATTTAGCACAGATTATTGCCCGAGGTGATATTGACGGATATATTGATATGTCAAAAAGAACATTTGTGGCTTATAGTGTACCAATGGAAGCAAAATCTCAAGCAAAACCAAAAGCAACTAAAGAACCTACTGACGGTGGGAAAATTGAAGTAGTTCGCGACTATGATTTTGTCGGTGGACAATTACACTTTAAAGTGGCCGTACGTAATAATAGTTCTATGGCAATAAATTCGGTCAAAATACTCTTAGATGTTCCATCTAGTTACACAGCAAAGGATCCTCTAATTACTATCCCCGTTATTGAAGCAAAGAATTCTAGAGGTGTAGATTTCTATTTAGAACCAAAGGAATGTGGACGAACCAATATCGGTGGTGATGTAATTTACAAAACAGCATCGGGAGAAAAAAGAACTGTTCATATCAAAAAACGCGAAGTCCATATTAAATGTCCTCTTGTTGTGTCATGTTTGGCAACTATAGAAGATATTCAAATCGCAATCGCAGATCTTCCGAATGACGCTCGAGCATTTTTAATTGCGGATATTGATCCACGTTTAGCTTTTAGAGCGGCAGTAAGAACAATAAAGCGTTTTGAAGTAAGTACAGTAACTTCTCATGAAAGTAGCGATGCTAAAGGAAAATATGAAGCAGAAAGTTGGCATTGTTCAGAAGCGAAAATTGGAGGGGGAAGAATTATAACTCGAATTTACGTATCTGAAGCAAACCAATCATTGGAAGTTCGTGTATGGGCAGCACACGCTGGAATGCTGACTGGATTCTTAGCAAAGATTATTGAGTTATTATTTGAAGAAATCAACATCATACGTAAGATTAAATCAGAAGAAAGAGAAAAGACAATTGATATCATGGCGATAACTCAAAACCTCGCAGAAATCTCAGATTACTGTATGCTCAGATGGAAAGCTCAAAACATTAGAACTAAATTACATGATACATTTGTTCGAGTAAGGAAAATTATAGGAGAAAAAGAAGCTATTTTAGGGAGAATGGAGTATTGGCTCACAGAATTAAATAAGTATGGAAAAGATGATAAGATTTCAGAAGAACACGCCGATAAATTGGTCAACGATGTCGAGAATTTTAGGAATGCAATAGCAAGATCTATTAAATTATAAGAATATTTTATCAAAAAAAGATTTATAAATTTTTATTTCTATATAATATTAAATAGGAAAAAAGAGGAAAAAAAATTGCCCATTATCAGCATTAGTATTAGTGAGAGTCTTAAGAAATTCATAAATAAACTTGTAACAAAAAATCAGTATGATAATAGATCTAAATTGATTAGAGACGCTCTATTACGGTTAATGTCAACAGAGGATATATCCAATACTCTTGATTCGTCAAGTGATTTAATCCCAATAACAAGAAATATAATTGGAAATATGATTATTGTCGCTCCAAATGATTATAATGTTCTAAAGAAATTGAATAGAGTTGAAAGTGTGTATAAAGACCAGGTAGTTAGTAAAAACTTAAATTTTGTAAATCAAAATTTTATCATATTCATGGTTTATGATGGAACTCTTCAAGGCTTCCAAAAACTTGTTGTTGAAATAAACAGCATTGAAGAAATAAAGAATTTCAGATACTTAATTATAAACTAAACTACTTAATTTATTTTTAATCCTCTGAAAATTATTCATGGTTTTTTGATCTAAAAGAATTCAATTTTTGTGAAATTCTATGGGAAAAAATAAATATGGAAAAGGATTTCAAAAAGGAACACAATCAAAGGGGGGAAGTTCAGGAAAAGCAGGTGCGCCCCTTCGCGGTGGAAAAATAAAAGCAAGTCACATTTTAGTAGAGAAGTTCAGTAATGCTCAAGAGATTTATGAAGATCTTAAAGCAGGTGAAAAATTTGAGCAGCTGGCCAGCCAATATTCCACATGCTCAAGTAAAAGAAAAGGAGGAAATCTAGGGGAATTTGCTAAAGGTGATATGGTACCTGAGTTCTGGAATGCATGTACAAAATTAAAGATCGGTGAGATTTCACAACCTGTAAAGTCAAAGTTTGGATACCATCTTATTAAACGAACAGGATAAAGTAAAAAACGTCTAGCACGATTTCGAGTCAATATCTTGGGATTAAAAGTCCCAAATGCTTGATCTTTAGTAAATTTATCTTGATTTTTAAAAAAAAAAAAGTATTTATTTATCTTTAAACACGTTTAGTCGGCTTTCTTCAGGTTTTAAATATTCAGGTTTAATTCGTGTAACCCTTTTCACGATTTTTGCTTGAAGATCTAAGATAACGTTACCTTTCTGCTCTGAAGGTATTTTTATAATATAGTTGTAATTAGGTTCTTCGATTTTTGATGGTTCGGGCTGAGATTTTATAAATGAGACATCTTTTGTTTGTTTAAAGTTAAGTTCTAATTCAATTTCATTATCTAATTTATTTTCAATAGTAATCTTCCTTGTAATTTTATCAAGTCGAGTTCTTACTTCAATATGCTCTTTTGGATCTCGGGCATCTTCGTAGGTAACTTTATCTTCTCCCTCATTAATATTTACAATATCATCATCAATAGCAATATCGGAATCAATGAGTTCTTCTGAAGTTATTTTATTTCCAATAGTAGTTGAAGTTGATAAGAAGAGGAAAGGCAAGCCTCCTTTATATAGCGTCATCGGGGAGTTTGCGGGAATCTCTTTTGGATCTCCCTCTTTAGTGAGAACATATTGAACCAGAACATCCCACGTTATTTTATTATAAGCTACCGAATTCGCATTATATTCTATTGCAATCTTACGCTCGATATTCAAAGCACAGTTGGATTTGAACCAATTAAGTTTTATTTTTTTCCGGGTAGGTACATTCGCTTTCACATTTTTTCACCTCAGAGCATTAAATTCCTCATTCGTTGAGTTCTTTTTTGTTTGGATAGGCTCGAAATTGCTTGTTGAGCCATTTCTTCTTCCCCTTCAGCAAAACTATCGTATTGTATCTCCATTTCAGTGCTCGGCAACTCGAATATCGCAAAACCTAGCTCCACATCCTCATAAGAAAACCCAGTTTGATTATCAACAACAAGAAATCCTTCAATTTGGGCATTATTACCATCATCTTTAATATCCACTTGCAAGGTCGTTTGCCATTTTATACGGAGATCTGCTATGAAATATATGATCTTCACAATGACTTCACCCTCTTTCGTTGCATTTATTATAAATTCAAAAATACCCTTCATATCCGCAAAAGTTCTATAAGAGCTTGCTTCACATATAGTAGAAACTTTTTCCCTCAATTCGCGTGTAAAATCAATGGCATAGGAAATAATACTTGTCGCTGCTGATTTTTCTCTGTCAATAATTTGTTGAGAAGTATTTCTATCTGGAAGGGACACAATAGTTTGTTGAAGTGTGATTGAATCTTTATCTCCAGGGTTAATAAATTCTAATTGGATATCTGCAGAATTAGGATCAAACGAAGCGGGCACATTAGCAATTTCATATTTATTTAAACCTTGATTTAAAGAGAGTTTAATTTGCTTTTCAACAATACCCCCGCCTCCATTAAAGATTATCAATTTGTTTACTTTTGGATCAATTAACATTTCGATCAACTTCTTTAATTAGTAATAAAAAATATGAAAATTTAATTATATAAATATGAGTAGAAGACAAAGAATATATAATGTAAAAATAGCCCAGCACGGATTCGAACCGTGGTCCAGGGGTATCTCCAAGATCGTAGATGCTTAGACTTATCAGGGCCCCCGATGCTTGACCGCTACACCACTGGGCTGTATTTGAATATTAATAATTTGATAACTCTAAAAAACTTTCTTAATCATTATAATAATTATTCAATTTAGAGAAGGAACTTGTTTTTTATAAAACATTTTGATTTATTTTTTTTTACTAAAATAAGATAAATTTTTATTGATTACGAACCATATATTATATTGGATTACACATACTTTATCTGGAGGACTACAAAAAGATATCAGTTTAAAAAAACTAGTTTTTAACCCCGTGTGACTGAAAAAAAAACCCCGTAATAAACTGAAAATGCTTTTTTATTATATTCCTCCTAGTGTAATCCACCCTTTTTTGATTAAATATCTATATGATATAGGTATAATATAATCAATTCAAGCTAAGATGGTAAAAAAACAGCTACTTTTTTTTATGAAATCTTTCATAGATTTTATTAAAATAATTATCTGACATTCCCGCGATATAATCTCTTACTATTAGGGTTAATTGCTTATTCCTTTTGAGTGGTTTATAATATGTATTATAATTTTGATTATCGATATACTCAATGTGATCTTTAAAGATAGGAGCGATATAATTTTCGTTCTCTAAATCTTTCAAAGAACTTTTAAAAATTAATATGAATTTATCCTTTAATATGTCTATGAATGTTTTTTCAGAGGAGATTGCTTCTAAATCTCTCCTAATATAGATTTTCTCATAATTAAATGTTTTCAAGTCTTTTAAAGCTTGGAAGATCTCATCGCTATAGCCAATAATATCATTATCTAGACTGAAATTAAGTAAATCTGTTATTAAAGTATTTATTATTTTAGGATTGGTATCTCCCAGAACCCTTTTAGAATTTTCAGGAACATCTTTTCGGGTTATAAGCCTTAATAGAATGGCATCTTCGATATCTCTTCCTATATATGAAATTGTGTCAGCAAAACGCACAACAATTCCTTCAAAAGTCATGGGAACTCGTTTAATTTTATTTTCATTAGAACAATCTTCATATTCACTGAAGTGATCTTCCCAAGATTTTCCATTTTTTTTAATTGGTTTCAATTTTTGTTCATTTACCTCACCATCATGGCATAAAATCCCATCAAGAACCTGTAAAGTCAAGTTAAGACCATTAGCGGGTTTATTGGGAAATCTCTTTTCTAGATGAGAGAGCCATCTTATTCCTTGGGCGTTATGACTAAATGTTCCCATATCATATTGCTTACTTATTTCATTTAATATATCTTCTCCTAGATGTCCAAATGGAGAGTGTCCTATATCATGCCCTAGAGCAATTGCTTCTATTAAATCTGTATTTAACCTTAAAACACGGCCTATTTGCCTACTAAGTCGTGAAACTAAAGTAACATGTAATGACCTGTGAGTAATATTTGCGTTATTAACATCAAAAAATACTTGAGATTTGTCAATATATCGAGCAAATGCCTTGCTATGAACTATTCTATCTACATCTCTAAAGAAGGCAGGCCTAATTTCTTCACTTTCTTCTTCATAATATCTAGTAGCTTCAGAATCTAATATACCATGAATTCCAACATCATCCCTTTTCATCCGTGTCTGTAAAAGATCAATTGTACGTTTATCCATAATCTTTAAAATCCTTTGATTTTAAACTTATTCCCAAGAAATTATTGATATAAGATAGAATAGGCTCTTAAGAAGATTATACCACTTCAGTATTAAAATTTATCGGATTTAAGTCGAAAGGTGGTTAAATTAATTTTTTATTTTTATTTTAATAAAAGATTTTCAACCGAATTTGATATCTATTGCTTTATATGGACATACTTCTCTGCATTTTAAACAGTAATTACATTCCCCTTTTCCTGTAAAAAACTCAAAAGGTTCATCAAGTATTCTTATTTGTTTTGGGCATTCTTTTTCGCAAATACCACATTCAGTTCTTCCTACACATCTTACAGGGTTTCTTGATAATTTTAGGAATGAATAATCACTTATAGCAGATGACAATGCTGCAAATGGACAGAAATATCTACAATAAACTCTTGGATACCACACTGATAAAACTATAAGAATTAAATAAAAGATTGAAATGAAAAATACTAAAAAATTGGTAAAAAGAGGGCCTAAACTGCCATTCTGAAGAATCTCTTTAACCAAATTTGGAAAAAATACAAAAATGTATTCCGAGAGAGAGAAATAAGATAAAGGTTTTTCCCCAAAATCGCCTAAATTATCTCGAAACTCTATATAAAAGGATGGATTTGGGGAATAAATAAAACCTAAGGGAAGTAAAAGAATTATCAAAAAGATTATTATCACATATTTAATTTTCAATAACGAATTATGTGTACTGATCTTTAGTGTTCTTTTCTTTGTTGGGATCGCCGCGCATGCATCTTGAATTGCACCGATAGGGCATATCCACCCACAAAAGAATCTGTTTGTAAATAATATAATTAAAATAAAAACCCCTAATAGAAATATTGGGATTTTTCCTTCTGTAATAGAAAAGAAAGCATATTCTAAAATTCCAGCCCCCTTTGAAATTGGATTTCGAGGAGAATTCAAGATGGGAAGTATTTTAAAAAGTCCTTCAAAACCTTTTAAATTAATAGAAAAAATTAATTCAAGGATAATGTAATTAATAAGGATGAAAGCAACAATTTGAACAAAGTGTCTTAATATTGTTGTCAGATGATTTTTAATTTTAAAGTCTTTTAAATTCAAAGATAAACACAAAACACTATTTAAAAAGAGTAATTAATACTGTTTAAAAAAATTAATTTTTCTCTAAAAAAATTAATAATCGAAATTTTTTTATACCAATTTATGCATTCTTTTATGAAAAGGTTGGTGATGTTTATCCCAATTCATAAGAAATTGTATAACATTAGAGATGTACTCATTTCAAGAAAATTGTTTCTAGGTTTTTTGGAGATTTAGTACTCTTCCTTAGTTTTTTATGTATCATGGTTGACAGACTAATACATTTGCTCTCTTCTCCATGGTTTACTATGATAGATTTAGGTCGTGGTTGGATCCTTCTCAAGAATTGAGATATTTGACTACGAGATGAATGACCACTAAATCCTTCAAGAGTGAATACTTTTAAGTTCAATCTTACGAGTTGGGTTCGACCTTTCGCATCAGAATACTGAAATTCTCGGAATCCGCGCTGGATACGACTCCCAAGCGTATTTGAAACTTGGTAAGATACAAATATCAATGAATTTTTGGCATCATTAGCTAGAGCTCTTAAGTATTGCACAGATGGGCCCCCAATAAGCATTCCACTTGTAGCCATAATAATACAAGGTCCCCCTTTTATAATATCGAGTCTTTCTTCTTGAGCTGAAACCGTTTCAAAAAAGTCACTTAGAAAGGGATTCTTTCCTTGATGTAAGATTTTTTCTCGTAGATCACTACTAAGAAAATCAGGATTAGCAGTATGAATAGCAGTAGCTTCACTAATTAATCCATCAATAAAAACAGGTACTTTATCAATAATACCTTTTGAAATATACTCTTCTAAAACTATTAATAATTCTTGAGCTCTCCCTACAGCTAACACTGGAACTAAAACTTTCCCACCCCTCTTAAGGGTAGAATTTAAAATCTGTTTAAGTTCTTTTTCAGATTCTTGTCTGCTAGGAATTCGATCTTGAGGTCCACCATAAGTAGATTCAATTAGGAGAGATTCTACTCTTGGGAATTTAACAGCAGCCTTCTCTAATAATCGTGTTTTTTGAAATTTAAAATCTCCCGTATATACAAAATTATAATCTCCTTTTCCAAAATGTAAGTGTATCATTGATGAACCTAAAATATGCCCGGAATTATGAAGGGTTAATTTAATATCTGGTGCGATATCCGTCACTTTTCCCCAAGAAAGAGGGATTGTATGAAGGACTGTTGATTTAACATCCCTTTTCGAATATGGTGATGGTGATCCTTCTTTTTCGCAAATTTGAATGAAATCTAATTGAAGCATTGTAGAGAGATTTCTTGTGGGTAATGTAGAATAAACTGGCCCACGATACCCATATTTATATAGAAATGGAACAATACCACAATGATCTAAATGTGCATGTGAAATAATAACCGCATCAAGATCTCTAACTGAAAATTCAGGAATATAGAAGTAGGGAAATCTATCATTGGGATTCCCAATATTTAATCCACAATCTAGTAATACATTACTATCCTTTGTTTGCATTAATATACACGATCTTCCTACTTCTCTAAAGCCACCTAAAGCAGTTAACCTAATGTTTAAGTTCTTAAAGAGAGCAGGTCTATGTATTCTTTTACCTATTTTCAAAAGAATATCTTTTTGAGTTTGACGTTCTTTTGTAAGCATTCCTCTTATTAATTGAATTGTTCTTGAATTCAATGGAGGTGTTCTTATTGTTCTCGGTTGCCAAAATGTGTTGGTTCTTATTTCTTTTAGGTTTACTCCTTTTTTTCCGATAACGAGCCCCGGTTTCCCAGATTCTATTATTACTTCCCCTCTAGCATGATCAAATTCGAGATTAGAGATTTCAGCATCCTCATTCACTAAATTTCTAATATAACTCTCCGTTTCGGCGGGATCTTTGCGTTTATCAACATTCCACCGAAAAACAACTCGTTTTCGCATTGTTTTTGCTAAGTCTTTTAATATATTTGAACTTTCAATTGCTTCTACATCTGAATTTTCAGAATATACTGCAATTTCTGGACCTTCAAACTCAATATTCTTAACTTTTATTTCTGAGGGAAGGATCTGGACAATTTCATTCTTAATTCGTTCCAATTCACTTTCAAAACTCATAAATCTTCCTTAAGCTAGTTAATTAATTTTTCTAATTGATATTTAATGAAATATTTAATTCGTAAAATTTAGATTCTTATTTCATGATTTCTTGATTTTTTTTAGCTTAAATATAATTACGTATTAATGTATTCAATAATAACACTTGAAATCTCATTTATATATAGTTTGGTTATTTTTAAATGCTTATTTTTAATAAATAGTATTATGTTCTCTTACATTATAGTTTTTTTTCGGAAGAGAATAATTTTTAGAATGAAATATTACTAAATTTCTAAGATAAATATGAATTAATCAAATAAAAACTTTAGTTTTATCAATTAAAACTAATTAATTAAAAATCTTTTTTTTAACCTCTTTTTCTTACAATAATTTTTCATTAATAAGTTATATTTTTTTAAGAGAAAATCATAGAATGTATTATGGGAAAATTAAAAATGGGCGCAATAGCTTCTGGTTCGGGTTCGAATTTTGAAGCAATAGTTAATGCATGTGAGACCGGGATTTTAAAAGATAAAGCAACAGTAGAAGTACTAATATGTAATAAAGTGGGAGCTTATTGTATGGAAAGAGCTAAGAATCATAATATACATTATGTTTTAATTGAATCAGACAAGCATAGAGGGATAAGAGAGGAATTTGACCAAAAAATGATAGAGGTGCTAGATAAATATGGATGTGAACTTATCGTGCTTGTTGGTTACATGCGTTTTATCAGTGAAATGTTCTTAAAACATTTTAAAGGGAATATTATGAATATTCATCCCGCTCTTCTTCCGAGTTTTAAAGGCATGCATGCCCATGAAGACACATTAGCCTATGGTGTTAAAGTTTCGGGAGTCACTGTTCATTTTGTTGATATTCATGAAGATCATGGACCCATTATCATCCAAAAATGTGTACCTGTTTATGATACAGACACTAAGGATACTTTAGGACCAAGAATTTTAAAATGGGAACATAAAGCTTTTCCAAAAGCTATAGAGCTTTTCTGTGATGGAAGATTGCATATTGAAGGAAGAATAGTCAGAATTGACGGAGAAGTTAAAATATAATCGATATTATATCATATAAGGGAAATGGTTTTTTAATGTGCTATCTGACCCAACTGAAATTGATAGTTCTGCTATCAATTAAATGAAGAAGATCTTGAGTAGCGAGAAAAATCATTTCCCGCTAATTTTCCTTTAATTGAAATCCTAACATTTTAATCAGAGTAATTATAATCCTAAATAAGTTTATAGAAAAACTTTTCATTGGATTATGCCTCGTAGAAAAGAAATATCAGAAATACTAAATTTAATGGAAAAAACCCAGAATATCAGAAATTTTGGATTAGTTGGTCATATAGACCATGGTAAATTATAATTCATTTCGACTATTAAGCCAAAAACCACACTTTCTGATTCTCTACTAAGTGAAGCAGGATTTTTATCCCCAGATTTGGCAGGTGAAGCACGTGCTTTAGACTTTCTTGAAGAAGAACAAAGGCGGGGCATCACAATGAAATCAGCAAACATATCTTTATATTATGAAAAATCTCTTGAAGGACATGAACCTTTTCTTATTAATTTAGTTGATACTCCAGGTCATTTAGATTTTAGTGGAAAAGTAGCTCGTGCACTAAGATTGGTAGATGGTGCGGTAGTAGTTGTTGATGCTGTCGAGGAAGTAATTACTCAATCTGAAACTGTAATAAAACAAGCCTTACAAGAGGGAGTTAAACCTGTACTATTTATCAATAAAATAGATCGCTTAATTAGAGAGTTGAAGCTTTCTGATGAGGAAATTAAAAAAAAATATATACGAATTATAAAATCATTTAATACGCTTCTAGAAAGATATGCGGTACATCCTTTCAATAAAAGATGGAAAGTTTCACCCCTTGCGGGTAATGTTGCATTTGGTTCAGCTCTTCATAAATGGGGTTTTACATTAAGTATTTTAGAAAAGAGTAGCTTAAAATTTAGAGATATTAGAGAAAGGTATAATAAAGAAACCTATACAAAAGAAACTTACGCGGATTTAGCAACTTATTTTCCAATTCATAAAGCCATATTGGAAATGGTTGTTGATCATTTGCCAAATCCGATAGAAGCGCAAAAATATAGAATTGAAAAAATTTGGGATGGACGTATAGACACAGAAAATGGACAAGCTATGGTTAATTGTGATCCCAATGGTCCATTAATCGTATGTTTAAGTAAAGTGCAAGTAGATAAACATGGTTTAATCTCAACAGGAAGGATATTTTCAGGGAGTTGTACAAACAAAAGGGAAATTTTTCTTTTAAATGAAAACGAATATGAAAGAATTCAACGAATTGCTATTTTCATGGGACAAAGAAGGGAACAAGTAGATAAAATACCTGTTGGTAATATCGTAGCTATAGAAGGGCTCAAAAATATAAAAAGCGGTGAAACCATAATAGATAGCAATAGTATTGATGAAATGGTACCATTTGAAAGTGTGAAATATGTCACCTCTCCTGTGATGACTGTCTCCATTGAACCCGAATATCTAAGAGATTCAGATAAAATGAAAAAACTAATTGAAAATCTTTTAATTGAAGATCCAAATTTAAAGTTTGAAATTAACGAGGAAAATGGTGAGAATCTTTTATCTGGCACGGGTTCTCTACATCTAGAAGTAAGTGCTAATGAGATTGAGAGAAGAGGTGTAAAGGTTTCTATATCTGAACCTAGAGCTGTTTTTAAAGAATCCTGTCGTTCCGAATCTTCAGTAATTTCAGTAATTTCTCCTAATAGTCAAGGATCTCTTAAATTGAAAATTGAAAGATCAGGTGATAAAACCGTAAGGTTTTTTCGAAATATTGATTACAGAACAATTAAACCTTTTACTAAATTAAAGGAGATTTTGAAAGAAGAAACTTCTTTAAGTGAAGAGGAAATTGAGAATTTCTGGATATGCGATGAAGATCAAAACATAATGATTTATAAGGGAGAATCTGAATTAGATAATTATTATAAAAATATGATTCTTGAGATTTGGGAAAAAATCCATTTAAATGGTCCACTTTGTAGTGAAAAATTATCAGAAATTAAAATTACAATTAACAATTTAGATATTCAAAATATTATACAAGAAAATGCTTTTAATGAACTTTCTGCTATGTTTTATGAGGCAATAAAAATTGGATTAACTCAAGCAGAATTAATTCTTCTGGAGGGTATATATCATTCAGTAATTCAAATTCCTCCTGATTACATTAAGAATACTATTACTTTACTTTCAAAATATTCTGCAAAGATTAATAATATAGATCAGGAAAAAGAATATCAGGCTGTTATTGAGATATTAATGCCAGTAAGACATTCAATTAAATTTGCTGAAGAGGTTCGGTCAACTAGTTCAGGGAGAGCTTTTTGGCAAAATGAATTTTATGCATTTATGGAGGTTCCAAAACACGAATCTCAAAAATTAATTCAGGATATTAAATTTTTAAAAGGAATATCTTGGTAAAATAGAAAATTTCATTGCAAAAAAGAATTTTAAATCCTTTTTATCGATATTTTTAAAATTGTCCAATTACTTCGAACTTAATTATTAATAGAATTTTAATTCTCTTCTGAATGTAGTTTCCCGATATGGGAAAAATTGCTGACGATTTGCATACAAAAGTGTTAAATACATAATCGTCAATTTTATTCTTAATTCAATAATTTTTATGTGAAATGTAATGAGAGATAAACGCAAAATAAAAATAATTATAATAACTTTAGCGATAGCTTTCGCACTTTTAAGCGTCAATAGCTATAATATCGTCAATGAACAAGGGAATAACGGTGCAATCAACGAGATTCAAGACGAGAGCAATTTAAAAAGTCCGAGTAAATCGGGATCTTATAGTGAATTGTTTATACATATTGATGGTAATTGGTCTCATACTGTAGGTAATTATACGTGGGGTAGCGGTGATGGTTCTTGGGGCAATCCATATGTTATTGAAAACATTATTATTAACGCAAGTAACTCGCCTACGGGAAGTGGAATTTTTATAAACAATTCCAAAAATAATTATTTTATAATCAAAAATTGCACGGTTTTCGATGCCGGTGTTGGGGCAGAAGACGCAGGAATCAGATTGGAAAACACAGATAATGGAACTTTAAGAGATAACTATTATTCAAACAATGGAAGAAAAGGTGTATTCTTGAATAATTACTGTAAAAATAACACAATCTTAGGAAACACTGCAAACCACAACGGTGAGCTTGGGATAGTTTTATCTGGTTATTGTGATAATAACACCATCTCAGGAAACACCGCAAACAATAATTTAGTTGGGGGGATAATATTACAAGATAATTGTGATAATAATACTATTTCGGGAAATATCGCTAGTAATGAAGCCACATTAAACCAAGATACAGGGATACTATTGGAATCTAATTGCAATTATACCACTATAACAGGAAATCTTATTCAAAATAATACAATGTATGGAATCTTAATTACTACAGGCTGTCAGAATAATTCAATTTATTATAATTCATTTATAGGAACTTTTGGATGGCATGCAAACGACGACGGCATGAATAACCATTGGAACGTATCAGGAATTGGCAATTATTGGGACAATCATACTAGTCCAGATTCAGTTCCAGAGCCTAATGGAATTGTAGATACTCCTTATACTTGGATCAATGGAACCTCAAATAGCGAGGATCATTTTCCGCTCGTAGATAGTCCAGTTCATCTCGGCGAAACAATTCATATTTACGATTCTGGTGTTGAAACTTGGAGTTGGAGTGAAACAGCTAAATTGAAATGGTGGTGTACTGGTACGGGAACGAAAGATGACCCATATGTTATCGACGGGTTGGAGATTGATGGAGGGGGATCAGGAGATAATGGTATTTTAATCGAAGATTCAAATAATTATTTTATTATCAAAAATTGCATAGTATACAATGTGGGCACAAGTATATTTGGCACGGGCATATTATTGAAAGATGTAAATAATGGAGCTTTGATTAATAATAACTGCTCACACAATAGCGGAGAGGGCATAGGGTTATGGTCCTCACAGTTAGCTAAAAGTCGATATAACATTATCTCGGGAAACACAGCAAATAACAACGGGGACAATGGAATATATATATTTGGAGGTTGTCATTACAACAACATTTCGGGAAACACAGTAAATAATAACGTGGACAATGGGATATATCTATGGGATAATAACAGGGTTAACAAGATTTTAGAGAACACAGTAAATAATAATGGGGAGGATGGGATACTTTTAGAAAAATCTTGCTTTTCTAACGATATTATGGGAAATGTTGTTAGCAACAACAATCGGGGGATAGAAATAAATGATGGGAGTGATTACAACGAATTTTCGGGAAACAATATCAACAATAATGTTTATGGTATTAATGTTAGGGTCGGATGTTGGAATAACCTTATTTATAATAATTATTTTGTCGAAAACGATTATAATGCGCGGGATAATGGTGGCAATAATAAATGGAATAATAGTGCGATAGGAAATCATTGGTCAGATTATCCTGGTAAAGATGCTAATGATGATGGTTTTGGTGATACTCCATATAATATTTCTGGCGATGCAGGCTCTCAAGATAATCATCCATTTTGGTGGGATCCCATTGTGTTTTCAATCACTACCTCAAATCCAAATGATGCTTTTAGCCATACTGCCCCAAATTTTACTATCACTATAAATGAAGGTATCGTTAATACTCTATGGTACACAATTGATGGAGGATTAACTGATATTCCCTGTAGTGCAAGTGATAAAATCAATCAAACCACATGGGATGATTTAGATGATGGAAATTTCAATTTGACCTGCTCTGCTACCGATTCTAGAGGGTATCTCACGATGAACAGTATCATAATCCAAAAAGATACAGTTGCCCCAAATATTACTTTAAATTCTCCAACACCAAATCAAATATGTAAGAAAGAACCACCTGACTTTAACGTTTCTATAATTGAAGAAAATATATTCTCTACTTGGTATACAATAGAAGGCATCGCGGAGAAATTTACTTTCACAGGATTAAATGGAACAATCAGTCAAACTGCCTGGAATAACGTACCTAAAGGAGAAGTTAACATAACCTTTTATGCCCAGGATAGAGCAGGTACTATAGGGAGTGTAAGCGTAGTCGTTATAAAAAGGATTCCAACCGGAGCAATTATTCCAGGATATCATCTATTTTTTCTACTTGGCATTCTATCCCTTGTATCAATCCTTATAAGCAAAAAAATAAAAAAAGATAGAAAACATAATTTCTAAATATTTCCTTTTTAATTTTTTTAAAATTTTTCTATTTATTAGATTAATTTTTAAGGGAGAAAAAAAACGAGAATATCTAATTCCATTTAGAGGGGAGTTTTTTCTACTTCGCGAATTCAACTATCTTCTCAGCGATCGTGAAATTTGGTAAAACCAGCTTAGCAAATCTTTTTTCTGCAGCGAACTTGGGCATAGCAAATAGTATACACGTTTCCTCTGCTTCTGCGATTGTTTTTCCGCCTACCCTTTTAATTGCACCTAACCCTTCTACGCCATCTGAACCCATTCCAGTTAGAATTATTCCCATAGCACGATTTCTATAAACTTTAGCAGCTGAAAAAAACAGGACATCTATAGAAGGCATGCAAAAGTTGACTGGAGTTCCTTTATAAATCTTAATTGAAGGGTTTTTATTTTCTACAGTAATTTCCATATGTCTATCTCCGGGTGCAATATAAACGTGACCTGATTTAAGATATTCGCCATTTTTTGCTACTTTTATTTTTAGATTGCATTCCAAATCTAAATTGTCGGCAAAGGCGTCCGTAAAATGAGAAGATATATGCTGAACGATTAAAATTGGGGCATTAATACCTCTTGGAATTTCTTTTAGAATTGTAGTGATTGTTCTAGGACCTCCAACACTAGCACCCATGACAATTATATTTGAAGTTATTGTAGCTCCTCTGATAGGGGTAAGATCAGGTACTTGTACTGGTTTAATCTTTTTAGGTTGCGCTTTTGGTGTTGCTTTTTGCGGTATAGATTTTCTAGATGTTATTTCTATCTTTTTTTTCAATGTTTCTGATGTGCTAATTGTTGGTTTAGTGACTTTTTCACTTGAAGTCTCATTTACTACTTCCGGTTTAATTTCTTCCTTGAGGATTGCTTTAACTTTCATTATTTCAAAAGTATCGTATTCCTGGTCTTCCTCAATTTCTTGAATAGGTGTTAATCTATTAAGGTATTGCCCAAAATCAAAAATTCTATTAACCATTTCTTGCCGAAGAGAACTCCCCTTTTTTAATAGACTTTCTTCCTTCCTGAAAATTCTTTTAATTTGAGATTGTGAGGCCAATAATACTTTAGCGAGTACTTCTTCGCGAAACCTAGGTAAATCTTTTGCCCCAATTCCTCCTGGTTTTATAATATAATCAAAAGCACCCATTAAAAGTGCTTGAATGGAGGAATCCAGGTTTTTAGGGCTAATAGCTGAAAGTATAACCGTAGGAGTAGGATGTTCTTCCATAATTATTTTGAATGCATCTAATCCGTTCATTTTCGGCATAACTAAGTCTAAAACTAAGACATCTGGGCTATATTTTTTGACATATTCAATAGCTTCCTTTCCATCCCTTGCTGTGTCGACAATATTTATTAAATCATGTTCTTTAAGAATATCTGTTATACTTTTTCTTAAATAAGCGCTATCATCAGCAATAACTACGTCAATTGTCAATTAAAACTCCTATTTGTATTTAATTAATTACTCTTATAAATAATAAAGTGAGGAAATTTATATGTTATTAAAAGCTAAAAAAGATTTGATATTAGATAAGTAAATAATTCATCAATTCCTTCTCCTGTAATTGCAGAGGTTTCAAAAAAAGGAAAGTTATATTGTTCTGCTAATTTATAAGCCTTTGCTTTAATATCTTCTCGATCTCTGATTTTGTCTATTTTGTTTCCAATAAGAATAATTGGAGTTGTTTTATTTTTCAAAAAGTGTTTGGATTCTTCAATCCAATCAGATAATCTTTCAAATGTACTAAAATTTGTATAATCAAATAGGACTAAAACGGCATCCGAATATTTATAATAGAATCTACGAATTTTCACAAAGCTTTTCAAACCACTTAAATCAAGGAGATATAATGTTATGTTAAAATTCTTTGCGATTTGTAATTCTTTCGAATTAATAGATATCCCAATCGTAGGTTTGTAAACCCCATTTTCTTTAAAATTTGAGTCACAATACATTTTTGCTAATTTAGTCTTTCCCACTGCCTCAGAACCCACAAGAATTATCTTTCTTACATTATTTTGATTATGTTCCTCAGCAGGAAGAATTAATTCACCATTTTTATTCAATTTTGGAATTTTTAAGACGGTTTCATGATTATTTAAAATGGATGAAATCTTTTCTGCTACAATATATGTATAGGGAATAATTTGATCAATATTTGAATAATAATCCGCTACTAAAACGAAAATGGCAGGAGTATCATTTCCTAATTCCATGTAAAATAATTGAAAATCATTAGTATCAAAAGTACCACATCCAAATGAGGTTTCTGCATACTTCTTAATCTTATTTATAGTTTGGTCTAAAATAGCCATAATAGCTCCAATTAATTCTTCATCAAATCCTTCTACTGATGATTGAGCTATTATCAAACCGTCTAAATCAACAACTAAAGCTGCTAAGAGATTTTGTACTTCATTCAGTAATTTGGCTAATAATTCTTCTAAATCGGATACTTTTGACATGTTTTTTTTCTTTGAAGCTTTTTTATGTGATTATTTTTTAAAATTATCTCATTTTAAAGATTTAACTCATATTTTACGTTTAAGATATCAAAAAGACTTTTTAAGATACTTATAGATGGGATAAGACAAATTGTCCCTTCTAGTTTTATATCTGAAACTGTTAATTTAGTGTTAATTATAACCATATAATCGGATATTTGAGAATATTTTGCTATAACACCCTCTAGAATTGCAGTTAATGAATCAAAAGCTATTTTTGGAACATTTGGCATCAATTTAATTGATAATAAATCCGCTATAGCATTTGCATAATGTCCAGATAAGATATTTCCTATTTCATTTATGATACTACAAGAAAAATCATCCAAATCGTCAATAATTTTTAAATCTTTACTTGAAATTTTATCATGGTTCGTCAAGATATTAATTAAATTAATTATCGACTCTTTCGTGAATATCTGGATAATTGCCAGATCTGTTTTAGAGGGAATATCAGAATAGATTCCTACCATCTCCATGTTAGGATTATCGAACAATTCAGGAACTTTCCAAAAAGGCATAATATCTGCTGTAGTTAATGATACTTCAATTTTATTATTGAGTAATTCTGAAAGTGCTGTTATAGCATGACCAGATCCTATATTACCAAGTTCCTTTAGCATATCTAATTGATCTTGTGTTAGTTTTAAATTAATTAAGTTATTCATAGATTTTCTACTCCTTCTTGATTCCTTATTATTTAATATAATTTTCAATTTCTAACTATTTAATTTTATTATATACTTTTTCTTTTGTTGATTTAAAATAAACGGAGAAATCTTTAGTATCAAATATGACAGCCCTTCCTATAGTTCCCCCCGTTTCTTCTCCTACAAGTTTTATTTCTAATTTTTCTAATTCTTGTTTGATTGCTTGAGTGTTATCAATCCCCATAAAATTTTCATCTAAATCAAAAATTTTTGAACCTCCAATAATAATTGCCCTTATATTCTTTCTTATAGCCCCATGATTCATTAATTCTTGAACTAATAATTTTGCAGAGAGATCAGCATATTTGTGAGGAAAATTTATTGTTTTATTTTGACGAGATTTAGGAAGTAAAATATGAGACATCCCACTCACATTACTTTTATAATCAAAAAGAATTAAAGCAATACAAGAACCTAATCCATAGATCGTTATTTTTGGTCTAATATTATTTACTTTATTCCTACAATTAATTATAGTATAATGCCCTATGGGTAAGAAAATTTCACCATTTTTATCTGATTTTTCAATATATCCATGGGGTCCTATTTTTTTCACCTTTAAATTTAAAAAGTTTAATTATTAATTTGATATGTTAATTTCTTTTCTTCTAGCGAATTTTATCATGTGATCTTTAACTTCATAATTTGGGACGACTATATTCGCAGCTCCTCTTTTTACAGCTGCTTTAGGCATACCATAAACAACACACGTTTGTTCTGATTCAGCAATTGTTTGACCTCCCTCTTTTTTAATTGCTTCTAAGCCAGCAGCACCATCCTCTCCTAAGCCGGTTAGTAATATTCCTAGTATTTGATTTTTATATACTTCTGCTGCGGATAAAAATAATACATCAACCGAAGGCATACAATAATTTACACGCTCTCCTTTAAAGGTTTTTATAAATGGTTTATTATTTCTTTGTATAACCTTCATATGTTTTCCTCCTGGACTAAGATAACCAATTCCAGGAAGAATTTCTTCCCCATTAACGGGAATTTTAATTTCGATATCGCAAACATGATTTAAAGATTTTGAAAGTTCTTTCATAAAATATGGATCTAAATGTTGAACGATTAAAATTGGAACTGAAAAATCTTTCGGGATTTCTTTTAATATTGCTTTTAAGGTTCTGGGACCACCAGTACTTATTCCAATAACGATAGCATTGGATTTTAATTTACTTTTTCTAATGACTCTTTCTTTTTGAACTGTATCAATCTTTGTTTTTAGTCTTGTGCTTGTCTGATAATGTTCACTATAAGAATCGAATAAAGTTGGTTTCTCAATTGATTTCTTAATTAATAAATTTCGTTTTTCATAAGTTTTTTTTATTTTTCCAGCATAAAGAGTACTAAAAATTAATTTTTCCTTTAACTTTGGGAATTCATCTTCCCACAATCCTTTTGGTTTTATAATATAATCAAAAGCTCCTAAAAGCAACGCTTGGATAGAATCATCTAATTTTTCTGGACTTTTGGCTGAAAATATAATTGTAGGTACTGGATAGTGTTCTGAAAGAAATTTGAATACAGTTATCCCATCGACTTCGGGCATCATTAAATCTAAAATTAATACATCAGGATCAAATGTTTCAACTTTTTCAATTGCTTCTCTTCCATTTCTGGCAAGTTCTACTTGGGCAATTTCACTGTTTGACAATAACATATCAGAGATAAATTTTCTTTGAAAGCTTGAATCTTCCGCCACAAGAACTTTAATTGATACTTAAACCACCTTCTTTTATATATATATGATTATATGAATCTATCAGTTTTAAGTCTCCCTTAAAGTTATTTAAAGCTTCAGTTTTCCCTAAGATTAACAAACCACCTGGATTCAACCTGTTTCTAATAATATTTAAAAATTCCTCGCGTGTTCTTCTACTTATGTAAATTAAAATATATCGACAAAAAATTATGTCATACGTTAAAGAAGTTTGATGCCCTCTCGTCACATCCTCTTCAATAAATTCAACCTGGTTTTTAATGTGTTTATTTATTGAATAAGAATATCCAAAATTTTCATTGAATTTATCAAAATATTTATTTTCATAAAATTTTGAAACATTTTTTGTGGAATTTTCATGGTATATCCCTTTTTTTGCTCTGTGTATAGCTTCTCTATCTATATCTGAAGCAATTATTCTGAATTGCGGAAATTTAGGAATTTGATTTTTGAGATTATCTAAAATCATTGCAATTGAGTAAGGTTCTTCACCATTAGCACACGGACATGACCATATATTAATATGTTTTTCAGATCTTGAAGGTTTCCATATTTTTCTGTATAATGAAGTTTTGTATAAGATTTGATTAATTGAATATTTTCTAAATTTTTTATATCTTTTATGAGAATTTATAGAATTTTTTTTCGTTTTTACTTTATATTGTCTTTCTGGATTAGGAGTTAAATCACTTATAATATCTCCATTTTTTAGATATAAAGAAGATAAAAATATCTTTTCAAATTTCTTAAAAACTTCCCAATTTCTAAAAAAAACAGAATAATTAATATTAAAACAATCGAAAAATTTTTTGGTTTCTGAAGAGTTTTCTAACAGATAATTATAATAAGATTCAAGAGTGCCGCAATTAACACGAATCATTCTTGATTTGATTCTTTTTTCAATAAATTTTTTTCGATAATAATTCAAATTCAATCCAGTGGCATTCATTAAAAAGTGAATTAGAGGATCATAATACTCCAAATCAAATTTAATTTCGTCAATACGTATCACTTCTAAACACTTTATTTTTCTAATAATTTTTCAATTTCTGTAAATCGCTGCTGAATATGATCAATTGAATAAGTAATATGCATCTGTATTTCTTTTATCTCAGAAAAAATCTTTTTAATTTGAGATCTCACAGATGTTGATAATTTTAAAGCACCTTCTGATATTTCTGATTCTAAACTTTGGTTTATTGATAGAGTACCTCCATATATAGGCGGAGCTTGAGTTTCAATTATATACCGGGATTGCCCAGGAAAATTCAGATCCGCTTTATTTTTTTTAATTTCATTGAAAATCACATGAAATTCAGGTGGTTCAATTCCTTGTTTAATCACTTCATATCTAAAATTATAAAATTTCTTTTTTGTTTTGAGTTTTCCAGCAAAATTAGCAGCCATATAGCGGTGAAATAAACGAGAATGACTCCCTGCCCATATCCAAATGAGTTTTAACTCCTTGTCTACAATTAAATATACACCATTGGGATCAAACATTTTCTCTGGTCGAAGTTTAAGTGTTTCACCTTGCACTTCATAAATGTAATCGTAATAACTGCTTTTTAACATGGTATTTCTGTATCTTTTAATTTTTGATATTTTTTAAAGACTTATGTTTAATTTGGATATTCTTGTTTAACTTTTGATATTTTTAAAAAAAATATTAAAGTATGGATTACTTTTAGTGAGTTTTTATGAATAAAACCGTAAAAGTGCATCCAATAATTCTTGTAATGTTTCTAAGTTAGGTATGAATAAGAATGTTCCAGTGATTTTGATATCTGTAATAATCACACTTGTATTGATCACGAGGGATAATTTCTTAAGTAATCCAATTTCATCTTTTAAGATCTTAAACAACTGATCTCCAGTGTCGACTGACATATCAGGTGGTTCTGTCATAAGTCGTAAACCTAGTAGATCTCCTATTGCGCTTACATAATGACTTCCAAGTATATGGCCTAGTTCTGAAATGGCACTGTGATAAAGTTCAGGAAAATCGGATGCTTTATTAATTTTCTTTCTAAGGTCAATTTGTTTCTTGTCACTATCATCTACAATTATTGATGTAATATCTACCGCATCTTTCAGGTTAAATAATGTTAGGACCGTAGCTCGTGTTTTACCGACAACATTACTCCAAGCAACTAATAGCTTTTCATTCTTTTTACTAATATTATTTGCAAATTCATCTAATTCAATCATCTCAACTGATGGAATATTAATGTCAACTCTCCTATTAATCATTTGAGCTAATGCATTAGCGGCATTTCCTGCACCAATATTACCAACTTCTTGCAAAGCATCCCTTTGAACTTCTGTAAGCTGTAATTTTTCAATGTCAAAGTGTACTGGTAATTTCTTAGTTGCCCCCTTCTTAGCAGTTATTTCATGTTCTATTCCTAATTTCTCAAAAAATGTTTTTAAAGTTTCAATATCAGGGATAAAGAAGAACATACCCTTCAGTTTCAAATCAGCTACTTTTACTGAAGTTTTAATTATAATAAAAAAATCGGCAATAGATTTTAGTTCCATAGAAAGAAACTCTCCAATTTCTCCTGCTTTGCTCATTGTAAATTCAGGAACATCAATCATTAATTTAGTACCTAATAAGTCAGCTAAAGCTGAAGCATAATGGCCAGCCATGATATTGCCCATTTCTACAATAGTAGAAACTGCAAACTCATCAAGATCATTCTTAGATTTTACCTTTTTTGGATCTATCTTTGATTCATTTCCTGCTAGATCCGCAATCAATTTCATTAAAGGTTGCATTTCAAAAATATTTAAAATAGTTGCTTGAGATGGTTTTTCTATATGGCAAAAAATCCCACATACTTTCTCATTAGAACCACCAAATTGAGCTGGCAATTCGTTTAAAGGTATAATTCCTACATCCGTAAGAGTAACATCAATTTTCTTTTTAACTAATCGTGATAAAGCTGTGACTGCATTTCCAGTACCAATATTTCCAATTTCTTTAAGCATATCTTGCTGTTCATCCGATAACGTAACAATACTTTCAATATCTTTTGGAATAGTTGTTAGCTTCATTGCGGGTTGTATTTTCTGGGGGATTACAATGGTTGAATCGATAGTTGGTTCAGTTTTTGCCTTAGTCTTTACTTTAGGTTGTACTTTAGGACGTTCAAGAACTTTTGGTTTTACATCTACCTTTTTCTCTGATTTTTTACCAATAGATTTGTAATATAGTTTAATTAAAGCTTCCAAATCTAAGATTATCAGTGTTTCCTCCTCTATTATACCAGTTAATTTTATTAATCTGAAATCAATATTGGTTTCTACAATAGTACCTTGTTTTTTGAAAATTGAGATTGGAATATCCTTAACACCAATTACAGCATCTACTAGTAAAGCAACTTTTAAATCTTCATAATCTAAAAGTAAAATTCGTGATGTAGCACTTAATCCATAATCAACATCATTACCATAAATATTATGCCTTAATGATATGATTGAATAAATTATCCCTCTAACATTAATAATACCAACTATAGATTTATCTGCTAATGGAATTGGAACGATTTTTTCTTCTGGAACATAAATTTCTTTTACATGATCAACTTCAATGAGATATCTCTCATTAATAACTTTTACAAATACTACATTTACAGTCTCATCAAAATCCATATTTTCAGATTCAGTTTCTAACATTTTAATTACCTCTTTTATTTTCTCCTTTTCTTTTTAGATAAATTATCATTTTAACATAATTCCTTTCCAAATTAGTTCTACTTCGGGTGTATCCTCATTAACTTCAGTAAAAAAATCTTTTTGTCTAAATACTGAAATTTGACCGCCATTCGAATGTTTGAATACATAATTTAACATATCATCTGTGCTAGTAAAATTAAAACCCGCAAGTTTTAACTCTGAATCATTTATAATTAACAGATCTTCTTTATTAAAAAGAGATTTTTCTTCAATCCATTCAATCCATAATTCTGGTGTTAGTTCTTTATTGATAATTTTGATTGGTTCATCAATTGGTATATTACGGAATGATTTGCCAGTTGCAAAAATAATTCTGTCAGGAATTAAGTTTTGTTTCTTTGCAAATTCATTCATTTTGTTCAATGCGTTATTATATTTACTTAACTCTAAAACATCATAGCATAAACAAAAAATTACTTCTTTATCTTCTGTATAAACAATAAAGTCTATCAATCGATCTGGATTAGGATCCCGATTAATTTTTATCGATTTTATATTTAAATTTAACTTGTAATTAATATATTGATAAAATCGCCATTTTAAGCTTAATTTATCATTTTTTTCTCTACTTATAAAAATTTGGAAGGTTGCTTTTAATTGTTCTTCAGTTAATTTCGACAAATCCGCGATGTTTCCAACATCCATTCCAATTTCAACGTATCCTTGACTTGATTTTGATTTTGATTTTGAAGTTTTCTTTTTATTAGACGGTTTTATTCCAATATCTTCTAAAAACATCTGCAGTTCGCTTATAGTAAAATGCGGTAAAACCTGTTCAATGAGATATAATAAATATTTCTTTGATTTATCATCCATCATTTCATAATACTGTAGTTTCATATTACTTCCTCCATTTTTTTTTTCTTAATTTTTTTTTTTTAATTATCCAACGAAATATGATTCTAACTCTGAATATTTAACATCTTTTCCACTTAAACTTTTTAGATAATACATTATCTCTCTTTCTTGGTAAGGTTGAAGAGTTTCAATTGTGAAAGAAATGTTATGTTCCCCGTTCTTATTAGATTTGCTAAGCTTATGTTCTGTATTTGAGGAGATTAATTCAAAAGAATCTGGAAAAGCATCTGTTATATCCACGTCAGTAATTTTCATACTAGAACCATTTTTTGCTATAATATAAATAGCAAATTCATTAGCACTCCTTCCTGGATATATTTGTTTTCCAACCATCACTTTGCGTCTTTTATGGGAAATACTTATTGCTGATTTCTCCATATCTGAGAGATCATTCGTTATCATATAAAATTCTTTTATCTCAGAATTTTCGTATTTCGGATAAAAAGTAGAGACGAAAAGTGGAAATTCATATGCCTTTTTATAGTCTGGCGTAATAGCTTTGAGTGGATATTTCAATTCTAAGAAGTCTTCTACCTCAATCACTGATTTTAAATCGTTATTTTTTAAATTAATCTTTAATTCAAGAGTATGCTCATGAGAAGGGTCTTCATCATCAGGTTCTAATTTTAATTCAATTTCTTTAATGTCTAGTTTACCAGATGATCTATATAAAGTATAATCTGAAATATTTCTTGATGGTAAGAAATCTTCAGGTACCCTTTCTATAATTTTAAGCCCCTTGATTGGAGCAGAACCTTGATTTTTTATAATAATTTTAGAGCTTAATAATGTTTCTTCAAATGATTTAATAGCTTCATCTGATAATTTCTTCTTTATTGCAATACTCGCAACTGTAAAGAAACTATCATCAAATCTCGAAGAAATCATTGAATTCCTCTCAGTTTTATATTCTACAGAATATTCTACTTTTCTTGAAAATTTAGGCTCTTTTTCATTAATAGAATCAAAATAGTCAGTTTTGTACTTACCTCGAGGATTAATAGCTATATTGCCCGATGATTTCAAATCTAAATCAAGGATTTTCTTTGATTTATCCTCATTAAAAACTAATACAGAGTTCAATTTCAATTTAAAATCACTATGGTTCTCGAAAATAAGGGAACATTGCCAGTGATTTGGAGCGTGATTCTTCTCTGATTTCTTAATGGCGTGCATAGCGTGTGAATATGCTGAGAAATGGTTGATTTTTATTCCAGAAATTACTTTAGTTGTTAAATTAAATGTTATTTCAATATTTCCTGTATTAATATTGTCTTTCTTTTTAGGATATACGTTTGCAAGAATAGTAATTTCTGCTTTTTCTCCTGGATTTATATTATTTAAAGCACTTTCTATAGAAGCTCTTGTAATTTTAAATTCCTTACTTTTATTACATGTAAATTCTAAATCGTAAAAATGCTCTGAAAATATTTTTTTAAACTTAATATTCTCAATTATAGAAGTTGAAGTGTTAACAATTTCAATTGAAAATTTTACCTTGTTTTCTTTTCCCATTAATAATAAATATTTTTTTTTATTACCTTTTTTCATGGATTCATTTTCCATTAAATTCGATTTAAAGGTTTTAATTTCTTCACTAAGATTTTCAATATTTTCATGCACATCTATTAAATCTGGTAAATCATCAGAATTTACAATTTCATATTTTAATACTTTATTTGAATTAGGTTCAAAAATCCCTAAATTAAGATTATTTTCTGTCTTTTGATTATCAAATTGTGAGCCTGAAAATTGTAAATTTGCATCCCAAATTCTGTCCTTAACAGAGTTATTAAAAATTGAAATATTTCCATTACCTGTGACTGATTTTCTTACTCCATTGTTTTGATAATGAAACTCTATAAACTCTTCATTTAATATCAATACTTCTGAAATTAAACCTGCATAACTTGATTCAATTTTCTTTTCTCTATGACTTTTTTGGATTAATTTACCTCCTTCTCTTATAGGGATACCAAGAAAATTTGGACTAATTTTTGTCTTTAAAAGGTCACGATCAATTTTTTTAAAACCCATCTTATTTTTCCTCCAAGTTTTTCTTCATTTTGTTATTTGTAAAAAAAATTAATTTAAATTAGAAATTATTTTTTCATTTGTATTTGATGAAATTATACTCAGAACATCGATTATTAAACATATTATTCCTTCACCTGTAATTGTAGAGCCTAAAATATCTCGAGAATCAGAATAATTAGATTTGAATGGTTTTACAACTACATCCAATTGTTGAAGTTGTTTATCTGCAATAAATACTGCCGAATGTTCCTCATCTCTTTGACACAAGATAGCAATTTTTTTATAGGAATTAGTCATACCTTTATCTATATTTAAATGTTCATTTAAATGAATTAATGGAATAGATTTTGATTTTATTTTATAAAATTGTTCCCCCCCGATGTATTCAACCTGATTAGGATTGAAAAAATATATCTGTTTAATATTCTCAGTTGGTATAGCAAATAAGTCATCAGCTAACTGGATTAGTTGGGCTCTTAATATTGCTCTTGTAAATGGTACGTCTATAGTAAATTTACTACCGATATCTTTTTCGGATTGAATTTTAAAAGCACCACCTAATTCTTTTATTTTCTCAGCTACAATAGCTAATCCCATACCTCTACCTGAAATTATATCCGCATCTGTAAGTGTAGAAAACCCAGGCATTAGAATAAATTGATGTAATTCTTCATTACTCAATTGTTCAACACCCTCTGATTTATAATATCCTTTACGTACAACTTTTTCTCTTACTTTATCATAATTAATACCCGCACCATCATCTTGCACCTCTATGAAGATTGATCCTGCTCGTCTATAAGTTCTTAGTTTTAATGTACCAAGCTCATTTTTCCCTTTTTTTAACCGTTCCCTTGGCGATTCGATTCCATGATAAATTGCATTCCTAATTAGTTGAACCAATGGAGAATTAATTTCTTCTAAGATTTTTCTATCGATTTCAACGTTAGTTCCTTCTAAAATTAACCTTAATTTTTTCCCTGTTTCATTTGCTACATCACGAACTAGTCGTTTATATTTTTTGAATGTAGATTCAACTCTAACTAGTTTTAATCTGAAAAGAATTTCTTGTATATCCAAGAAAGGTTTATCCATCTTATCCATTAACCTTACTATCGTTCTATCTTGTTTCTCCTTTAAAAGTTGGCTGATATGATTCTTCATTATCACTAACTCTCCGAAATAATTCATTAGTTCCTCTATATACTCGATATTAATTTTAACACTCATTATTTTGATAGTATCTTCTGAAAAATCACCTATAATCTGTGTAACTCTCTCAATTTCTTCAACATCAACATCTTCATCATAATCATCTATAAGTAATTCGCTTTCCAATTTTGCATTTTCAATTTCCCATTTTTCTTTAAGATCAGTTATAGTTTTTTTAAATTCTTTAGAATTTATAGGCGTAATAACCATATTTTCAATTTCTAGAATCTCATCTAAAATCTGATGAATTTTTTCTTTCTTGTTCTTAGTGATATAATATATTTGAAACTCATTTCTAAGAGTAGCCTTTTCTAAATCTTCAGGTGCAGGATTAGTCCAACATATTTTACCATTTTCATTTAATGCTCTAAAGATTATGAATAATCTTACTTTTTTGAAAACACAGGTATCTTCTAGGCGAATATAAATCTTAAATGATTTATTTTGATTTTGATTGAGTAATTTTGTAATTTCTTCTGGACTTAAAGGCTGAATAAAAGTGATATCATACTCAGTCTCAAAAGTATCAAAACTAGATTTTATGTCTTCAACAAAATTTTCATCAATATCATTTAAATCTCCTTTCTTTACTTGCTTTATGAAATTTCTTAACACATCAAGACTCTCAAATAATACTTCTATGAAATTTTTCTTTTTAGTCTTAGAAACTCTATTCTCTTTAGCATTTTCTAAAAAAGATTCAAAATGATGGCAAAATTTAGATAAATTTTCAAAACCTGCCATTGCGGTTAATCCTTTCAATGTATGAAATGTGAAGAAAAGTTCTTTAATTGGTTTCGGATTTTCAGGATTTTCTTCTAGAGTTAGAATTTCCTCCTCTGTTTTCTGAATCAGATCTTCAGCTTCACTTATGAAAAGTTTTATATCGTCTTTAGATGACACATAATCACCTTATATATAATTATTTCTTCTCTGCTGTTTTATTTTTTAGTATACGGTTCATAACCTCTAAAATTTGCTCGGTCTTGAAGGGTTTTTGAATGAAATCTTTTGCCCCTTTTTTCGCTGCCTCAAGAACTAATGCTTCTTGACCTAATGCTGATACTACAACAATCATTGCTTTAGAATTTATTTTCAGAATCTCCTCTGTTGCTTCAATGCCACCCTTTTCTGGCATTACTAAATCCATAGTTACTAAATCAGGATTTAATTTTTTATATAAGGAGATTGCTTCCACTCCATTTGAAGCTTCACCGATAACCTCAATTTCTTCAATCTTATTTATGATGTTCTTAAGCATGTTGCGAGTAAACTGGGCATCGTCAACAATCAAAACCTTCTTTTTTTCATTTTTTGTCATATTTTCAACTCCTATTTTTATTTGATTTTATGTTAATGATGATAAATCTTGCTGGATTCTGAATTTATCAACGTCACTAAAAATCTTACTTAAATCAAGCATTACTCTTGGTCTTTCTTCAAAATTAATAATTCCTTTAATAAACTCAACAGCAACACTTGTTTGAAAGATTGGACTCAATCCCACTATCTCGGTAGGCTCTATATGATCGATACTAAGTATAGAATCAGTATAAAATCCGATTAAATCATTATCTACTCTTAAAATTATTATGAACTTCTTCGAAGTATTCGAATCTTGCTCAAATGAGGAGTATTTTGAATGGTATATTACATATTGATCCAAATTCAGCTTTTTCTTCAAGTTTATTACATGAATAATTTCTCCTCTATAATTATAGATACCATCTATGTAGTCCAAGCTCTTAGGTAATTTTCTTATAAGACCTGCTTGAATTATTTCTTTTACATCATATAAATCAATGCAGAACTCTTCGAATCCTATTTTAAACGATAGGATAGAAACTTGATCTAGTTCTTCATAGTCTAGTCCTTGCTTTTGACTCATTTTTTATTTACCTACTTTTTTTAAATTATAAAATATTTGTTAATCTTATTTTCAAATTCGTTAAATGGAGTAACATCTCCATTAAATTCTTTAATATAATTGCGGAAATCGACTAAAAATTCGTCCGCGATAAGATACATATACCTTTGAAGTAATGAATTCATGTTCTCAACCAAAAAGGCAAAAATTACATTGCTTTTTGAGATAACATAAAATTGTTGGTTTCCAAAATTAATCTCTTTTAGTTTTGCTCCAGTTTCTTCTCCAATGATAGCATTTGAGAATGAAAGAAGAGCGGAAATGAATCCTCCGATGTGTACTTCGTGCTCTGCAATATTCGATCTATTTTTATTTATTTTTGAAACAAATGGACTTCCTGTGGAACCAATAATGAATATTGCAATAACTCCATCAGATTTTGGAATCTCAATCTCTGATTCAAAGATTCTAGTTATGTTTGAGAGGGGAGCATTTGTAAGAATTTGTTTATTAATTTTCTTCGACAAAAAGTATAATTTTGGAAAATTTACAGGAACACTAGGCTCTTTTTCTTCCATATATATTATTACAGAAATATTTTTTTCTCCATTTTTAAAATACTGAATGTAAATCGTAAAATCATCTAATGGAATAATCGAATTCCCTTGCCTTTTAGTTACTATTTCACTTTTATATAACTCAAAAATATTTTGAATAAGTGATACTCCGATACCATTTTGAAAACTAACATTTAATTTCCCCCCAGAATCGAGGTTTGAAACATTTAATAGACCATAACCAAGCATGTGTAATCTTTCAATTGGTTGATTTGAGTTACGAGCTGTATCCATAGCGATCATATTAAATTCATATTTATTTTTTTGTAGATTTACTGTTTAAGAGCATTAATTTTAGATATTCTTTCGAATAGAATTATTATTGTTGTAAAAGATTTATTATCGTAGTTATTTTCTATACTTAATATATATTTGAACTAAAAAACTTATATTAGAAAGTATATTTAAATTTATTTTTTACAAAAATTGTTATCCCACTACAAATCACATATTTTTTTTAGTATTTGAGAATATCAAAATATAAATTATCAACTAGGATTTTAACGCCTTGTTTTTGATATATGTCAATATTTTTTAATTGTATGTAGAGTTTTTGTATGACAAAAATTTAAATATCTATAAAAAATTACCTAGATAATTAAATCTTTGAATGTCAAATTATATTCAATAATTTTAAGTAACATACAAATTAAAAGTTTGAACACAAAATTTATTCAATCTTTAAAGAATAAATTAAAAATTAAGAAAAAATTATGAATGCTCAAGAGGACATTAACATTATCCAAGGAAACGAAGAATTTTTAAAAGAAATTAAGATTAGATGTCCTCAATGTTCTACCGATAAAAAATTGATGATTCCTAAAAAAGTCATTGATCAATCCAAGCAATTAACTACAATCTCAATACCTTCAAATTTATGCTGTGAACATAGTTTTCAAGCTTTCGTGGACAAAAATTTTATTGTCAGGGGATATCAAAAAGTAGATTTTGAGTTCTCTCATATGGAGTTTTATGAAAGCAGTGATGATACTAGTGATACGGAAGACTTTACATCTCAGCCAATTTTTCAACAGATTATCCAATTATTAAGAGATTGTATAGACGATAAAGAAATTTTAGGCTCGGGTATTTTTTCGATTGAGGGAAAAGTATTATATTCTTCTTTACCTCAAACAACTTTATTCAATACGATTAGAGAATTTGAAGTTCGAAACGAGAAAAACCTTATTAGTATAAAGAAAATGTATCTCGAATTAGAAAATAGTGAAAAATTTATCTCAACAATAATTTCTTTTAACGGTATAAAGTTCAATTTAGTTTTAATGTTTGCTTTTCGTGTTAAATTTGGCTTAGGCAACCTCCACATGCGCGACTTGCTAAAAAAGATTGAAAAAATAAAATAAAAATAGTATTCTGATCTCCACCTTGTTGGTTCACCTTATTGGATTTCAAATTTTAAGGAGTAATTACAATTAATTGTGTTTTATTAAATTAAGAAAAATCTATGGTTACTCAATTTTAAATAATTTTTTACTCACAAATTCTATAATAACAGGATAAATGATAAAAATCAAAGAATAAATGAATATACCTTATACTTAAAATTTTAAAAATTTATCCCAAAAAATAATTCCTATGGAAAATTTTGCCACAAAAATGGTTTCAAAAACCAAAATGCGATATTTTTGTATGTTCACAGCAAATTTTTAAAAGTTAAACCGAAAGGTTTAATTACCTATATAATAGAATATATTTAATTAATAATATTTAAAGTTAAAGGAGAAAAAATAGATATGTTAACTAAAGATGATGAGATTAACAAGAAAATACAACTAACTAAAAAAATCTTAGATAATGTTTATGAAATCCTAGAGCTATTTAAACCACTTTTGAGTAAATTGGCTAAGATGCCTGAAGCTGAAGTTTATAAAAAAAATGGAACTTTTGAGAGGGGAGCATCATTATTTGGTAATATTTCTAATTTATGTGAGGAAATTGAAGATAAGGCTTTCCCTTCCATGACTTTTCTTGAAGGTATAGGAAACTAAACATCTTGGCAAATCTATATATCTTCTCTAAAATATAAATATTTGAAAATAATTTTTCAACTTTTTGTTAAAATTGAATTGTTCAAAAGGTTTTAAGAATGCGCCCGCCGTTCTTTTTTCCTTACTCTTTAAGAATAGATATGAAAACTGCTTGCGCCATCCGGGAATCGAACCCGAGTTTCCGATACGGAAGTCAAAACTTACCGTTCATCGGCTTGGGAAGCCGAGATCATACCTCTAGACCAATGGCGCTCTTCTTATTTTGATTTAATCTACCATGATTTTAATGGTTTATTATTTATTGAGTAGATACCATCTTGTAAAACTCTTTAAAGAATTAATATATTTTGTCGATTGAGATGTAGGAAAATAACACAATTTCTATATTTGAATTTTTTAATAATGAGAAATACATCAACGCGAAAGATATAACACACACTAAAGACAACATATTTTTTTAGTATTTGAGAATATCAAAATACAAGATTAATTAGGATAACAAATTAAAACTTTTTGAAATCTTAGCCGAATACTTATTTCGTATCAAGATCGCGACAAATAGACAATGTCCATATAAATATAACTATGAATTTCTATGTGTTTCTTATTCTTTGCAGACAGATATATGGAGGTTCTGAATAATTATTCCTTATTGGAATAAATTTGAGGTTTTTTTCGGGAATCTAAGGATATATAAAAATAATAAGAGATAAATAAAGCTTTGAGGAAATTATAGTGTCAGAGGAGTTCAAGCAAAACGATGGATTGTTGAGAGAATCAGAAGAAAAATACAAGTTAATTTTAGAAAACGCAAATGATTTAATTACAATCATCAATGAGAATTTAGAGCATGAGTATATCAATGAAAAGGCATATTTTGATTTATTAGGCTATTCAAAAGATGATATAATTGGAAAAACACCGCTCACCCCTTTACATCCAGATGATGTGAAAATAGCACTTAAAGTTTTAAGAGATGGATTTAAATTCGGAGAAGGTAGGAATGAAATGCGAGTAAGACACAAAGATGGTCATTATCTCTGGTTAGAAAATAAAGGAAAAACATTTATTGATATTGATGGAAAAAAGAAAGCAATTCTGATTTCTAGAGATATAACTGAACGCAAAATTGCTGAACAAAAAATAAAAGAATCAGAAACAAAGTACAGATTAATTTCTGAAAACGCCAATGATTTAATTTTAATTCTTAAACAAAATTTAAATATCGAATATGTGAACGAAAATCCTTTATTAACACTGACAGGTAATTCAATTGATGAAGTTATTGGAAAAAGGGCATTGAATTATATACATCTAGATGATGCTAAAAAAGTTTTAAACATATTTTCTGAAGCATTTAATAAAGAGGGGCATGGAACAATAGAAGTAAGAATAAAGCACAAAATGGGTCATTTTGTATATGTAGAAATTAATGTAAGTTTATTTCATAACAAAAAGGGTGAGCCAAGAGCTCTTTTAATTACTAGAGATATTACAGAGCGTAAAAAAGTTGAAAATAATAAACTTGAAGAATACAAAAAATTAGAAGAATCAAGCCAAATAAAAAGCGAATCTATAATGATAGCCTCTCACGAGCTTAAAACTCCTTTAAGCTCTGTTTATTTTGCATCTCAGATTCTCTTGAAAAATTTCAAAGAACAATTAGGAGAGGAAGTGCTAAACTTCCTTGAAATTATATATAGAGGAAGTCAAAAATTAAAACAATTAATTGAAAATATGCTGGATGCATCGAGCCTAGAATCGAATGAATTGAATTTGAATTTGGACGAAGAAAATCTTGTTGAAATCATAAATGACTGTATTAGCGATTTAAAACATTGGGCTGATAAGAGAAATCTTAATATTAAGACTGACTTAATTGAACAATTTATTTTAGAAGTCGATCGAATTAGAATAGAACAAGTTATATGTAATCTTTTATCTAATGCAATAAAATATACTCCCCCTAATGGAAATATTCAAATAAGTTTAAATGATAGGGAAAAATACATAGAAATCTCAATTAAAGATACTGGTATTGGATTAACAAAGAAGGAAAAAGAAAAATTATTTCAAAAATTTGGTAAAATTGAAAGGTTTCGCAAACAATTAGATATTGACACCGAGGGAACAGGTTTAGGTTTATATATTTCTAAAGAGATTGTAGAACTACATAAAGGTAAAATAATTGTAAAATCTCAAGGAAGAAATAAAGGGTCAACTTTTATTATTAGATTACCTAAATAACACTTTTTTGAAGATATAAAACTCTTTAGGTTTAATTATAAATGGATTTTTAAGTATTATTTCCTTTTAAAGTAATAATTTTGTTTCCAATTAAAGAAAAGACTCTTCTATATAAATCCATAATTATATTTAATTTCTTAAAATCATTTTGAAGTCATTCTAAAATGCAAAAATTAAAGATAAACATTAATAGAATCTCACAGAAAATATCAAGTGGAGTATATGGGCTATTATCTATTACATTTGGTGCTTTGGGTGATTTGATTGCTTATTTAATGTATCCCGGATATGATTTTAGACTAAGAGCAGTCAGTTCACTATGTCTAGGTCCAGGAGGTCTGTTTTTTCAAATAGGAACTGTAATTTCTGGTCTGTTTGCTATATTATTTGTAATTGACCTTGTTAAAACATTTAAAGATGATGAAATTAATGAAAATATTAGAAAATATGCTAGAATTTTAGCACTAATTTCTTGTGTAAGTTTCATCATCTTAGGCGCTTTTTGTGGTTCTAATCCAATAATTGCTTATATCCATGGTATTAATGCAATGATTAGTTGGATTTCTGGTTTGTTATATATCAGTCTTTATAATTTTTTAATTATTAAATCATCTAATTATTCAAAATTCTTAGGATATTTTGGTTTTATTACAACCTTTATCTTAAGTTTAATGTTGGTTTTCTTTTTATTACATTTATTTCCAGCTTTAAGATTTTTAATGATAATATTACCTAGTTTGGAGTGGTTGAATGCCTTATCACTAATTTTATGGTATCTAGTAGTATCGATTTATGTTTTACATAGAAGAATCTAAAAATGCAATTGAATCCTACTTTTTCTATCATAATTTTTAAGTTATTACAAGAATAATTATAAATTAACAAAAAGAGACAGATGGTTATGAAGAGAATAAATGAATTTTTTGATAAAATTTTCAATTTCACACCGGGATATATTTTTGGCTTTTTAACTTTTATAATAGGATTAACTGGAGATATTTTAGCGCTTTTATTCTCTGGTCTAGCTGGTGATTATGTAATGTGGGAGAAATCAATAAGTATATTAGGACATAGAGCAGGAGGAGTTTATTTAAGAACGGGATTAGTAATTTCTAATATTCTTGCGATTCCTTTCATTATTTATCTTGGAAGGACATTGAAAGATGAAAATATTAATGATAATCTGATAAAGTTAACGATTGGTGTTGGAATTTTTGCTTCAGTAACAGCTGTATTAACCGGAATTTTTTCAGGTGTAAATGAGTTCATTAGTAGTTTACATGGTTTGTTTGCGCTTCTAAGTTGGATTGGAGGAGCTATAGTTTGCTTTCTTTTTGGTTATTTAATGTTAAAAAATGCAAAATTCTCAAAATCTATTATGTATTTTAATTTTATAATAACAGGGGTTTTTGCGTCTTATCTAATTTTCTTCCTTTTTACAAATTTCTGTAATTATTATGCAGAGATATGTTATTCCCTTGGACGAAAGGTTTACGTTATAATGCCCCTTTTTGAGTGGACTGTCATCTTTTCCATTCTAATTTGGTACTTGGTCAATGCTGTTTATTTATTCAATAAAAGAATTTAATTATTATTAGGTAATAGAGAAATTAACGCAATAATTAGTAGGTGGTTATTGAAATGCAAATTGAATATGAAAAAAATATTAAAATCAATAAAAAAGATGCATTGATAATTGTAGATATGCAAAACGATTTTGTCCCAGGAGGATCGTTAGCTGTTGAGGAAGGAGATTTAATTATTGAAGATATCAATAAAATAGTTTCTAAATTTAAAGAAAATAATGGAACTATTATATTAACTCAAGATTGGCATCCACAAAATCACTTATCATTTGCGAGTAATCATCAAGGAAAAAATCCTGGAGATGATTTTATGTCTGAGGATGGGTCTATAGGAACCATTTTATGGCCGGATCATTGTGTACAAGGTACTAAAGGAGCAGAGTTTCATAAAGAATTAAATATAAATTTAGTAGATAAGATAATTCAAAAGGGTATGAACCCTAAAGTTGATAGTTATTCTGGGTTCCAGGATAATGATAAGAAATCTGAAACTGGTTTGAGAAAATATCTAAACGCAAAAAAAATTAAGCGAATTTTTGTATGTGGCCTAGCTTTGGATTATTGTTGCTACTACACAGCTATGGATGGACTTGAATTTGGCTACAAAGTTTATTTTTTGGTTAACTTAACAAGGGGAGTTGATTTACCCGAAGGTAACGTAGAAAATGCTTTAAAAAATTTGAAAAAGTCAGGCATTAAATTTGTTAAAGATGAGAGTTTCAAGTAATAATAATAGTTTTTTTACATCTTTCTTTTCAATAATATAATGGATATTAAATTTCCTTATCAAACTATCTTAATTGTATGTTCTGTAAATACGGCTAGATCGAGGATGGCTGAAGGTTTTTTAAGAGATTTTTTTGCAAAGCTTAATTTAGACACCAAGGTGAACTCTGGTGGTATTTCTTCTAATGCTAGGGACGGTATGACAATATCAATGGATGCAAAACTAGTTATGAAAGACGTTGGAATTAAGTTATCAGACACGGCTCTGTCAACTGATTTAAAAAAGCATTATGATTATGTTAAAGAGGCAGATTTAATTCTCACCTTAACAACCAAACATAAAGAAGAAATACAGGCCTTTTTTAATATAGATAGCAAAGATATTTTAACCATAAAAGAATTTGCTGGAGAAAGTGGAGATATTGAAGATCCTTCAATGAAGGAAGAGCTTTTTAGAAAGGTTAGAGATGAAATTATTAATAATTTAATGAAAGGATTAAATAAATACGTGTTTTAAACCATGATTGAGTATATAGTAATTGCCATCCTTCAAGGTTTTACTGAATGGCTCCCTATATCCTCTAGTGGTCAAACTATGATTACTTCTATGAATTTATTTGGTATTTCTGCTGAAGAAGCATTCAGTTTAAGTATATGGTTACACTTAGGTACAACTCTAGCTGTATTATTAAAGTTTAGAACAGATTTTAGCAAGATAATTAATAGCCTTATTCCAAGAGGCTATAAAGCGAGTGATCTTGATATTAGAAAAAGGAATTGGTTAATTTATGCAACATTAGGGACTGGAATTACCGCTTTACCACTTTATTTCATATTTAGAATTATTATTTCAGAAGCTTTTACAGCCTTTCAAGGAGATTTGATTACTCTTATTGTTTGTGGATTATTAATTATTACGGGTATTATTTTACTTAAAACGAGGAAAACCTATGGAGAAAATACTATAGAAAATATACCAGATAATTTAATCCGAAAAGATAGTTTTATTTCTGGTCTTATTCAAGGATTCTCAATTTTACCAGGTATTTCCCGTTCCGGAGTTACTGTATCATCAATTCTTTTAGAAAAATATGATCAAGATGATGCTCTAAGATTAAGCTTTTTAATGTCTGTACCCGTTGCTATTGCCTCAATTATTGTTGATATTATTTTTAGTGAAGGTTCAGTTTTTGGAATAATTAATCCTTTATTTATTGTTATTGTTACATTAACCTCATTTTTAGTAGGTTATTTATCTATAGAATTCCTTCTCCGGATTGCTCAAAAAATTAGTTTTGGATATTTCTGTATTCTATATGGAGTAATTGCTTACCTTATTATCATTCCTTTTATGGCAATTTCTTAAAGATTTAACACATAGTTCTCAATAAATTTTTTTAACTCTAATTCTACATTGAGTATTCCTTTAAAACTTGGAAAATCATTTAAATCTATTAAATAAAATTTATCTGAGTCAACCGGTCGAACTAAATCAAACCCAAAAATCTTAAGATTTAGCTCTTTAGATAAGATTTTTGATAATTTTATAATATCTTCTGTTATTTTAAACTCTTCTCGTTCAATTAAACCCACATCTATATTTTCTGGTTTATCTCTTAAATATATATAAATAGGGTTTTCTCTTTTAATACCAAAAACCTTATCACCTATTACATATACCTTTCTCTCAAAACCATCACATTCAATAAATTTTTGAACATATACGTCATAGTATAGGAACACTTTATATCTTTCGCAGAATTTATCAATTTCTTCAATCTTTTGAACCAAAAAATTAAATCTATTATATTTATCATGTTGATAATGACTCTTAATAACTATAGGTAATTTAGGTAAAGCCCATTTCTTAAATTTATCAATATCTGATAAAGATTGATTCCAAGAATTAGGTAATAAAAATTTTTCAAGATCTTCTTTATGATTATTTATGGCTTTTCTTAAAGCATAATCAAGAGCAATTTTATTCTTACATAATAAAACAGTATCTACAGCATGTAGAGTAGGAAGATCGTAAAGTTTAGCATAATGTAATAAATCTATGGAACATTCATTCCTAACTTTTACAATAATTAGAGCTGCTTCCATAAATTCTTTTGGCATTTCAGAAAGACAGTAAAATTCCTTTGTTGGATCATGTAATATTAATCTTATATGTTGATTCTCCTTTAATTTTCTAATTAATTTCTCAATAATTTCATGATCCTGTCTTGCTGAGAATACAATTTTTTTTTTCCCCATGTTTATCAATTAAAAAGCACTATCTATTCTTAAATTTATTTAATTTAAAGATCTTCTGGAAATATTAAAACTCTCTTTTATCCCTCAATCATTACTCCTTTTTAAAGATTATATAATTATAAATGAAATTTCTATCTGCCTTTTAAACCGTCTATGAACATTCTAAGCATTGTTCCAATCCCTATGTTTTCCGTTCTGGATTTTTTAATTTCTGGTGAAGGTTTAAAATCTTTATTCACTAATCTAACCCACTCTAAGTATGATAAATCCATAATCTCTTCAAGATTATATTTTTTAATAACCTCTTTCAACAAAATATCATATTTCGAATAATTTTCAACGAGTAAAGGTTGTTCTTGATTACCTATTATAACTAAGGGAGGTAGTGAATAATGATTTGCAAATGAAATTAACGATTCTGGTGGCTTATTTCCTAAATAAGGTGAAATTATTAGATCAAAAGAAATAGTCTTACCACTAAATGTAGAGGCTGTTGAACGATAAGTTGTAGAGACTTTTGGTACAATTTTTTGAGCATGACCTGTTCCATCTGTCCAATAATGAAGCATTTTTCCATAATATGTTCCAAAGGGGTTTATTCTTATCTGTTGACCCCTTTCATGAGAATCTCCAAAACCTTTTTCTCTTACTTTAATTGGAGAAAAAGCAAAGTTTGCTGCTTTTAACGAATTAAAACCTAATAAAATTCCCTTTTGACCATTATCTAATGCCATCCATCCATCAGAGATGTTTGCCACCAAACATTCAATATCTGAATTTTTGGGATCTACTTCTCGCATGTCTAAATCGAAATATGTAGTATGTCCCAAAAAGTTATGCTTCCAAATCCTTAGAGGTGTATCTGTTCCAATAATATTTGGTTTTATTTCACATGGCAATATTTCTTTCCATCTTATATCATATAATTCTTGCACGCTAGAAGTTCCATCAACGCTTATTGATTTTCCCTTTATGTCTGGTAAAGCTACTTCTACATTAATAAAGATATAGGGGATTCCAGTGTATAGTGTAATAGTTTTATAAGCATATGCTACTTGATTTTTAGTAACTTCAAATTTGCCTTCTATTTTTATTGATGCTGAGAAGTTATCAGAACCATCTCTCAAAACTTTTATATCATTATGAGAAGGATAATATCTCTTCCCATTCTTTTTCCCAAACATAACTGCAGATTCTAAAAAGTTAGGACAAGCAAACTCTTCACCATTATATGTCACCGAGATAATATTTCCTTTATCATTAAAAAAGATTTTAATATATTCATTTTCAATTAATTCGAGTGTCGCATTTATAGTATTTTGTTTATTAAAAGGATCTCTCTCATTTTCACTTGTTTTTAAGGTTGAAATATGGTATCCTTCGGTTTTAAAACATGATTCGGAAAAAAATGCTTCAATTTGTAATTTTTGACTGTCTTCGATTTGATAGACTGAATATAATAAATCTTGTGAATTGATTTCTCCTAGTAATATATTCAACTTTTCGTTTTGTATTAGCTCAGAACTTTCTAATGGAAGCTCTGATTTTACAAAGATATGAGATTTTATTGGTTTTCTCTCAAATTCAGTTATACCTCTATTTACAATAGGAAAAACTAAAAAATGATAATCCTTAATATTTTTTATTTTAATTATATCTATAAATTTTTCTTTAATTGCATAATCAGCAGCAGATTTGGCTGCTTGATGGGCTTTTATAGCATAATTCATTGCTGTCTTATATCTATGAGGATGTAAAAAGGGCATTGATAAGCCAAAATTAGTTGTTGAGGCAAAAAGAATCTTATTTTTAATATAAGTATCAGACAAATCTGTACCATCCCTTATATAATTATTTATTTTAGATTTAGTTTGATCTGATAATCCAATATCAATCAAAGAATCGGAAATGCATTTTAGCCATCTTGCTCTTTGCCCTCTTGTCCAAAATTCTGTATTATCATATTTTTGAGCCCAATTATAATAACCATTCCAAAGTCCATCTGCTACATCCTTTCTTACTGTTGTTTCTCCATGAATTTTCAACTTTGGAATTGTATCTAATAATGTTCCGAATTCTATATAATCATGCATATCAACAGCTTCTGCAAATTCTCTTAATCCTCTGCTATTTGGCATCCATTGAACTAATTTGGGTAATTTTATTCCCGTCCATGAATCTGCATCCATATCATAATTCAGATATACAAGAGCATGTCCACTAATTTCACCAGATATTTGCTTTTCTCTTATTAATTCAAACCACTTCTTAATAGAATAATAGTCAATAATGTCACCAAAGCTATACATTGGAAGCATAATTATTGAAGCATTAGATATAACAGAATTAAACTTTATTGGGTTAAACATTTGATTCCAATTTAATCGAGGGTTCAAAAAAGGACGAAGACTGTCAAATGGTAAAACTGAATAATAAAGTCCAACACCTTTAATTCCAGCTTTAATATATTGTTCAATCATACCTTGAGTAAACATAGTTTCTTGAGAACGAACATATGGAGCAACTCTTCCAGGAAACAACTGTTTTACTCCTATCCCCATAGAATTCTCTAGATACCACTTTTGATCAGTTTGAAATTCTTCTACATCAAGAATGGACTGAGCAGTATTTCCCCAAGAACCAATTATTATCTCATCTTTTCCAAGTTTGCATCTTTCAATTAATCTATCTAAAACATCTTGTTGATATTCTTTCTGAAGTTGAACTGACCAAAAAATATCGGCATAATCCCAAGAAATAGGAATTTTTCCACCACATAAGCCATCATCTTCAATAGCATCCAATTGATTAAGTATCTCTTCCATAAATCTAATATCCATACCAAAACCAGATTCACCTCGAAAATCTCCTCTATAAGAATGATAATAGTTGATGTGAGGGGCTAGAATATAATAAATCTTTTTTTCTTCTAAATCCAAAATCTTATAACTCTAAATTATTTTAAAAGTTATTAGGGGAAATACGTAAAAATTTAATAAATTTAATAAAAGAAATTTAGACTTCAAAGCTCATTTTAAAATGATTTAAATACTAGAAATTTATATAACAAAATATCATGGCTAATAATTTTATTAATGTTGCCATAATTGGCGTTGGAGACGTCTGTTCAGCCTTAATTCAAGGAATCCAAAATTATAAGAAAAACCCCGACAAAATTATTGGGATTCTTCCAGAAATTACCCAATATAATATTGATGATATTAATTTTGTCCTTGGAATTGATGTTAATTCTAATAAAGTGGGTAAAGATTTAAGTGAAGCAATTTTTGCAGAACCAAATTGTAATATGAAACTATTTGAACCTGATTTTTTAAATGCTCCTGTAATCAAAGGTCCAATCAAGGATGGTTTAGACAGCAATATTAAAAATATTGTTCCTATCGATAATTCTCAAGAACCAATGGAAATTACAAATGAAATTAAAAGCAAAAATACTGACGTTACTGTAATATTACTTCCTACGGGCTCACATGAAGCAGTTAAATTTTATGCTATGAGTGCACTTGAGGCAGGATCGTGTGTTGTAAATGGAATGCCTTCACATGTAGTTAAAGATTCAGAAATAGTAGAAAAAGCTGAGGAATCTAACCTCTCGTTAATTGGAGATGACGTAAAATCACAAATTGGAGCTACTATCATTCATAGAGCTTTAACTAATCTCTTTCCAATGCGAGGTGCCATATTGGATAAGACAATTCAACTTGATTGGGGAGGATCCAGTGATTTCTGTAATTTGCTAACACCTATGCCGAATGGTTCATTAAGATATGAAGAAGGAAAACGACAATCTAAAACTGAAGCTGTAATTGCCAATCTCCAAAATAAAAATACAGTTGATTGTCAAATTTCTGCCGTAGATTATATTCCATTTTTAAAAAATCAGAAAGAGGCTTACATGAGATTAGAAGGACGTATTTTTGGGGGTGCCCCAGTTAGAGTTGATATTACAATGTTTGTTGAAGATGGAAATAATTCAGCAGGAATTGTTACTGATTGTATTAGAGTTAGTAAAATTGCTAAAGACAGAAATATTGGAGGTATACTTCATTCAGCTTGTTCCTTTTTTGCTAAACATCCTCTGGAGCAATTAGAAGACCATATTGCTAAAAAAAGACTATTAGAATTTATAGAAAACAAAAGAGAGCGATAATTAGAATAAATTTTATAATTAGATTACAATTTTTAGTTTTATTCTCAAACCTTAACAGGTGTTTTGTATACTTGTTGTTGTAACATTACAGAATTGTATATGTAATCTGATATTAAACTCACTGCTTCAGGAATACGTCTAAAACTTGGAAAATCATTTACATCTACAATATAAGGAATTCCTTCTTTAGTTAATACATAATCAATGCCAAAAATAGTTAATCCCATTTTTCTACCCAATCTTAAAACTCTTCTTTTTAGTTGTTTATCTATTGGAACACGGATGTGAATTAATTCTAAAGGAGATAAATTTTCATTTTGTTGTAGACGGTTATGGGAAGTTATAGAGACCATCCAACGACCAATGACATATATCTTGTATATAATGTCATATTTTCCTAAATATTCTTGAAAAAATAATTCGTTTTCTTTGAATCCCTTCGTTAATTCCTTAAAACCTTCTAAAGATTCAGCAATTCCAATAATTCTATCATTTTTTGGTAAGTTTGGGATATTGTGTTTATCTAATTTGATAATAATTTTTGTTCCATTAGAACATGCCTCATTAGCTTCAATGATGGAATAGAAAGATTGAGGGATAACTAATTTCTTGCATTTTCGTGTTATATTTCTAAAAGTTTCTATTCTGCTTTCACAAGTCTTAACTGCATTTATATTATTTAGAAGAGGAATAGTAGGAGCTATTTCTTTAATTGCATTGTAAACTTCTTGATTATATTCCTCAGATAATAATTTAATGATTATAGATGAAATAGGGTACTTTTTGAGTTGTTTTTTTAAATATTTAGCACTAAATGTATTGGAACCTTTTTTTATTAAGTTAATTATCGAGATATTATAGTTTTTACTGCAAAAACTTTTGATTTTATCGAAAACAACGAGATCTCGATTGCAAATAGAACCTATGTAGACTCTACTAAGCTTATTTGACACGTAAAAAACCCTAATATTTTGATAAATTATGAGTTAATTATGCTATTTAAATATATTGATTATTTACTGTTTTTCGATACCTCAGTAGTAAAAGATCTATTCAATTTCAAGTAACTTAGAAATTAATACTTCAATCGTAAACCATATAATCTAAATTTTATTTTTAATTGTATTTAAATTATATATTTTTTTTATTTAATATTATAGAGATAAACCTTTTTTTTAAAAAATAAGCTTACAAGGTAAATTGTGTGAAAAAAATAGGAATATTAATCGATAAATACCATCTCAAATACAAAGTCACTGAATTCTTAAAATATTTAAAATCTAAAGCAGAAGTAAAAATATATATAGAGGAGTCTTTTCTATTAAATGGGTCAAATTTTAATAATGATGAAGATTTATTCTTCACTAAAGCGAAAGGTGAGTTAGTTTTAGCATTTATGAAATTTATTGAAGAAGATTCTTCTATTCCTTTAATAAATTCTTATAAAGGTACTTGGTTAGCAATTAATAGGTTTTTGAATAGTGTTATCTTGAAGAAAGCTGGACTACCAGTACCAAACTTCTCATTGAATCCTAAAGGGAGTAATCCCCCATTTGGAGATTATATTATAAAAAATATAATAGATCAGAAAAATTATAAATTTAAACCAATAGTCAATAAAGTTAATGGGCGGCTGAATGTAGCAGATGAAAGAGCTTTAAATGAAGTTGATAAAACTGATCCGAAATATAATTATCTTTATTATCAAAAATTTATAAAAAGCAAATGGGAATATAAAATCTACGGGATTGGAGATGATGTTTATTTTTATAAACAATTACCTATATTAGTAAATCCTAATAAGACAGAATCGAGAAGAAAGATCGAAGAAATTCCTGAATTAAAAGAATATTGCTATAAAGCAATGGAAGTTATGGATTTAAAATTAACATCATTAGACTTTTTAAAATCTAATGATCAATACTTTTTAACAGATATCAATTGTACTCCAAATTTCAACTATATTAAGAACGGTCATAAAATAGTAGCAGATTTATTATTAGAACTAGCAAAAAAATAATAATTATAAGGAAAATGAATATTGGAATTTTATCGAAAAGAAATACAATGATGGCTGGGAAGATAAAAGAATGTTTAGAGAATAAAGGATATACCGTTTCTATTTACACTCTAAAGAACTTAATTATAAATCCTACTCTTCTAAATAATGATTTTTATATATTAAAATCAAAAAATCTATTTTTTCTTTATGCTGGTTATTTCTTGGAAGCAAACAATATTCCTGTTATTCCAAAACCCCAAATATCATTTATGCAGAAAAATCGAATACAATCGCATTTATTAATGAAAAAAATAGGTTTACTAACTCCAGAAATTTATTTAGGTACGGGCGAAACGTTTAGAAATCAATTAGATTTAAATGATTATCCTTTTATTTTAAAACCAATCATGGGTTCAGGGAGTAAAGGAGTTAGAATTATTAGTTCACCTGAAGATTTAAAAGCAGAAAATAACTCAATATTATACTTAGAAAATTTTATTAAAGGGATTCATTATAATGTCTATTTTATTGATAATGAAATCTGTACTTTAATTAAACCTCCTTTATCAAATGAACATGTTGATATGGAAAAAATAGAAACTCCAGATGATATACGAGATTTAATTAACAAATGGAAAAATTTTTTTAATGGAGATCTATTATTTGGACATTTAGACATTGTACGGGAAGAATCTAGTAATAAGTTATATGTAGTTGATCCGGGTTCATTTCCGGAATTTACAAATTGGAAGTGTAAAATTTCACCTGTTGACAGTATTTGTAAACTTATTTTAGAGAAATATGAGAATTTAAAGAAAAATTAAAAAAATTAATGATTTTTGATTAATAGTTTATAGGAAATGAATGCCCAGAAAGAAATTGAAAAATATAAGATTTATGGAGAGAAACAAAAAGTCAGGTTGTGGAAGATTCGTCATTTCATTTTTGATTTTGGGGGCGTAATGATTGAGAAAAATTTTGTTTTAAAGAATTTACTTGATATGATTGAAGCAGATTTAAACGTATCTATTCCCCGTGATGACCACTCCTATATTAGAAAAACAAAAAGAAGTTTAAGTTCTGGAAGAATCAGCTCTCGAGATTTTTTAGAAAAAATTTTCAAAAAATATTATTATCCTTTTCAAAAAGAAGGAGCTTTACCTATTAAAAAAGTAAACGTGGAATATTATGTTGAGCTTTGGTTTGATCTATATTCTCAAGTAACAAATGTATCCTCAGAAATGGCAGAAATAATAGAACGCTTGCATCAAGCAGATTATATTGTAAGTTTAATGTCGAATACTCATGATATACATGCCAAATCGAATTTTTTAAAAGGTTTTTATGATATTTTTGATAATGTGTTTTTATCTAATGAAATTGGTTTTATCAAACCAGATATGAATAAATACAAGTATGTATTGAAAAAGTTGGAAACAAAACCAAAAAAATGTATCTTTATTGATGATAAAATTCAAAATTTAGTTCCTGCTAGAGATTTAGGGATTATAGTAATTAGATTTGAATCTTTCGAGAAATTTAAAAAACAATTAAACGAATTAGGAGTAGGAGATATTAGTAAGGATCTCCGTAATAAAATAAAGAAGAAATATAAAAAATATAAAAAGACTAAAAAGGAATACAAAAAAGCTAAAAAGGAATATAAAAAGGCTAAAAAAGAGTATTTAAAAAAAAAAGGTAAAGCTCCAAAAAAAAGGAAGGAATATCAACGAAAACGTTCTCAATATCGAAAGAAAAAAACTGAATATAAGAAGCAGAGGGAAAAAAAAAAGGATGAACTAGTCACAAAAATACGGGTAACTTAGATTTCTTTTTGAATTATAAATATCATTCTTTATTTTCTTCTTTATCTTCTTGTTCTTTATTAAATTCTTCAACTTTTTTCATAACAGATTCAGATGGAGTTGCGGGTATAGGAATTTTTTCAAAAACTTCTATAAATTTAACATCATCTATTTCTTCTGCCATATGAGTTTGAAGATCCATAGCAAGCCCAAATTTAACATATGTTAGGTTCTGAAAAAGAAACATTTTTGGAATTGTAATCTCAAGAGTTTTATTCTTAGGAATATAACTGACTTGAAAATCAGAAATATTTTCCTGAGGAATTCCCTTATTTATCATAAAATATTCTATTTTTTCATTGAAATCTTCTATTTGATCTATTATTTCTAGATTATAATCGACATTTTGCCCTGCTAAGGGGTGGTTATAATCGACTATAACTCTTCCTTGTAAAACATTCGTTACAGTCCCCCTCTGCGTTTGTCCTTGAGTTTGTTTAACGAATTCCTGACCAATTTCAGGATTTTTTCCTTCATTCATTTTTCTAAATTTAGCAATACCAATTCTTTCAATCTTTTGGGGATCTCGTTTTCCAAAAGCTTTGGTAGGGGGTATTCTTACCGATTTCTTTTCAAAAAAACTCATTTCTTTGATTGTTTCAGTAAGACCTTCATTTAAAAACCCTGGCTTCCCTACTATAACAAATTCAGGAGTATAAAATCCTTGTTTAGCCTTATTTTCATCATATATTCCCGCTTTTTTTGCATCATCTTCAGAAGAAACTCTAAAAATTCGACCTTTCTGGGTTCGAGCAGTTATTTTGACAAGGATGAAATCTCCTTCTTCTACTTTTTTCCTCTGTAACTTTGCCTTCTTCTCTTCTAATTTTTTAATCTCTTCTTGGATTTTCTTTTCATCTTCTTCCTCTTCCTTCTTAGTTAGATCTGTTTCCCCTTCTTTAGTTTCTTTTTGTAGTAGTTCTTTTGCGTTATCTATTAATTTTTCTGCTGTGGCTTTCCCAATTCCTTTTAACTCAGTTAGCACTTCTAATTTAGAGTTTGCTAATTTTTCAACAGAATCTATTCCAGTGTCTTTTAAAGTATCAATCTTTTTACCAAGACCTTTAACATCTTCTAATTTAAGAGACATTTCAACTCAATTATATTTATTTTTAAAAGTAGAGTCATAAAAAGTTAAGTTTTACAATATTTGATTATTTATAGATTTTTCTAAAATAAAGAATTCCTTATGATACAGGCTCAAATAATATTCCTAATTTTT